>NZ_JBIDDQ010000010.1:0-236661 GCF_043195415.1 Streptomyces sp. Y7
GCCGCCAGCGTTCGTCCTGAGCCAGGATCAAACTCTCCGTGAATGTTTACCGGTCATCCGGTGCAACACCACGAGAGCGGAACCAGGAGAGGAATAGTCTCCCGGTTCACAGCGTCCTCGCTGTGTTTTTTCAAAGGAACCTCGCCCCAGCTGATGCTGGAGACGGGGTATCAACATATCTGGCGTTGATTTTTGGCACGCTGTTGAGTTCTCAAGGAACGGACGCTTCCTTTGTACTCACCCTCTCGGGCTTTCCTCCGGGCTTTTCCCTTCGGTCTTGCGTTTCCGACTCTATCAGATCTTTCCGATCCGATTTCCTCGGTGCTTTCCAGGTTCCCGCTCTCGCGTTTCCCTTTCCGGCGGTTCCGACTTTATCAGAAGTTCCGGGCCGGACTGACCGGCCACTCATTTCCGAAATCATCGGGAGAGGCTTCTCGGGAATCAATGTTCCGCCGAAGCAGATAGATGCTCACTTCGCCCGGCTGGACTCTCATCCACTTCCAGGCAACTGTTCGAATCTACCTCCCCGTCGGCTCCGTGTCAACGGCTCCGGTGGGGCGAAGAGGAGACTAGCAGCTCAGGAGGCGTGCCCGCACATCAGGCGGCTGTCGGAACCGTGGCGCTGCGTTCGGCTGTCTCGAGGTCGCCTGTCTCTCCGGTGCGCGCGGCACGACCGCCGAGGACAAAGACGTAGGCGAGGAAGGCCAGTTCAGCGACGACGCCAATGGTGATGCGTGCCCAGGTGGGCAGGCCCGACGGGGTGACGAAGCCTTCGATGGCGCCGGATATGAAGAGGACCAGGGCTAGGCCGATTGCCATGCCGATCGCGGCCCGGCCTTCCTCGGCGAGGGCTGAGCGGCGGGTGCGGGGACCCGGGTCGATGAGGGTCCAGCCGAGCCGCAGTCCGGTGCCGGCGGCCACGAAGACCGCCGTCAGTTCGAGCAGACCGTGCGGGAGGACGAGGCCCAGGAAGGTGTCCAGGCGGCCTGCCGAGGACATCAGGCCGAAGCCGACTCCGAGGTTGAGCATGTTCTGGAAGAGGATCCAGAGGACCGGGAGGCCCAGGAAGACGCCCAGGATCAGGCAGAGGGCCGCTGCCCAGGCGTTGTTCGTCCAGACCTGGGCGGCGAAGGAGGCCGCGGGGTGGCTGGAGTAGTACGTCTCGTACTGGCCGCCGGGGCGGGTGAGCTCCCGCAGTTCGTCGGGGGCCGCGATGGTGGCCTGCACTTCGGGGTGGGTGCCTATCCACCAGCCCAGGAGGGCCGCGACGAGGGTGGACAGGAGTGCCGTGGGGACCCACCAGTGGCGCGCTCGATAGACCGCGGCCGGGAAGCCGTACGCGAGGAAGCGGGTGACGTCGCGCCAGGAGGCGCGTCGTGTGCCTGTCACCGCGCTACGCGCGCGTGCCACGAGCTGGCTGAGCCGGCCGGTCAGCTGGGGGTCGGGCGCGCTGGACTGGATCAGCGACAAGTGGGTGGCGGTGCGCTGGTACAGGGCGACGAGTTCGTCCGCCTCGGCTCCGGTGAGGCGGCGCTGGCGTCCGAGCAGGGCGTCGAGGCGGTCCCACTCGGCACGGTGGGCGGTGACGAAGACGTCGAGGTCCATCTGCTTTCCTGCTCCCCGGCTGTTCGTCGGCGACTCGTCGTTGGACGTCAGCTTGTCGTACTGCGGCGCGATGCGCCCTCAGCTTGGCAGACTGGCCATTCCGAGGGCAGGTCAGGGGAAGGACGGTCGGCGTGAGTGAGCTGGTGACGGGCGAGGCGGTGGCGCTGGAGTTGCGCCCGGCGAAGCTGCCCAGCAGGGCGCTTGCCGTGCTGCTCGATCTGGCCGTGGCGTTGATCGCCTACCTCGTGGTGACGACCGGCGTGGTGATCGCCACCGCTTCTCTGGACGAGGCGGCGCAGACCGCGCTGTCCATCGCCATGTTCGTGTTGGTGCTGGTCGGCGGGCCGATCGCGGTCGAGACGCTCAGCCATGGGCGTTCGCTCGGGAAGCTTGCCTGTGGGCTGCGGGTGGTGCGGGACGACGGCGGACCGATCCGTTTCCGGCACTCGCTGGTGCGGGGCCTCATCGGCGTGATCGAGATTCTGATGACGCTCGGTGTCGTGGCGGTCATCGCGTCGCTGGTGTCCGCGCGCGGGCGGCGGCTCGGTGATGTGTTCGCCGGGACTCTCGTCGTCCGGGAGCGCGTGCCTCTCGCGCGGTCGGGCTTCGTTCCGCCGCCTCCGCCGTGGCTGGCGGGGCGGTTCTCGGGGCTGGACCTGTCGGCCGTTCCGGATGGTCTGTGGCTGGCCGTCCGCCAGTACCTGACGCGGATGCAGCAGCTTGATCCGCAAGTCGCGTGGAGCATGGGCGAGCGGCTCGCGGCGGACCTGGCGGGGCGCACGGGCGCTCCGGCGCCGCAGGGCGTGCCCCCGGCCGCCTATCTGGCCGCGGTGCTTCAGGAGCGCCAGGCCCGGGAGGCGCGGCGCGCCTTCGGTCATGGGGCGGCTGTGGCTGCGCCGCCTCCGCCCGGGCCTGCCGCATACGGCGGAGGTGTTGCTCCGGCAGGCGGTTCCTATGCGGCGCCGGCGGGTGCTGGGCAGTCACCCGTCACGCGGGACGTCGAGCGGGACGCCGTACGGCAGCCCACCGCTCCTGCGTCGCAGCGCGCGTCCGCCTCGGACGACCCGCCGGCCACGGGCTTCGCTCCTCCCGCCTGATCGGCACGTTCGTTCTCCCGCCTGATCGGCACGTTCGTTCTCCCGCCTGATCGGCACGTTCGTTCTCCCGCCTGATCGGCACGTTCGCTCCTCCCGCCTCATCGGCGCATTCGCCTGCTGCTTGATCGGCTCATGTCGGCATCGACGGCGGTGACTCCAGGTCCTCCAGCTCGATCCCGGGGGCCGCGAGGACCACGTCGCCGGCGATGTGGACGGCGTGCTGCTCCCCCGTGTCCAGGGCTGTGACCTGGTATTCGTCCACGGTCAGGGGGCCGTTGTCAGTGGCGTGTGTTTGTCTTTCCACCAGGGCCCAGGACTGGTCCACGGTGCGTGGGGCGAGCACCGGATCCGTGAAGGCCACGAGCCGGACACGGGTTGCCGATGCGGAAGGGGTGAGGCGCAGGAGACGGGTGGTGGCGATGAGGAACGCGGGGGACGTGCCGGTGAAGGCGTGGGCGCGCACATTGCCTTCTGTGGCGTGGTCTCCGGTGGGGTCGGTGCGGACCCAGGTGACGCCGTCGAGGGCGGCGCCGCGTACCTGCCAGCCGCCGGCGTGGAGTTCGAGACGGATGGGGCGGCCGAGTTCGTCCAGGGCGAGGTCGACGGAGCCGCTGTGATCGCCGGTGGGGCTGGTCACCTGGGCGACGTAGCGCCAGCCGGAGGGGCCGGGGGCGCAGTGGAAGTGTTCTTCCGCGAGGGGGGTGTGATCGTGCGGATCGTGGAGCGAATAACGGCCGCGGGGCATCGGGGTCCTGGGGCTTGACGGACGGGCTGGTCCCGGCCACTTCGGCTGATGAGGCTACGTGGGCCGGCCATAGGGGCCGAAGAGGCAGGCCCCCGGCACGGGGGTGCGGGGGCCTGCCTCGGAGGTGCTGCCGCTGCGAAGCGGGGTCGTGACGTCCGGCCGGATTGCTCTCACCGGTGGTTGCCGTACGAGCGGTGGCGTACGGCAACCCGGCTCAAGCGGTCCGGTCGGGCGGGACCGCGGTCCGCTCCGCGCGGGACCGCGTTCCGCGGTGCCGCGCTCCGTGGCCGACTCGGCTCAGTAGCGGTAGTGGTCCGACTTGCTCGGCTCAGTAGCGGTAGTGGTCCGACTTGTACGGGCCCTCGACCTCGACGCCGATGTAGGCGGCCTGCTCCGGGCGGAGCGTCGTCAGCTTCACGCCGAGCGAGTCCAGGTGGAGGCGGGCGACCTTCTCGTCCAGGTGCTTGGGCAGCGTGTACACGCCGATCGGGTACTCGTCCTGCTTCGTGAACAGCTCGATCTGGGCCAGGGTCTGGTCCGCGAAGGAGTTGGACATCACGAAGGACGGGTGACCGGTGGCGTTGCCCAGGTTCAGCAGGCGGCCCTCGGACAGGACGATGAGCACCTTGCCCTCGGGGAAGGTCCAGGTGTGGACCTGCGGCTTGACCTCGTCCTTGACGATGCCCGGGACCTTGGCGAGGCCGGCCATGTCGATCTCGTTGTCGAAGTGGCCGATGTTGCCGACGATCGCCTGGTGCTTCATCTTGGCCATGTCCGAGGCCATGATGATGTCCTTGTTGCCGGTCGTGGTGATGAAGATGTCGGCCTTGTCGACGACCTCGTCGAGGGTCGTGACCTGGTAGCCGTCCATCGCCGCCTGGAGCGCGCAGATCGGGTCGATCTCGGTGATGATCACGCGAGCGCCCTGGCCGCGCAGGGACTCCGCGCAGCCCTTGCCGACGTCGCCGTAGCCGCAGACGACCGCGGTCTTGCCGCCGATCAGGACGTCGGTGGCGCGGTTGATGCCGTCGATGAGCGAGTGGCGGCAGCCGTACTTGTTGTCGAACTTCGACTTGGTGACGGCGTCGTTCACGTTGATCGCCGGGAACAGGAGGTCGCCGTCCCGCTGCATCTCGTACAGGCGGTGGACGCCGGTCGTGGTCTCCTCGGTGACGCCGCGGATCTCGGACGCCAGCTGGGTCCACTTCTGCGAGCCGTCCGTGATGGTGCGGTGCAGGAGTTCGAGGATGACGCGGTGCTCGTCGGACTCCGCGGTGTCGACGTCCGGGACCTTGCCGTCCTTCTCGTACTCGACGCCCTTGTGGACGAGGAGGGTGGCGTCACCACCGTCGTCCAGGATCATGTTCGGGCCGCCGGTGGGGGTGTTCGGCCAGGTCAGCGCCTGCTCCGTGCACCACCAGTACTCCTCCAGGGTCTCGCCCTTCCAGGCGAAGACCGGAACGCCCTGCGGGTTCTCGGGCGTGCCGTTGGGGCCGACGGCGATCGCGGCGGCGGCGTGGTCCTGGGTGGAGAAGATGTTGCAGGACGCCCAGCGGACCTCGGCGCCCAGGGCGACCAGGGTCTCGATGAGGACGGCGGTCTGCACGGTCATGTGCAGGGAGCCGGTGACGCGGGCGCCGGCCAGCGGCTGGGCCTCGGCGTACTCCTTGCGGATCGCCATCAGGCCGGGCATCTCGTGCTCGGCGAGGGTGATCTCCTTGCGGCCGAACGCGGCCAGGGAGAGGTCGGCGACCTTGAAGTCCTGTCGGTTCTCGACAGTCGTCATTACGAGCTGCTCCTCGGGGTCTGGGTCGAGGGTGGGTACGGCTGGTCTGCGCGGCGGCGGACACCGGGGTGCCCGAAGAGGACACAGGCATGCCCGCGTACGCGCAGCGCAGTCCGTCGGAGGCCCTCTCTCCCTCGGTCGGTCCTGTCGGGACCGCCCGACCGCCATCAGCAGCGACGTCTGGCTCTGACCCAAGCTACACCGGGACGCCCGGCCGTCCCCAGTCCACCTCCGAAGAGATCGAGCCATCGAGGGGCACCGGGCCGGGGAGGAAGAGGGGCCGTTCCGGCGGGGCCGGCAGGTCAGGTGACGGTCGGGTGCGGGAGCGATAACAGGACACCAACGAACGGTTCACAGGTGGCGGCAGACCGGGATGTTCCGGGTACTCCGCCCCTTTGAGCTTGCGGGCAGGTGGGGCAGGATGCCCTGCAGATCGGAACATCTGATCGATCTTGTGGGACGCCCGGGACGGCGTTTCCGCACGACAATGGCGTTAGGAGATCGACGTGACCAGTCCGGCCGGCCCTCCCCCCACGGGCAGCGGCGGTGGTGAGCAGCAGCGGTTGAGGCTGCTCGCGGTGACCGCATGCCCGACCGGCATCGCCCACACGTACATGGCGGCTGAAAAGCTCGCCCAGGCCGCCGAGAGTCGCGGCATCGACATGAAGGTGGAGACCCAGGGATCCATCGGGGCTGAAAACGTCCTCGATGACAACGATGTCAAGCACGCTGACGGCATCATCGTCGCCGCGGACAAGGACGTGGACCTGAGCCGTTTCGCGGGCAAGCGGGTGCTGACCGTGGGCGTGGCCGAGGGCATCCGTCACCCCGAGGAACTGATCGAGCGTGTGATGTCGGCACCGGTGCACACGCCAGGGGGTGCCCCCACGGCCCCCGCGTCCGGTGGCGGCAAGGAACGGAGCGTCGGGTACAAGGCGCTGATGAACGGGGTCAGTTACATGATCCCGTTCGTCGTGGTCGGCGGGCTGCTGATCGCGATCTCGCTGTCGCTCGGCGGGCACACGGACCCCTCGGGCGGTCTGGTCATCCCGAAGGACTCCTTCTGGATGGACGTGAACAACATCGGTGTCATCGGCTTCACGCTGATGGTGCCGATCCTGTCCGGTTACATCGCGTACGCCATCGGCGACCGGCCCGCCCTCGTGCCCGGCATGGTCGGTGGCTGGATCGCCAACACCGGTGAGCTGTACGACTCCAAGGCCGGCGCCGGGTTCATCGGCGCGATCGTGACCGGGTTCCTCGCCGGGTATCTGGTGGTGTGGATCAAGAAGATCGAGGTCCCGAAGTTCGCGCGGCCGATCATGCCGATCATCGTGATCCCGATCGTGGCGACGACGGCGCTCGGCATGTTCTTCATCTACGTCATCGGCAAGCCGATCTCGTGGGTGTTCGAGAACCTGACCGACTGGCTGAGCGGGATGACGGGCACGAGCGCGATCCTGCTCGGGGCGATTCTCGGGCTCATGATCGCGTTCGACATGGGCGGACCGGTCAACAAGACGGCGTTCCTGTTCGGCGCCGGGCTCATCGCGACCGGCAACCAGACGGTCATGGGCATGTGCGCTGCCGCGATCCCGGTCATGCCGCTCGGCCAGGGTCTGGCCACGCTGCTACGCAAGCGGCTGTACACGGAGCAGGAGCGGGAGACCGGGCTCGCCTCGCTGTTCATGGGCTGCTTCGGCATCTCGGAGGGCGCGATCCCGTTCGCGGCGGCGCGGCCCGCGCAGGTCATCCCCGCCAACATGCTGGGCGGCGCGGTCGCCGGTGCGGTCGCCGGAGTGGCCGGTGTCGAGGACGCGGTGCCGCACGGAGGGCCGATCGTGGCCGTGCTGGGTGCGGTGAGCGGGGTGCCGATGTTCTTCGTGGCCGTGGTGATCGGTTCGGTCGTCACCGCGTTGACGACGGTCGCCCTCGTCGACCTGGGTGAGCGCAGGCGGCGCGGGGAAGCGGGCGTCGCGATGGGCGCGGGTGCGCGTGAGGCTGTGCTGGTGGGGGCCGAGGTCGGGGCGACGGGTGCTGGTGCTGGGCTGGGCGCGACCGGTGCCACAGTCGTCGGGGGCGTGCCGAAGCAGGCCGGCCGCCCGGCTGAGTCCGCCGACGCCGCTGTGCCGGGCGACCATGCCGAAGGGGCTGACACAGCCAAGGCGGTCGAACCGGCTGACGAGGCCGAAGTCGACGACGACTCGAGCAATGTCCTCTCCGGCTATCTCACCGAGCAGACCGTGAAGGTTCGGCTCGGTGCCGCCGACAAGGAGTCCGCGATCCGTGAGATGGCGGAGTTGCTGGGGCGGACCGGGAAGGTCGTGGATCCGGAGGAGCTGGTCGCGACGGCGCTGCGTCGGGAGGCGCAGGGGACGACCGGGCTCGGCGAGGAGATCGCGATTCCGCACGCCAAGACGGATGCGGTGAGTGCGCCGGTCGTCGGTTTCGCGCGGTCCGCGGAGGGCGTCGAGTGGGGCTCGCCGGACGGTACGAAGGCGAGGCTCGTGTTCATGATCGCCGTACCGGAGGCGGCCGCCGGGGACGAGCATCTGCGGATTCTGGCGCTGCTGTCGCGGAAGTTGATGGACGCGGAGTTCCGGGAGCGGCTGCTGGCGGCGCCGGACGAGCCGGCCGTGCTCGCGGTGCTGCGCGAGGTCGGTTAGCCGCGTCGAGCGGGTCCGCGTCCAGGAGTTGGGCGCGGGCCCGCACTGCCAGGTCACGGAGGCCAGCTACGCTCCCGCCCGCAGAGGGGTCGCAAGGTGACGGGCCCTGTGAGGAGAGGTCGTATGGGGAGGGGTGCAATGTCCGGGGCAGGGCGAAGACTTGGGGTCGCGGCCGTCGTAGTGGGGGTCCTGGGGCTGGTGTTGGGGCTGGGCGGGCTCGCGTATGCGCGGGTCGGTCTCGGTGGCGCCGTGGTGTCGAGCGAGAGCATGAGGCCGACGTACGGGCCGGGTGACCGGATCTTTTACGAGCGGACCGACGGGAGCGAGGTGCGGCGCGGTGACGTGGTGCTGCTCTCGGCGCCGGACCGGTACGGCTTCGACGCCCTCGTGGTCAAGCGGGTCATCGGCGTGGGCGGCGACCGGGTGGCCTGCTGCAGCGGGACGGGGACGGCCGCGCGCGTCACCGTGAACGGGAAGCCGATCGAGGAGCCGTATCTGAAGGGCGGGGAGGCGAGCGGCGGGTCCGGGATTCCGGCCTACGACGTCCGGGTTCCCGAGGGGCGGCTGTTCCTGCTGGGTGACAACCGGGGGAACGCCCTTGATTCGCGGGCCTTTCTCGACGACCGGGGCGGCACCTTCGCCGAGTCCGAGATCCGCGGGCGCGCGAGCGACAGCTACGTCGTGCCCGCCCTCATCGGTACGGCGATCATGCTCGGGGTGGTGCTGACGCTGGTCGCGGGCGGGCTGGGGATCGCCGCCCGGGTCGTACGGCGGCGTGGGCGCGCTCCGGTTCCGGTCGCCCCTGACTGGCATCTGCCGGCCTGACGCCCGAACCTGCACGGCGCCAACGGCATCACGGCAATGACAACGGGGCCCGCCGATCGACTCGGCGGGCCCCGTTGCCGTACGGGTCAGTGATCGGTGCCGTGCTGGGCCGGACCCCCGGGTGTGGCCTCGCGGTCGGCGCCCTTGGCCGCTTCGGCCTCGCTGTAGATGTCGGGCTCCAGGTAGATCACGCGCGCGATCGGGACGGCCTCGCGGATGCGGGCCTCGGCGGCGTCGATGGCGGAGGCGACCTCGGCGGCCGTGTCGTCGTGCTTCACCGCGATCTTGGCGGCGACCAGGAGCTCCTCGGGGCCGAGGTGCAGCGTGCGCATGTGGATGATGCGGGTGACCACGTCGCCGTCGACGACGGCGGCCTCGATCTTCTCGACCTGCTCGGCGCCCGCTGCCTCACCGAGCAGCAGCGACTTGGTCTCGATGGCCAGGACGACCGCGATCAGGACGAGCAGGATGCCGATGCAGACCGTGCCGATGCCGTCCCAGACGCCGTCGCCGGTGAGCAGCGCCAGGCCGACGCCGCCCAGGGCGAGGACCAGGCCGACCAGCGCGCCGAGGTCCTCCAGGAGGACGACGGGCAGCTCGGGGGCCTTGGCGTGCCGGACGAACTCCTTCCAGGACTTCCTGCCCCGCAGGACGTTGGACTCCTTGATGGCGGTACGGAAGGAGAAGGTCTCGGCGATGATCGCGAAGACGAGGACGCCGACCGGCCAGTACCAGTGCTCGATCTCGTGCGGGTGCTTGATCTTCTCGTAGCCCTCGTAGAGGGCGAACATGCCACCGACGGAGAAGAGGATGATCGAGACGAGGAAGGCGTAGATGTAGCGCTCACGGCCGTACCCGAAGGGGTGCTGCGGGGTCGCCTCGCGCTGGGCCTTCTTTCCGCCGACCAGCAGCAGGGCCTGGTTGCCGGAGTCCGCGAGCGAGTGCACGCCCTCGGCGAGCATCGACGACGAACCGCTGAACGCGAACGCCACGAACTTCGATGCCGCGATCGCGAGGTTGGCGGCAAGTGCCGCCACGATCGCCCTGGTACCGCCTGACGCGCTCATGTGTCGCGTTGTCCCTTCGCCTTCGTAGCCTTCGTGGTGCACGCGGCCCTCGTGACCTGACGGCCCTGATGGCTTCTCACGTACGCCGTGCGGGGCGTCGCCGAGGGGAGCCTCGCCCCCGATCGGCTTTGCCCGTCCTTTGCCGGTGGGCCATTGTTGCAGCCCGGTCCGTCTGAAGCGCGCCGGGTCGTCGGATGCCCTCGGTCAGGCGACGACCGTGGCCCGGAAGACCGTACCGGCCCCGGACACTTCGGCCTTTTCGCCCGCCGGTACGAACACGGAGTGGCCCGGCGTCAGCTCGTGCTCGCCGGCGCGGACGGCACCGGCCGTGCAGAGCAGGATCTGCGGGGTCGCGCGGGTGAGGTCGTGGGCGGTGGTGCCCTCCGGGAGGACGTACCGGGACAGCCGGAACTCGTCGATGGGGGTCTCGTAGACCTCCTCGCCGTCCGGGGCGGCCTCGGGGCGCAGCACTCCCGCGTCGCCCGCCTCGAAGCGCACGATGCGCAGGAGTTCGGGGACGTCGACGTGCTTGGGGGTCAGGCCGCAGCGCAGGACGTTGTCGGAGTTGGCCATGATCTCGACGCCGAGGCCGTTCAGATAGGCGTGCGGGATGCCGGCGCCGAGGAACAGGGCCTCACCGGGCTGGAGGCGTACGTGGTTGAGGAGCATCGCGGCGATGACGCCGGGGTCGCCCGGGTAGTGGTGCGCGATGTCCGCGTAGGGGGCGTAGTCGCCGCCGAGGCGGGAGCAGGCGACCGCGGTCTCCGCGACGGTGTGGGCCATCTCGTCCGGGTCGGCGCTGAGGATCGCGGTGAGCACCTCGCGCAGGGCCGCTTCCTCGGGGTGCGCGTGCAGCAGGTCGACGTACGGCTTGAGGGAGTCGATGCCCAGGCCGTCCAGCAGGTCGGCGGTGCGCAGCGGGTCGCGGAAGCCGCACAGACCGTCGAACTCCGTGAGCGCGCAGATCAGTTCGGGCTTGTGGTTGGCGTCCTTGTAGTTGCGGTGGCCGGCGTCGACGGGGATGCCGCGGGCCTCCTCGTCCGCGTAACCCGCCTTCGCCTGCTCCAGGTTGGGATGCACCTGGAGGGACAGGGGGGCGCCGGCGGCGAGGATCTTGAGCAGGAACGGCAGGCGCGGCCCGAACTTCGCGACCGCCTCGGCGCCCAGTTCGCGCTCCGGGCCGGCCTCGATCACCTCGACGAGCGTGCCGCGCTCGGTGCGCGAGGGCGCGCCCGGGTGCGCGCCCATCCACATCTCCGCCTGCGGTTCACCGGTCGGCTCGACGCCGAGGAGCTTCGGGATCGCGGTGGTGGAACCCCAGGCGTAGGGGCGGACGGTGTTGTCGAGGCGGTCCATACGGTTGTCTGCCTGCTCTCTGCGGGTAGGCGGGTTCTCTTCGGGGAGGACGCCGGTTCGCCTGGTGTACGACTGCCGGTTCCGCGGGCGTACGGCTGTCAGGGCGTCCAGGGACAGATCAGGCCCCCGAGGCGAGCGCCAGGTAAACGGCGGCGAAATCCGTGATGGCGATCAGTTCGGCGAGGGTCTCCAGCTCACCGCCGGGCTCCGGTTCCAGCTCACTGATCGGTGTGTCGTGGCTGAGGGCGAGGTCCCGGGCCGCGGGCGCGGCGGTCAGGCCGCCGATCGGACGGTCGCGCAGCAGGACCACGCGCGCGTGCAGGGCCGGTGTCTCCTCCACGCGGTCGCGGAAGAAGTCGTCGGGGTTCGCGCTGGCCGCGAGGCGGCCCGCGAGCAGGGCACTGTGCGAGGCGAGTGCCTCGGGCAGTTCGGCGACGACGGCGGGGTGGCCGGAGAGCTCGGCGAGCGCGGCGGCGAAGCGGCGGCCGGCCGGACCGGCGGAGACCCCCTCGGTCCAGATCAGCGGGAGCGCGTCGGCGAGTTCGGCGGCGAGTGTCTTGGCCGGGTTGCTGTACGTCGCGATGGCGGGGCCACAGCGCTCGGCGATGTGGTCGAGACGGTCGGCGACCTTATCGACGGCCTCGGGCGGGGCGGTGAGCAGACCGGTGCGGTCGAGGAGCGCCAGCAGCGGGGTGAGCAGGGCCCACAGGGCGCCGGGGGCCGAGGCGGCGAGGGGCTCGTCCTGCTCGTACGGGGCGGTCGCCATCGGCACGAACAGGCCGTGGTTTCCGTGCATCGACTCGGTGAGCGGGGTGCCGGCGGGGGCCACGGCGACGACCGTGCAGCCGCGGCGGTAAGCCTGTTCGGCGAGCAGGGACAGGCCGGGCTCGGTGCCGTCGGGGGTGGCGATCAGCAGGAGGTCCACGGAGCCGGCCCAGCCCGGGAGCTCCCAGCGCAGGGCGCCCGCGGCGGGGGCCACGCCGGCCGGGGCCAGTCGGGTGACCGGGCTGGTGGCGCCGGCGAGGGTGCCGAGGAGGTCGGCCACGCAGATGGCGGCGGCGCCGGGGCCCGCGATGAGGATGGCTCGGGGGCGGCCGTCCGGTTTGAGGTCGTTCACTCCGGCTTCGATGGCGTGCCGGGCGGCGGTGCGGACGCGGGCTCCGGCTTCGGCCGCGCCGCGGAGCAGGGCACGGCGGTCGGCTTCGGCGAGCGCGTCCGGCGTGTCGAGCAGCGATTCGTCGAGCATGGGCGACGGCCTCCGATCGCCGGGGGGTTCTTTGGGGTCTGGGGGTGGGGGAGCGGGCTGAGCCGGGTGTGCGGGGCTGAGCCGGGTGTGCGGGCTTGGGCGCGGTGTGCGGGGCGGGGCTGGTCTGGGTGTGGGGGCTGCGCTGGGTTTGCGGGGCTCTGTGCCGGGGGCTGGGATGCCGGGGGTTTGGCTTGGGCGGGCCGTTTTTGTACGGCTGGCTTGGGCGGGCCGTTTTTGTACGGCTGGCTTGGGCGGGCCGTTTTTGTACGGCTGGCCGGGGCGGGCCGCGGCCGTGGCTGGTCGTGGGTGTGGCCGAGGCGCGGCTGTGGCCGGCTCGTGGCTGTGGCCGTGGTCGCGGGTGTGGCCGTGGTCGTGGTGTCGGGTCCCGTGGTGTCGGGTCCCGTGACCGTGGCGTCCCGTTCGGCGGCTTGGCCCGGTGCGGCTCGGTTACGCGGGGCGGCGGGCCTCGTCGACCAGGAGGACGGGGATGCCGTCGCGGACCGGGTATGCCAGGCCGCAGTCCTGGCCGGTGCAGATCAGCTCGGCTTCCTGCTCCTTGAGGGAGGCGTGGCAGGCCGGGCAGGCGAGGATCTCCAGGAGGCCGGCTTCCAGCGGCATGGCGGGTCCCTTCTGGGGTGGGTGTCGGTGGTACGAGCGGGTGTGCGGATGTGCCTGGTCAGGGTACCGCCGGTGGGGGCGGGGTGCCGGGGTTGGGCGGCGTTGCACGGGTCGGGGGTGGCGGCGTTGTGCGGGTGCCGGGGTTGGGCGGCGTTGTACGGGGTCGGGGTTGGGCGGCGTTGGGCGGGCGCTGGAGGTTTTCGCCCCCGCCGCCCCTACCCGTCCCGTCCTCCAGGGGCGCTGCCCCTTCGACCCCGGTGTCCTGGGGCTGCCGCCCCAGACCCCGCTTCGGCCTGAACGGCCTCGTCCTCGAACGCCGGACGAGCTGAAAGGGATGCGGACCGGCGTCCGACGCCCGACCGGCACCTCGGTGTCCACCCCTATCCGGCCCCGCGGCTCAAGCTCTGATGATCGCCAATGCCTCGTCCCGTACCTTCCTCATCGTCGCCTCGTCGCGGGCCTCCGCGTTGAGGCGGAGCAGGGGTTCGGTGTTGGACGGGCGGACGTTGAACCACCAGTCGGTGGAGGTGACCGTCAGGCCGTCGAGATGGTCGAGTCGGATGTCGTCGCGGCCCTCGTACGCGGCCTTGATCGCGGCGAGCCGGTCCGCCTGGTCGGTGACGGTGGAGTTGATCTCGCCGGAGCCGGCGTAGCGGTCGTACTGGGCGACGAGGCCGGAGAGGGGGCCCTCCTGGCCGCCGAGGGCGGCGAGGACGTGGAGGGCGGCCAGCATGCCGGTGTCGGCGTTCCAGAAGTCCTTGAAGTAGTAGTGGGCGGAGTGCTCGCCGCCGAAGATCGCGCCGGACTTCGCCATCTCGGCCTTGATGAAGGAGTGTCCGACGCGGGTGCGGACCGGGGTGCCGCCGTTCTCCCGGACGACCTCCGGGACCGACCAGGACGTGATCAGGTTGTGGATGATCGTGCCCTTGCCGCCGTTCTTGGCGAGCTCGCGCGAGGCGACCAGGGCGGTGATCGCGGACGGCGAGACGGGCTCGCCGCGCTCGTCGACGACGAAGCAGCGGTCGGCGTCGCCGTCGAAGGCGATGCCGAGGTCGGCGGACTCGGCACGGACTCGTTCCTGAAGGTCCACGATGTTCGCCGGGTCCAGCGGGTTCGCCTCGTGGTTCGGGAAGGTGCCGTCCAGCTCGAAGTACATCGGGACGACGTCCAGCGGGAGGCCGCCGAACACGGTCGGCACGGTGTGGCCGCCCATGCCGTTGCCCGCGTCGACGACGACCTTCAGGGGGCGGATCGAGGTCAGGTCGACGAGGGAGCGGAGGTGGGCCGCGTAGTCCTCCAACGTGTCGCGCCGGGTGATCGTGCCCGTGCGCTCGGCCGGGGCCGGGGCGCCCGACTCCAGCCAGTTCTCCGCCAGTTCGCGGATCTCGGCGAGGCCGGTGTCCTGGCCGACCGGGGCGGCGCCGGCGCGGCACAGCTTGATGCCGTTGTACTGGGCCGGGTTGTGCGAGGCCGTGAACATGGCGCCCGGCAGGTTCAGCGCGCCGGAGGCGTAGTAGAGCTGGTCCGTGGAGCACAGGCCGATCTCGGTGACGTCGACGCCCTGCGCCGCGGCGCCGCGTGCGAAGGCGCGGGACAGGCCGGGCGACGAGGGGCGCATGTCGTGGCCGATCACGATCGCGCGCGCGTCCGTCACCTGGACGAAGGCGGCGCCGAAGAGCTCGGCCAGCGACTCGTCCCACTGATCCGGTACGACCCCGCGCACGTCGTACGCCTTCACGAGCTGTGACAGATCAGCAGCCACGGCCAACCCTTCTGAAAGTCCTGTCGGTCACCACAAACTACCCGCCCGGACCGACAGTGCGCCGGGCGCCCGCTGAGTGGACCCCGAGCCGTGACCTCAAGGTCAGCGCGGGCGTCAGGGGAGCATCCAGCCCAGGACCGGTGAGCTCTGGCCGACCACGATCAGGCACATCACCAGCAGCAGCCCCAGGCTCCAGGGCAGCACCCGCCGCAGCAGGTCGCCCTCCTTGCCCGCGAGGCCCACGGCCGCGCACGCGATGGTGAGGTTCTGCGGCGAGATCATCTTGCCGAGCACACCTCCTGAACTGTTGGCGGCGGCCAGGAGTTCCGGCGACAGCCCGGACTCCCGCGCGGCCGTCACCTGCAACGCCCCGAACAGCGCGTTGGCCGAGGTGTCCGACCCGGAGACCGCCACCCCGAACCAGCCGAGGACCGGCGACAGGAAGGCGAGCCCGGCACCGGCCGCCGCCACGAAGTAGCCGATGGTGGCGGCCTGCCCGGACAGGTTCATGACGTAGGCGAGCGCGAGCACGGACGTCACGGTCAGGATGGCGAACCGCAGCTCGTGCACGGTGGCGGCCCACTCCTTGACGGCCACGCGTGCGTGCACGCCCAGCACGACCGCCGTGAGCAGCCCGGCGACCAGCACGAGCGTGCCGCCGGTGGAGACGATCGGCCAGCTGAAGACATTGCCGCTGACCGCCTCGCCGTCCGGGTTCGCGACGTTCAGGAAGGGCCAGTCGTACGTCTGGGTCGCCCCGGCCAGCCAGTCCTTGACCACGGGGATCTGCGCGATGGAGAAGATCACGACGATCAGGGCGTACGGCGCGTAGGCCCGCACGACCTCCCGGCGTGGGTCGTCCTCGTCCAGTTCCTCGCTGCGCGACCCGGTCAGCACGGACGCGCGTACGGCCTCGGTGGCGGGCACACGCGCGTGCGGTACGGCGACCAGGGCGCCCGCGCCGGCCAAGGCGGCCCCGATGTCGGCGAGTTGTGCGGAGACATAGTTCGAGGCGGCGAACTGGGCGACGGCGAAGGCGACTCCGCACACCAGGGCGGGCACCCAGGTCTCCCGCAGTCCGCGCCGGCCGTCCACGAGTCCGACCAGCACGAGCGGCACCACCAGCGCGAGCAGGGGCGTCTGCCGGCCGACCACGGAGGCCACGTCGTCCAGCGGCAGCCCGGTGACCTGGGCGAGGGTGACCACGGGCGTGCCCATCGCGCCGAAGGCGACGGGTGCCGTGTTGGCGACCAGCGCGACGACGGCCGCGCGTACCGGCTCGAACCCGAGCGCCACCAGCATGACCGAGCAGATCGCGACGGGTGCCCCGAAGCCGGCGAGGGCCTCCAGCAGGGCGCCGAAGCAGAAGGCGACGACGAGCGCCTGGATGCGCGGGTCGTCCGACAGCCGTCCGAACGACCGCCGGAGGATGTCGAAGTGCCGCGTCCGGACCGTCATCCGGTACACCCAGAGGGCGTTGACGACGATCCACAGGATGGGGAAGAGCCCGAAGACGGCTCCCTGGACGCCGCTGGAGAGCGTCTGGTCGAGCGGCATGCCGTACGCGAGCCAGGCGACCAGTACGGCCGCCAGAAGCCCGGTGAGCCCCGCGAGATGCGCCTTCATCCGGACCCCGCCCAGCAGGACCAGCACGATCACCAGGGGCAGGGCCGCCACGAGGGCGGACAGCCCCAGTGAGCCTGCTACGGGCTCCAGTTCCTGGATGTACACGGGCACCTCCGGGATTCCGTCATGCGGAAAGCGATTTCTCGTTTCGGCATACGGAATGGTCGTGTCCGCGACAACAGCCCGTCAATGCTTGTGCAGCACTCAACCAAACGAAGGCACAGCAAGGGCACAACCAAGGAGGGAGACGAAGCCGGGCGAAGGGAACCGACCGTCAGTTGTCGGGTGAGCGCAGCACCCTGAGATGCCCCCGGCGCGCGACCTCCATCGGGTCGGCACCACGGCCACCGCCCCCGCCGGCCTGGGCCGCCCGCTCCTGCGGACGGGCCGCCTCACGCACGGCGTTGGCAAGCGCTTCCAGATCGTCCCCGCTCGGACGGGCCGGAGCGGAAGCGTCCAGCAGGCGCACGACCTCCCACCCACGAGGGGCGGTCAGGCGCTCGGAATGCTCGGCGCACAGGTCGTAGCAGTGGGGTTCGGCGTAGGTGGCGAGCGGGCCGAGGACCGCGGTCGAGTCGGCGTAGACGTACGTCAGCGTCGCGACGGCAGGACGGCCGCAAGCGGTGCGCGAACAGCGACGTACAGGGCTCACGACGTTGGACGGTACCGCACTCTTGAGCGGGCCGCGACGACTCTCCCCCAGGTCACCCCACCGTGTCGTGTTGTGCGGCATCCCGTGCGCCCCTCTTGCCCCACCTTCCTGACCAGCCCAAAAGCCACGTTGCGGAATACCGGCCGCCGACAGAACCGGTCACCACTCACCACAAAACCCATCATTTACCTCGACGTCGACGGTCTCGGAGAGATGCGGAATCGAGCCCAAGCTTGGCCGGAATGGTCATCTGCCGACATGCCGTACGGACGGGGCCCGCCGCTCCCGCCACCCCACCGCGATCGGACACGTACCTGCCGTGAGGACTACCCTTCATCAGTGATGGACACCCCTGTACCGCCCCGTGCCGCCGGCCCCGGGCCCCGCCGCCGTGATCGCCACGGGCGGGGCATGCGCGGCCCGATCGCACCACCCCAGGTTCCCCTCGCCGCCAGCCGCGCCGATGTCTTCGCGGACCTGGTCCAGGACTCGGTCGAGCGCCTCGAACGCCGCTGGCCACAGCTGACCGACATCGATTTCCTGGTCCTCGAGGTTCCCCGCCTGGACGGCCGGACCTGGAACGACGAGGCGGTCCCCCTGGGCGGCACTATCCCCGCCCGCGAGGGACGCCCCGCGCGCGTGGTCATCTACCGCCGCCCCGTGGAGATCCGCACCAAGGGCCGGGACGAGCGGGCTGCCCTCGTCCACGAGGTGGTCGTGGAGCAGGTGGCGGAGCTGCTCGGCCTCACACCGGAGACGGTCGATCCGCGCTACGGCGAGGACTGACGGCCGCGGGCCGGGAGCACCCGGCAGGGGGAGGGCCGGGGCGCCCTCCCACCCCTGCTTCTGCTACTTCTGCAGGACCGACAGGTCCTCGTCCGCCTCGGGCACGGCCACCATGCCCCGGTCGTCCGGCAGTGTCTGCACGGTGAAGCCGGACACCCCGTTCTCCGACGACGTCAGCGTGCGCGAGGCGTACACCGGCCCGCCCGAGACCGTCTCGACCGTGAGGGCGTACGTGCCCTTCAGACCGCTCGGGACCGGCGCCTCCACCTCCTGGGTGGTACCGGACTTGACCGTGTACGTCTTCGAGACGGCCGCACCGCCCTCGCTCCCCGCCGAGGCGGTGACCTTGATCTCCGCCGCTCCGGACGGCGCCGTCACGGACAGCGTCGTGCCCTTCTCGCTGTTGTCGGCCACCGTCGCGCGCTGACCGATGGCACGGCTGGCCGGGATGAACGCCGTCTCCTGCTTGGCACCCTTCCCGCGCACCACCCGCAGCGCCGCGACGACCGGCACGGAGTGATCCGAAGGCGTCAGCACGAGCGAGCCCGGCTCGCCCCGCATCACGTCACCGAGGTCCACCGCGGCGGTCATCCCCGCCTTGACGTGCAGCGTCTCGTTCCCGGCGGGGGTGATCGGCCCGGACGGCGAGGCGAGCCGCACCTTCAGGTCCGCGTCCGCCTCACCCGGCGCGAACGCGACCAGCCGCACCGCCGTGGCGTCCTTGGGAATGCCGGGCAGCACCAGGCTCCCGGTGGGATCGACGGACGCCGCGAGCCAGTCCCCGCCGAGCTTGTCGTCCAGAGCCTGCACCGAGGCGCCCACGCGGCCGCTGCGCACGCTCACGTGCACGGTGACGTTGTCCTGCTTCTCACTGGTGAGCGTGGACAGGAGTATCGGCTCGCCGGAGTGCGGCTGCACCGTGATCCCCTCCCCCACCGTGGTCTCCAGGGCCCCGTCCTTGCCGAACAGCTCGATGTCGACGACGGCGGCGGAGTCGTCGGGGTTCGTCAGATGCACGTAGTCCGTGCGGTCGGGGGCGGTGCTGGCGCCGGGGAACCAGAACTCGGTGTCCGGCGCGGTGCAGTTGACGCCCTGCAGCCCGCGCCCCGTGCCCGCCGCGACCTCCGTGGTCTGCTGCACGGTCCACCCGGGCGCGAACTTGCCGTCGGCGGTCCCGACGAGCGCCGGCGAGTCGCCTCCGGAGGCGTCCTCGCTCACCGGCTTCCCCGGCTCCTCGGCCGTCAGGACGGGCTTGCCGGCCGCCCCGGTCTTGCCGCCCTTGCCCGCCTTCTCGTCCTTCTCACCCTTCTCGTCCTTGGCGCCCTTGTCGCCCGCCGCGGCTCCCGACTCCTCGCCCGCGGACAGCAGTTCCGCCTTGCCGTCGCCGGCCGTCCCCTTGGTGACGGGGGTGAACGAGGTGTACGTCGTCTCGGCGAGGTCCGAGCTGCTCGGCGCCGGGCACACCAGACTCGTGCGCTCCACCGGCAGCTCCGCCGCGGCCTTGGCGGGGCTCGCGCCCGACGCGTCCGGCGAGGTCAGCGCCGCGAACCCGGTGACGGCGGCGAGGGCGCCGACGCCGGCGATGAAGGACAGGGTGGTGCGGTTCACTGCTGGCTCCCGTCGGAACGCTCGCTGCCGTGCTGGTGCTGCTGCTGCGCCGGGTCGTACGTGGCGTCGTAACCCTGCTGGTAGGTCTGGTCGTACGCGGGGTCGTACGACCCGTCCGGTGCCTGGCCGCCGTACGCGTACGGGTCGTACTGGCCGCCCTGGTACGGGTCCGCCTGGTACCCCTGGTCGTAGGTGCCGCCCGCCGGATACTGCTGGCCGGCCTGACCGCCCTGGTACTGCTCGCCGCCGTAGTTGCCGTACTCGGCGCCCGCGTAGCTCGGCGTGTCCCACTCTCCGTAGGGCGCCTGCTGCGGGACGGGCGCGGAGGGCGCCTGCGTGGGCGGCGGCGGGAACTCCCCGCCCTGGTCGCCCTCTTCGGCCTCGGCCTGAGCGCGCAGCCTGCGGGCCCGACGTCCCTCGCCCGCCATGGCCTCGGCCGGCACCGGGGCCTCCTCGGGCAGGTCGTCGTCGATGTCGCGGCGGCGTCCGGGCAGCGCCATCACGACGAGCACGAGGGCGAGGAAGCCCTGGACCCACAGCCAGGCGGTGTGGCCGATCGCGTCGTCGTAGGTGAGGTCCAGCCTGCCGCCCTCGGCGGGCAGCTCGAAGCCCTGGGCCCAGCCGTCGACCGTGGTCCGGGTGAGCTCCTTGCCGTCGAGCGTGGCCGTCCACCCGTCGTCGACGCTGTCGGCGAGCCGCAGCACCCGACCGTCGGAGCCGGCCGGGATCGTGGTGTGGATCTCCACGGGCCCGGCGGCGACCGGCTGGGGCTCGGCGGCGGGGGCGCCCGAGCCGGAGCCCGCAACGATGGCCGCCCGCGACACCTGGCGGTCGATCCGCCACAGCGCGCTGCCGTTCTGCTCGCTCAGCCGCGACATTCCCGGCGTGGCGTCCAGCACGCGCGTGACGTCGCGCGGCGCGCCCTTGTGGACGAGGACGTAGCGCACGGCGAACGCGCCCAGCTCGTCCGCCTGGTCGGCGCCGGAGCCGGCGACGAGGTTGGCCACGATCTTGTCGAGCTTGGCGTTCTCCCCGTCGGCCACGGCCAGTTCGGCGTCGCCGAGGCGGGCGCCGGAGCCGCGGACGAGCATGTAGCCGACGTGGGCCGAGGAGTCGCTGTCGAGGACGAGGGTGCGGGCCTGGTCGCGGGTGCCGCTCTCCTCGGCGACGAACGCGGGCACCTGCACGGGATCACGCCGCTCCAGCGGTCCGTCGGCGCCGCGGATCATCCAGCCGGCGGCGACGAGCAGCGGGCCCGCCGCCGCGGTGAAGGCGATCAGCGCGGCGACCGGCTGACGCCAGCCGAAGCTCTGCTCGGCCACGCGCGAGCGTGCCCCGTCGGCGCCGAGCAGCGCGGCGGCCAGCAGGGCGATGCCGTAGACGAGGGTCGCGGGGCCGGCCCAGGTGGAGCTGTTGGACAGCACCGCGAAGACGAAGCCCAGCAGGGCAACCGCCCAGGCGGTACGGATGCCCAGCTGACGCTCGGAGCGCAGCAGGGCGGCCAGCGCCGCCAGCACGACGCCGATGAGCATCAGGCCGCTGACGGTGCCGGGCCCGCCGGGGCTGGCGCCGAGCAGGTCGAGGGCCGACGCCGTCGAGGCGCCGTACTCCAGGCCCGCCTCGCGGAAGAAGCCGAACGGCAGCAACGACAGCGACCAGGGCGCGAGGACCAGCAGCGGCACCCCGAACTGGGCCAGGAAGCGCAGGCCGTACGCGGTGATGTCGGTGCGCCGGACCGCCAGCAGCCCGATCCCGAGGAGCAGCGCGATGGGCCAGATGATCGGCGTGAAGGCCGTGGCGATCGTCAGCAGCAGCGCGTAGGCCCAGGTGGCGCGCCAACTGCCGCGCGCGCCGGCGCTGTTCGCCAGGCCGCTGGCCGCGATGCCCGCGCGAGCGATGAGCGGCAGCAGGACGGCGAGTACGGCGGTGCCGATGCGGCCGCCGGCGAGGGCGCCGGTGGCGGCGGGCAGGAAGGCGTAGACGACGGCCGCCCAGGCGCGCAGCAGACGCGACTCGACGAGCGGGCGGGAGGCGAAGTAGGCCGTGAAGCCGGCCAGCGGCACCGAGCAGACCAGCAGCACGGTGACCGCGAGCCCGGTCGAGCCCAGCAGGGTGGAGGCGAGCATCGCCACGAGCGCGAGGTAGGGCGGCGCGGACGGGGTGCCGCCGGCGCCCACCGGATGCCAGGCGTCCAGGTAACGCGCCCACAGCTCGCCGGATTCGGCCGGGGCGGGCAGCAGGGCGCCGCCCGCGAGCGCGCCGCCGCCGAGGAGTTCGCGGCACGCGATCAGCGAGACGAACAGCAGCACCAGGAAGAGCACCGGGCCGGGCTTGCGCGCGACCCGCTTGAGGCGCGCGAACTGTTCTATCTCCAGGAAGTCCGCGTCGTCGCCGCCGGGGCCGGACTCGACGGCGCTGCCGTGCCGTCCCGCGCCCGAGGTCACTTCGGGGTCGGAGCGGCCGACGAGGCTGCCCGCGGCCTGTTCGACGGTGGCGCGCACGGTCGCGCCGGGCGGCGGGAACAGGGCCCGCATCTCGGTCTTGTCGATGACGGGCCGTCCGCGCCTGCGCCGGCCGGCGATGATCCGCTCGGGGCGCAGCAGAGTGCCGACGAGCCCGCGGATCTCGTCGAGGGCCTGTCCGGGGACCTTGCCGACGAGGTAGGCGAGGGTGCGCACCACGGTGCCGAGGACCAGGCGCAGCAGCACCCAGGGCAGCACGGCGGTGCGGGTGTTGACGAGCAGGGTGTAGACGGCGCCGGCCTTGTCGACCTTGTGCGGGGAGGCGGCGGTGCGGCCCACGCAGTCGACGGTGCGGCGCTCGCGGGAGGAGGCCTCGGCGTGCCGTACGACCGCCTCGGGGGCGATGAGGACGCGGTGCCCGGCGGCCGTGGCGCGCCAGCACAGGTCGACGTCGTCCCGCATCAGGGGCAGTCGCCGGTCGAAGCCGCCGAGCTCCTCGAAGACGTCGCGCCGGATGAGCATGCCGGCGGTGGAGACCGACAGCACCGAGCGCACGTGGTCGTGCTGGCCCTGGTCCTGCTCGCGGCGGTCCAGGCCGGTCCAGCGGCGGCCGGAGTTGGCGATGGTGACGCCGACCTCCAGGAGCTGGCGGCGGTCGTACCAGCCGCGCAGCTTCGGGCCGACGACGGCGACGTCGTCCCGGCCCAGCTCGTGCTCGTTCTCCACGACGCGCAGCAGCTGGGCCAGGGCGTCGGGTTCGGGCGCGCAGTCGTCGTGCAGGAGCCACAGCCACTGGACCGGTTCCCCGTGGGGGAGTTCGGGCATGTCGTAGGCGTCGTCGCGCCAGGTGCGCGTGACGGGGTCCCAGCCGCTGGGCCGTTTCAGATACGTCAGCTCGTCCGGGGTGAGGAGGGGGGCGGTGCGGTTGGCCTCCTCGACGGCCTGGCCGAAGCCGGTGCGCCGCGCGAGGTGCAGGACGCGGTCGGCGCCGAGGGCGTCGGTGACGAGCTGCGCGGACTGGTCCGCGCTGCCGGTGTCGGCCCCGACGGCGAACTGGACGGGACGCTCCTGGCCGAGCAGCCCGGCGAGCACGTCGGGCAGCCAGCGGGCGCCGTCGTGGGAGACGAGCACCGCCGTCACCACATGACGCGGGAACTCAGGTGTGGCAGCGGAGTCGTGCTGGGCTGCCGTGTGGCTGTGCACGGACATCGAGGTACGGGCCCCGGTTCGATGGACTGCGGTGGACGCCCGTGCCCCGAGGGGACACCGGGGCGTCTCGGACGAGCGACCACACTATCGGCTGGGCATCACAGCGGCCCGCCGCCTGTGGATAACCCACCTGCGACGGGCCGTTCGAGACCTGTTCGAGACGTATGTGCGTGCGGATGCAGCGGATGTGTATGTACGGATTCGCGCGGTTCGGCCGTGCCGCTCGGTCGTGCGATCCGGCCCGCGACGGCCGGACGGCCGGCGTCCGGCTCAGATGGCCGCCTTCTTCAGTCGTCGACGCTCCCGTTCGGACAGGCCGCCCCAGATCCCGAAGCGCTCGTCGTTGGCGAGGGCGTATTCAAGGCACTCGGAACGGACCTCACAGGCGAGGCAGACCTTCTTGGCCTCGCGGGTGGAGCCGCCCTTCTCGGGGAAGAAGGACTCGGGGTCGGTCTGGGCGCACAGCGCGCGCTCCTGCCAGCCGAGTTCCTCGTCCGCGTCGTCGACCAGCAGTTGCTGCACCAGCTCGGTCATGTGCGCCCCTCGTCCGTCTTTCGCGTCCCCGTGATGTAGCCGTTACCGATTCCGGCTGAACGACACGAGTGAAATTACAAGTGTGCTGCTCCGGGCGAGTCAAGCCGAGATCTGCTATTGAGCCCCTTATTCACTCTGCGGAACCAAGGCCTAGCGGAAAGTGTTCAAATCGGCATAAACCTTGACACGCGGACGAGACCCGGGAGGGCCCCCCGCCCTCCGCAGAGCCTGTACGGAAAAGGACGCCCAGAAGTTCGATCTCGTTGCACACACGCGCGGAAGCGAACCGGATCACAGTCGGATCACAGGATCACAACGACGCCCGTGCGCCCGATTGTGCGCCATGTGTCCCGTCCACCTCGTGCACAAACCTTTCGCCATTGAGATGAACCGGATGAGGTGAACCTTGTCCCACAGGGCGGGCGCCGAGTTGACACTCAAGGGTGCGAACCGGTGTCCTTGTGGGCATGCTCGCGAACTCGGCACTCACCTCGACCCGCACCGCCGGGTCCCACGGTGCTGCCCGCGCTCGCTGTAGCTGTTGTTGCTGTTCCAGCTGTTGAGCCTCTCCGAACGCTCCGGCTGCTTCTGAGTCCACCGCGACTCGGCTGCTTGTTCCCACGCCCCGACCAGGGCCACTGCGTCCCCCGCGACCCGGGCGGACAGCGATCGACACCCAGCCACCCCCCACTTCTTCCGCCAAGGAACCCACGCACCTCATGAACAGCGACAGCGACCTCCAGATCGCCGGCGACATCCTCGAAGTCCCGCACCTCCTGCAGCCACCGCGCGAGCACCCGGCCACCGTCGCCGAGTTCGTCGGACTGGCCCGCTCCATCGCCGCCGACCGCGCGCAGTGGGAGCACCTCGTCCGGTACGACGCCACCACACGCTGGTACCACCGGCTGCGCACCGGCCCCGGCTACGAGGTGTGGCTGCTGTCCTGGGTCCCGGGGCAGGGCTCCGGCCTGCACGACCACGGCCGCTCCTCCGGCGTGCTGACCGTCCTGGACGGCACGCTGACCGAGCGCACGGAACGCGGCACGCGCGTGCTCGCGGCCGGCGCCCAGCGGGTGTTCGCCCCGGGATACGCGCACGACGTGGTCAACGACGCGCTGGAGCCGGCGGTGAGCCTGCACGTGTACTACCCGGGCCTGACCGAGATGCCGATGTACACGACCACGGCCTGCGAGCCGCACGCCGAGGCGCGTCCGGTGACTGCCTGACGCGTTGTCGTACCCGCCTGCAAGACTTGGGCCCATGCGCATTGTGGTTCTGGCAGGCGGCATCGGTGGTGCCCGGTTCCTGCGTGGTCTGAAGCGGGCCGTGCCGGACGCGGACATCACGGTCATCGGCAACACCGGGGACGACATCCACCTCTTCGGGCTGAAGGTCTGCCCGGACCTCGACACGGTGATGTACACGCTCGGCGGCGGCATCAACGAGGAACAGGGCTGGGGCCGGGCCGACGAGACCTTCCATCTCAAGGAGGAGCTCGCGGCGTACGGCGTGGGCCCGGAGTGGTTCGGGCTCGGCGACCGCGACTTCGCCACGCACATCGTGCGGACGCAGATGATCGGCGCCGGATATCCGCTGAGCGCGGTGACGGAGGCCCTCTGCGACCGCTGGAAGCCGGGCGTGCGTCTCCTCCCCATGACCGACGACCGCGTCGAGACGCATGTCGCCGTCGTGGAGGAGGGCGAGCGCAAGGCCGTCCACTTCCAGGAGTACTGGGTACGGCTGCGGGCCTCGGTGCCCGCCGAGGCGATCGTGCCGGTCGGTGCCGAGCAGGCCAAGCCCGCGCCCGGGGTCCTGGAGGCCATCGCCCAGGCCGACGTCATCCTCTTCCCGCCGTCCAACCCGGTCGTCTCGGTCGGCACGATCCTCGCCGTGCCCGGCATCCGCGAGGCGATCGCCGACGCGGGCGTACCGGTCGTCGGCCTCTCCCCGATCGTCGGGGACGCGCCCGTGCGCGGGATGGCCGACAAGGTGCTCGCGGCGGTGGGCGTGGAGTCCACGGCCGCGGCGGTCGCCGAGCACTACGGCTCCGGACTGCTCGACGGCTGGCTCGTGGACACCGTGGACGCCGGCACCGTGGAGCGGGTCGAGACGGCCGGGATCCGCTGCCGGGCCGTACCGCTGATGATGACCGACCTGAACGCCACCGCGCAGATGGCCCGTGAGGCGCTGGAGCTGGCGGAGGAGGTGCGGAGCATTTGAGCGGCGAGCAGCAGGAAGCGCGGCCCGACGGCACCCCGGGCTACCGGGTGTGGGCCGTCGCAGGCATCCCCGAGGTCGTCGAGGGCGACGACCTGGCCAAGCTGATCGCGGCCGCCGAGCCCGGTCTCGTCGACGGGGACGTACTGCTGGTCACCTCGAAGATCGTGTCCAAGGCCGAGGGCAGGATCGTGCAGGCGCACGACCGGGAGTCCGCGATCGACGCGGAGACGGTACGGGTCGTGGCGCGCCGCGGCCCCCTGCGCATCGTCGAGAACCGGCAGGGCCTGGTGATGGCCGCCGCCGGGGTCGACGCCTCCAACACCCCCGTCGGGACCGTGCTGTTGCTGCCCGAGGACCCGGACGCGTCCGCGCGAGCGATCCGCGACGGGCTGCGCGACGCCCTCGGCGTCGACGTCGGTGTCCTCGTCACCGACACCTTCGGACGCCCCTGGCGCGCCGGGCTCACCGACGTCGCGATCGGCGCCGCCGGCATCCGCGTGCTCGACGACCTGCGCGGCGGCACGGACGCGCACGGCAACCCGCTCAGCGCGACCGTCGTGGCGACCGCCGACGAACTCGCCGCCGCCGGTGATCTGGTCAAGGGCAAGGCCGCCGGGCTGCCCGTCGCCGTCGTGCGCGGGCTGGCGCACACCGTGACCGAGGACCACGGATTCGGCGCGCGGGCCATGGTCCGCGACGCGCGCGACGACATGTTCCGGCTGGGGACCTCGGAGGCGGTACGGGAGGCGGTGACCCAGCGCCGTACGGTACGGGCGTTCACGGACGAGCCCGTCGACCCCGGGGCCGTACGACGAGCCGTCGCCGCGGCGGTCACGGCACCGGCGCCGCACCACACCACTCCGTGGCGGTTCGTGCTGCTGGAGTCGCCGGAGTCGCGGACGCGGCTGCTCGACGCGATGCGCGACGCCTGGATCGCCGACCTGCGGCGTGACGGCAAGAGCGAGGAGTCGATCGCCAAGCGGGTGCGACGCGGGGACGTGCTGCGCAACGCGCCGTACCTCGTGGTGCCGTGCCTGGTCATGGACGGTTCGCACACCTACGGCGACCTGCGGCGCGACGGCGCCGAGCGGGAGATGTTCGTCGTCGCCACCGGGGCCGGGGTGCAGAACTTCCTGGTCGCGCTCGCCGGGGAGCGGCTGGGGTCGGCGTGGGTGTCCTCGACGATGTTCTGCCGGGACGTGGTGCGCGAGGTGCTCGGACTGCCCGAGGACTGGGATCCGATGGGGGCGGTGGCGGTCGGCCACCCGGCGGAGGACCCGCGGCCGAGGCCGGAGCGGGATGCGGCGGCTTTCGTCGAGGTGCGATGAGCGGGCGCGCACGGCGCATACGCTCGTAGCGACCGCACTTCCTCCCTCCCTCACCTAGGACCTCATCCGTGGCAGGACGTTTCTCTCCGCGGCCCACGCGTACGACCGTGCGCGGTGGGCATGTCGCCGTGCCCGGGGGGATACCGCGTCAGGCCGCGGCCGCCGGACGGGTGCGCACCTGGGTGCCGGAGGGGCCGCTCGATCTCGGGCTGGTGCTCGGGCCCTTGCGGCGGGGGCCGGGGGATCCGACGTTCCGGGCGATGCCGGACGGATCCGTGTGGCGGGCCACCCTCACGCCCGCCGGACCCGGGACGCTTCGGGTCGCCGCGCGCGGGACCGAGGTGCGGGGCGAGGCGTGGGGGCCGGGGGCCGAGTGGCTGCTGGACGGTTTGCCGGAGCTGCTGGGTGCCGCCGACGATCCCTCCGTCTTCGTGCCGCGGCACCGGGTGGTGGCGATGGCCCGGCATCGGCGGCCGGGGCTCAGGCTGACGCGGACCGGGCTGGTGATGGAGTCGTTGATTCCGTCGGTGCTCGAGCAGAAGGTCACGACCGATGAGGCTTATCGGGCGTGGCGGTTGCTGGTGCGGAAGTACGGCGAGCCGGCGCCCGGGCCCGCGCCCGCGCGGATGTGTGTGATGCCGGACGCGCGGACGTGGGCGCTCATCCCGTCCTGGGAGTGGCATCGGGCCGGTGTCGACAACAAGCGGGCGTCCACGATTCTGCGGGCCGTGCGGGTCGCCGCGCGGATGGAGGAGGCCGTGCGGATGCCTGCGGCGCAGGCGCAGGCTCGGTTGGAGGTCGTGCCGGGGATCGGGCCGTGGACGTCCGCGGAGGTTGTGCAGCGCAGTCATGGGGCGGCGGATGCCGTGACCGTGGGGGATCTGCATCTGCCGGGGATCGTGGGGTTCGCGCTGGCCGGGGACCGGGATGCGGATGACTCCGTGATGCTGGAGTTGCTGGAGCCGTATGCGGGGCAGCGGCATCGGGCGGCTCGGTTGATCCTGTTGAGCGGGCGGGTGCCGGCGCGGAGGGCTCCGCGGATGCCGCGCGGGGACATCGGGCTGCTGTGACAGGCCGGCCACGCTGTGCCGACCCCATGTCCTTCGCCCCCGCCGCCCCTACCCGTCCCGTCCTCCAGGGGCACCGCCCCTTCAACCCCGCCACCCCTGGGGCTGCCGCCCCAGACCCCGCATCGGCCTGAACGGCCTCGTCCTCAAACGCCGGACGGGCTGAAGGGTGCGGACCCGCGCCGACAAGTGGGGCCCAAGCGGCTGGGCGGAATGAGGGTTGGCGACCGCCGGGCCCAGCCGCCGGACAGCCGGATGCGCGTCGGCCCTGAACCTGGCATGTGTACGCGCCCGCACCCGCCGACGGCGTAAGGGGCCGTGCCGGGGGGTGTCCGCCCGCAGCGGCCGGCGTCAAGAAACAGAACCCTTCCAAGGCACAGCAACCGCCGGACCGAGGACGGACACCCCCCGGCACGGCCCCGACCCACCCACCGGCACAAGGCGCTACGCGCACCCCCACCCCCGCCGCACAGGCCGCACCCACCGGCACGAGGCGCTACGCGCACCCCCTCGAACCGGCACGGGCCGCCGCAGGCGTCCCTACAGATCCGGTGAGAATCTCACCGCGCCCGCCGGTATGCGCGCGTCGCACCACACCCGGGCGCCGTCCCGCAGTTCGTTGTCGGCGCCGATGACCGCGCCGTCGCCGATGACCGTGCCGGTGAGGACCGAGCGTTCGCCGACGCGGGCGCGGGTGCCGATGAGGGAGTCGGTGATGATGGCGCCGGGCTCGATGACGGCACCCGGCATGATCGTGCTGCCGAAGACGCGCGCGCCCTCGGCCACGAACGCGCCCTCGCCCACCACCGTCCCACCCGTCAGCTTGGCGTCGGGCGCCACCCGGGCCGTCGGCAGGACCAGGCGGTCACCGCAGCGGCCGGGGACCGCGGGCGACGGAGCCCGCCCCAGGACCAGGTCCGCCGAGCCGCGGACGAAGGCCGCCGGCGTGCCGAGGTCGAGCCAGTACGTCGAGTCGACCATGCCCTGCAGATGCGCCCCGGCCGACAGCAGGTCCGGGAAGGTCTCACGTTCCACCGACACCGGCCGCCCCGCCGGGATCGTGTCGATGACGGAGCGGCGGAACACGTACGCCCCCGCGTTGATCTGGTCGGTGACGATCTCCTCGGGCGTCTGCGGCTTCTCCAGGAACGCCGTCACCCGCCCCGTGTCGTCCGTGGGCACGAGCCCGTACGCCCGCGGGTCCGTCACCTTCGTGAGGTGGAGGGAGACGTCCGCCCCCGTCGTCTCGTGCGTGCGGATCAGGGCCCGGATGTCCAGCCCCGTCAGGATGTCCCCGTTGAAGATCAGGATCGGGTCCTCGGGCCCCGAGTGCAGCCGCGACGCCACGTTCCGGATCGCGCCGCCCGTGCCGAGGGGCTCCTCCTCCGTCACGTACTCCAGATGCAGCCCCAGCGCCGAGCCGTCGCCGAAGTACGGCTCGAAGACCTCGGCCAGATACGACGTGGCCAGCACGATGTGCTCGACGCCCGCCGCTCTCGCTCTCGCCAACTGGTGCGTGAGGAACGGCACCCCGGCCGCCGGAACCATGGGCTTCGGTGTGTGCACGGTGAGCGGACGCAGCCGTGTGCCCTTGCCGCCGACCAGGAGGATCGCTTCTGTCACCTGTCGTCTCTGCTTCCTGCCGGGACCGGCCGAACTGTCTTTCGGCCGGCCAGTGTATGCAGACCGTTGTGCGGCGCCCTCGACGGCAGTGCGGTATGACGACACATCCGCCTCTCCTCCCCCGACGGCGGTGAATGTGATCCGCCTCAGTCCCCGTGCCGGCCCATCCCGGCCCGTGCTCCCCCGTGCCGGCCCGTGTTCCCCCGTGCCAGGCCGTACTTCCCGCGCTTCCCCGTGAACGGCCCTCCCCGCCTCAGCGCCCCTGCAAGCGGGCCGCCGAGGCGCGGGCCGTGCCGAGCTTGGAGTAGAGCAGCCGGCCGGGGCACTCCGTGGAGAAGCCGTCCCGATGGCCGGAGATCACATTCAGTCGTACGTTCCTGCCCTTGCGGAACAGATTGCCACCACCGGACGTCAGGTATGTCTTTCCGCGAGGATTGGCGGCGTAGAGCCCCAGCTTCCAGGCGGTGAGACGGGCGATGGCGTTCACGGCGGCCACGGTCGGCTTGGTGGAGCCGTAGCTGCCGAGGACGGCGATCCCCATGCTGTTGGAGTTGAAACCGCGGGTGTGCGCGCCCAGGACCGGCTTCGCCACGCCTCCGGCGCGTCCCTCGTAGATGTTTCCGCACTTGTCGACGAGGAAGTTGTAGCCGAGGTCGCGCCAGCCCATGCTCAGGACGTGGTAGCGGTAGATACCGCGAATGAGCGAGGGAGCCTGGGTGCACCAGTACTTGCCGCCGGACGCGGTGTGGTGCACGAAGACCGCCTTCACCTTCTTGGTGTAGGCGAACTGCCGCTCACGCCACTTCTCGTTGGCTCCCCAGCCGCGCCGGGTGACGATGCGCGGGCGCGGGCCGATGTAGGGCTTCGCCCGCTGCTCCTGGGTGAGCTCGCTGCCGCGCAGCGCGAGCAGTTCCCGCTCCGTCTCGGCGCGTTCGAGCGGGGGGATCTCGGCGGCGCCGAGGGGCGCGAGTTCGGCGTTGGCCGCGGAGGCGGCGAGGTTCTCGGCGGTGCCGAGGGTCTCGGGGTTCAGCGAGCCGGGCCGGGGTCCGAGCTCCCCCTGCACGGGCCCGGGCTCGCCCTGCGCCGGAGCGGGGTCGCCGGGGTCGACGAGTTCGAGGTGGAGGCCGGCGGGCAGCGGGGTCACGGCCGCCGTGGCGTCGACCGCCGCGTCGTCACCGTCCAGCTCGCCCTCTTCCGCCTCGGGCTCCGGCTCCGGCTTCTCCGCCTCGGACTTGGGCTTGGGCTTCGGCTTGGGAGCCGCGGCCTCGGCGTCGGGCTTCGGCTTGGGCGCGGTGGCCTCGGCGTCGGGCTTCGGCTTCTCCGCCTCGGACTTCGGCTTCGTCCCCGCCGTCTCGGGCGTGGGATCCGCGCCCTCCGGCGTCACGCGCACCTGCACGCCGTCCGAGTCGCCGACCCACAGGGGCGCCGTCGCACCGCGCACCCCTCCGGAGGTGCTCTCGGCGGTGTCCGGGTCGGCCCCGTGTTCGGCGTTGTGGGTCTCGACGTCCTGCCAGCCGGACCAGGTGCCGGTCCCGGCCTCGCGGGTACGGACCTGGACGCGGCCGTGCAGTTCGGTGGCCGGGTCGTCCCAGACGACGCCGACCAGGGAGAAGTGACGTACGTCCCGCTGGGGCAGCCCCTGTTCGACGGGCGCGCCGGCGGAACGGTCACGGGTGAGGGGGACGAGGGGCAGCGACTGGGTGCTGCCGGGGACGTAGGGCTCGGCGTCCGCACGCCGCACCGCTGATCCGACGGCGGCCGTCGCCCCGCTCTTGGCGGCTTCCGCTCCGAGCGCCGGGCGCACGGACGCCGCGGCGGGTGGAGTGAGCGGAAGAGCGAGAGCGGCCGCGCACGTGACACCGATCGAGGAAGCAAGGAATCCACGCATGCTCCTGATGTTGGACATAGTCATACAAACCTGTCCATCGCGGAATTGACGGTACGTCGGCCTCCGGCTCGGCCGAACCGGTGGTGGCCGCACGGCCCGCAGCGGGGTGCGCGACCGCGTCTGCGCGTACCCTTGCGCGGGTGAATGCCACCGATCGCACCCCCGCCGACCTGCTGCGTTCCGCGCTCGCCGCGGACCCCGGACGCCCTCTGGTGACCTTCTACGACGACGCCACGGGAGAACGCGTGGAATTGTCCGTGGCCACCTTCGCCAATTGGGTGGCCAAGACCGCGAACCTGCTCCAGGGCGACCTCGGCGCCGGGCCGGGCGACCGGGTGACGGTGTTGCTGCCGACGCACTGGCAGACGGCGGTGTGGCTGCTGGCGTGTTCCTCGGTGGGCACGGTCGCGGACGTGGGCGGGGACCCGGCGACGGCCGACGTGGTGGTGAGCGGGCCGGAGGACCTGGAGGCCGCGCGGGCATGCCGCGGTGAGCGGGTCGCCCTTGCGCTGCGCCCGCTCGGCGGCCGTTTCCCGCAGCCGCCGGCCGGCTTCGCGGATTACGCGGTCGAGGTGCCGAGCCAGGGCGACCGTTTCGCGCCGTACGCCCCCGTCGACCCCGAGGACCCCGCGCTGATCGTCGCGGGCCGGGAGTTCAGCGCGGCGGAACTGGTCGAGCGCGCCCGCGCGGAGGCTCCGGCCCTCGGTCTCACCGGTCCGGGCTCACGGATCCTGTCGGCCCTGCCGTACGACACCTGGGAGGGCCTGAACGCCGGCCTGTACGCGGCGCTGGCGACCGGCGGCTCGGTGGTCCTGTGCCGGCACCTCGACTCGCTGAGCGAGGAGTCCCTGGCCAAGCGGATCGAGGCGGAGCGGGTGACGGCGACGGCGAGGTAGGTACGGGCACCGTCCCCCCTGCGACACCCGGCGTCAGCATCGGCGCTCCTGGGGGCTGCCGCCCCCAGACCCCCGCTTCGGCCCTGAACGGGCCTCGTCCTCAAACGCCGGACGGGCTGAAGGTGCGGACCGGCGCCAAGAACACCGCACAACGGCCCGACACCGGCGTCCCACCCCGAACACCGCACAACGGTCCGACACCGGCGCCCCACCCCGAACACCGCAAGCCCGGCCCGAGCGCCGCAGGCAACCTCACCCGTTCGGCCCACCACCACCCACCCCCCACCCCGCATCCGGGCCATGGTCGTAACAGCAGCCCACACCACACGCCGCTGTACGCAATGAGGGGTGGACACAGCCGTGACCGACACCGCAGACGCGCACCGGGGGGCGTCGGCCAGCCGGAAGGGGCTCGTGCGGCGCTGGGTCCGGCGGGGGGCGATCGGGGTCGGGCTCGTGGTCGTCGTCGCGGGTGGAGTCGCCTGGGGCGTGTACGCCAAGCTCGACTCCAACATCACTCCGGACGAGGCCGCCGCGGCGGAGCTCGCCCGGTACGAGAAGGAGCGCCCCACCTCGCTCGTGCGCGGCGCCCAGAACATCCTCGTGATCGGCTCCGACTCGCGCGCCGGCTCCGGCAACCGCCGCTACGGCAAGGACTCCGGCACGGAGCGCTCCGACACCACGATCCTGCTGCACCTGTCCTCCGGCCGCCGCAGCGCCACGGCCGTCTCGATACCCCGTGACCTCATGGTCGACGTCCCCGGCTGCCGCCGCCCCGACGGCCGCCGCAGCGAGCCGATGTTCGCGATGTTCAACTACGCCTTCCAGGTCGGCGGTTCGGCCTGCACCGTGCGCACCGTGGAACGGCTGACGAACATCCGCATGGACCACCACATGGTCATCGACTTCCACGGCTTCAAGGAGATGGTCGACGCCCTCGACGGCGTCGAGATCTGCCTCGCGAAACCCATCAACGACAAGGCCGCCAAGCTCAGGCTCCCGGCAGGCAAGGTGACGCTCGACGGCGAGCAGGCCCTCGGGTACGTCCGGGCCCGGAAGTCCCTCGGCAACGGCAGCGACACCGACCGCATGGACCGCCAGCAGCGCTTCCTCGCCGCGCTCGTGCACAAGGCGCAGAGCAATGACGTCCTGCTGAACCCGGTCAGGCTCTATCCGGTCCTGGACGCCGCCACGTCGTCCCTGACCACGGACCCGGCGCTGGCCAGCTTGCGTGGTTTGTACGAACTCGCGCGGGGGGTGCGCGACATCCCCACCGAACGCGTGCAATTCCTCACGGTTCCGAGGGAGTCGTACGTCTACAACGCCAATCGCGATCAGCTCGTGGAACCCGAGGCCGAGCGTCTCTTCGAACGGCTGCGGGTCGACGCGCCGGTGGAAGTCGTGAATTCGACCGAAAAGTCCCAGGGCCCGCTCCGCGATTCTTCGCACAAGCGTTCCCGCGACGGCGGGGGAAAGTCGGGTGCCGAGCGGTCCGACGAGCCTGGCGGAGCCATCTCTCCGGCACCCACATTCCGCGGCAGTACGGCCGCCGAGAACCCCTGCGGGTAAAGCGCTCACCAAGTCCACGAACCCCGATTCAAAGAAATGCGACGGATTGCCCAGTTGTAGGGACGTGGAATTTGTCACCGTCGTCGCTCCACGCTGAACTGGGCGGATAGTGTGAGCGATCCGGTGCTCCCTGCCGTAGTTAGGCTTGCGCACTGTTTGACCGAGACCCGAGCGCCTTGGAGGGGGTAGGCGCCGCGTGGCCCCGACGGAGGATTCAGACAACCGTGGACGCGCAAGGCCGTGGGCGGGCGGACGACATCGATCCCGCAGACCAGTGGGTGCTCAATCCGAACACCGGTGAATACGAACTGCGACTGGGTCCTTCCTCTCCGCAGTCACCGGTTCCGGGACCCCGCAGAGCCGCTTCCCGCGCAGGAGCCGCCGCACGTTCGGGCGGTACGGCCGCCAAGGGCGCGGGGGGTGCCCGCGCCGCGGGCGACGCGGGGGGCACCGTACGGAACAGGACCGCCGCGCCGGGACGTGAGTCCCGCCAGGCGCCGGGCCGTGAGGTCCCGCCACAGCGCAGGCGCAGGGGGGCGCCGGAGGAGCCTCTGCCGGGGCGGCGCAGTCGCCGGCCGGTGAAGAAGAAGGGCAAGGCGAAGAAGGCCGCGCTCTGGACCGGCGGCGTGATGGCGTTCGTGGTGGTCGCCGCCGCGGCCGGTGCCTACCTCTACATCGAGCACCTCAACGACAACATCCAGTCCGTGAACGACGACGGCGCGAGCACCGGTGGCTTCAGCAAGGACAAGGCCATCAACATCCTGCTCATCGGCACGGACAAGCGCACGGGCGCGGGCAACGAGAAGTACGGCGACTCGGGCAGTGCGGGTCACGCCGACACCACGATCCTGCTGCACGTCTCCAAGGACCGCTCGAACGCGACCGCGCTGAGCATCCCGCGCGACCTCATCGTCGACATCCCGGACTGTCCGACCACGCAGGAGGACGGCTCCGAGAAGGTCATCCCGGGCGAGACCGGTGTCCGCTTCAACACCAGCCTGGGCCAGGAGGACCGCACGCCCAGTTGCACCGCGCGTACCGTCACCGAGCTGACCGGGATCAAGCCGGACAACTTCATGGTGGCCGACTTCAACGCGGTCAAGACGCTGACGACGGCGGTCGGCGGTGTCGAGGTGTGCCTGGCCAAGGACATCAATGACCGCGACTCCAAGCTGAACCTCACCAAGGGCAAGCACACGATCGAGGGCGAGGACGCGCTGGCCTTCGTGCGCACCCGGCACTCGGTCGGCTTCGGCGGTGACCTGAGCCGGATCGGGCTCCAGCAGCAGTTCCTCAGCGCGCTGATGCGCAAGCTGAAGTCGAACGACACGCTCAGCAGCCCGACCAAGATGATCAAGCTGGCCGAGGCGGGCACGAAGGCGCTGACCGTCGACTCCCAGCTCGACTCCATCGACAAGCTGAAGGACCTGGGCCTGGAGCTGGGCAAGCTCAACACCAAGAACCTGACCTTCACGACGGTTCCGGTGATCGACAACCCGGCGGAGCAGGTGAAGACGACCGTCGTGCTGAACGAGTCGACGGCGCCCGAGGTCTTCGAGGCGATCCAGAACGACGTCTCCTTCACGGCGGTCAAGGAGCAGAAGCAGAAGGAGGCCGCCGCCGTGGCCGCCCGTCTCAAGGGCACCAAGGCCGACGCCTCCGAGGTGCGGGTGCAGATCCTCAACGGCGGGGCGAAGGACGGCAGCGCCTCGGCGACGCTCACCTGGCTGCAGAACGAGGAGGGCGTGACGAAGTCCGAGAACGCGGGCAACGCCCCGGCGGCGCTGGCGAGGACGACGCTGGAGTACGGGCCGGACCAGGCGGACCAGGCGCGCCGGCTCGCCGACATCATGGGGCTCTCCGGGTCGGCGATGAAGCCGGGCAAGAGCGTCACCAACTCGCAGGGGCTGCCCACGATGACGCTGACGCTGGGCAAGGACTTCAAGGGCGCGGGCGTGTCGATGACCGCGCCGACGAAGGCGCCGGACGTGGAGAAGTCCACGGCCGACAAGGTCGAGTGCGCCAAGTAGCCCGCCGTTGGCGGCCCGCCGGGCCCGTCCCGCCCGCCTCTCGGGCGGGACGGGCCCGCGCCCGCGTGGTGCCCGGGGCAACCCGGTCCACGTAGGGGGATCGCCGCGCGAGGACCGTCGTAGGGAAACTGCGGCGCGGAACGCAACTGTCTCCGTCGCTCGTTGGTCTGACACACGACACCGGTGTGTCGGCCGGCGTTGGCCGGGCGCGCCACGCGGCCGGGCCGGCGCGGATTTTGCCGGCGCGTGGCCAACCCGGCTCGGACCCACAGAGGTCTGACAGGTGGCGAACCGGTGTCGGACAGGGTGGCCTGGCATGGTTCGCTCCGCACCGGACAGGGAGGTCCGACGCGGAGCACGGCCGTGCCGGGCAAAGGGTGGGGAAGGGCGGAGAGTTGGCGCAGAGCAGTGTGCGAGGGGAGGCCCCCGCGGTGGACGACACCATGTCGCTCACCCCGCGGGCCGACCAGGACACGCCGGCCGCCCTGAGCGGCCGGCACGGTGGCGGGGGTTCCGAAGGCGGCCGGGGAACCGACGGCAGACCCCGCAGACGGCGCGTGCTGCGCTGGTCGGCGACGGTACTGGCGGTGGTGATACTGGGCACCGCGGGTGCCGGTTATCTCTACTACCAGCACCTCAACGGCAATCTGAAGAAGGACGACCTCAACATCGGCGACGCCAAGGACCGCGCCGCCGAGTCCGAGGCGAACGCGGCCGGGCAGACGCCGCTGAACATCCTGCTGATCGGCTCGGACGCCCGCGACACCGAGGAGAACCAGAAACTCGGCGGCGCCAAGGAGACGTTCGGCGGCACACCGCTCGCCGACGTCCAGATGCTGCTGCACGTCTCCGCCGACCGCACCAACATGTCGGTCGTCAGCATGCCCCGCGACACGCTCGTGGACATACCCAAGTGCACCGACCCCGACAGCGGGGACGTCTACGACGCCCGTCAGCGCGCGATGACGAACCAGTCGCTGGGCCGCGGCGGTCCGGGGTGCACGGTGGCCACGTGGGAGAAGCTCACCGACATCCACATCGACCACTTCATGATGATCGACTTCTCGGGTGTGGTGTCGATGGCGGACGCGATCGGCGGCGTCCCGGTCTGTGTCGACAAGAACATCCACTCCAAGGACAGCGAGGGCCACGGCTCCGGGCTGAAGCTGGAGAAGGGCACGACGTACGTCAAGGGCGAGCAGGCCCTGCAGTGGCTGCGCACGCGGTACGGCTTCGAGGACGGCAGCGATCTGGCCCGCGCCAAGGCGCAGCACCAGTACATGAACTCGATGGTGCGCGAGCTGCGCAAGAACGCCAAGCTGAGCAACCCGAACAAGCTCCGCAAGCTCGCCGAGGCCGCCACGAACGCGCTCACCGTCGACGAGGGTCTGGGCACCGTCGCCAAGCTCTACGACCTGGCGGGCGAGCTCAAGAAGGTGCCGACGTCGCGCATCACCATGACGACGATGCCCAACCGGTACGTCGGTTCGCGCGTGGAGCCCACCGAGGACGCGACGAAGCTGTTCCGGCTGGTGCGTGAGGACATCTCGCTCGACGGCAAGGGCAAGAAGAAGACCACCGAGGAGACGGCGCCCACCGACCCGGCCGCCGCGGACGGCGAGATCGCCGTGCAGGTGCAGAACGGCACCCGCACCGATGTCCTCGCCCCGGTCTCAGGGCGGGCGACCACCGTCGCCGGGCTGCTCGTCGACAAGGGCTTCGGGCGGGCCGTCGCGGACTCCTCGACGACGCCGACCGCGGACACGACCGTCGTGCGCTACCCGAGCGCCGAACTGCAGGGCGACGCCCAGCGGCTCGCCAAGGCCCTCGGCATCCCGACGAGTGCCGTGGAGAAGTCCACGGACGTCTCCGGCGTCACCCTGGTCGTCGGCGCCGACTGGCGGGAGGGCACGGCGTACAAGGCCCCGAAGCAGGACGACAGGACTCCCGACACGGCGGAGGCGCTGAACGCCTCCGACACCAAGGCGTGCATGAAGGTGAACGACGGATTCACCTGGTGACGGGCACCGCGCCCGGCGGCCGGCTCGGTCGACGCCGAGCACCGCGGGGCGCGGGCCTCATGTGGCGCTCGGCGCCGCCGGACGTGGGCCTCAGCCGGCGCTGAGGACCGCGGGGCGGCGGGAGGCGATGACCTTCCGGGCCAGCGAACGCGGGCTGGTCAGGAAGCCGTAGCCCCAGGACATGTGCATCGTCGCGAGCGCGACGGGGATCTGCAGGCGCGCCTTCAGCGACAGGCCCCTGCCCGCCGGGACCGAGCCCGCGGCGATCGCCGCGAGGTAGCCGCCGGGGACCACCAGGGCCCACGGGGTGACCAGGGCGCCCAGCACCAGGCCCGCCGCGATCGCGCAGACCGCCGTCGGCGGGGCGAGATAGCGCAGGTTGATGGAACCGGCGTGGTAGCGGGCGACGACGTGACGCCAGCGGCCGTAGTCCTTGTACTGCTTGGCGAGGGCCTTCACCGACGGCCGCGGGCGGTAGGACACCTTCAGCTCCGGCGAGAACCAGATCAGGCCGCCCGCCTCGCGGATGCGGAAGTTGAGCTCCCAGTCCTGCGCGCGGATGAACTCCTCGTTGTAGCCGCCCTGCTGCTCCAGCGCCTCGCGGCGGAACACACCCAGGTACACGGTCTCGGCGGCCTGGGCGGCGCCGCCCGTGTGGAAGGCCGCGTTGCCGACGCCGATCTTCGAGGTCATCGCGGCGGCGACGGCGTGCTCCCAGTCGTTCTCGCCCTCGGCGTGCATGATGCCGCCGACGTTCTGCGCGCCGGTCTCCGCCAGGAGGCGTACGGCGGTGGCGATGTAGTTCGGCGAGAGGATGCCGTGGCCGTCGACGCGGACGACGATCGGGTGGCGGGACGCCTTGATCGCGGCGTTGAGGGCGGCGGGGGTGCGGCCGGTGGGGTTCGGGACGGTGTGCACACGGGAGTCGTCCCGTACGAGCTCGGCGGCGATCTCGTCCGTGCGGTCCGTGGACGGACCGAGGGCGATCACGACCTCCATCTCGCCGGCGTACTCCTGCGCGAGGATCGCTTGGACGGCTCCGCGCAGATGCCGCTCCTCGTTGAGGACGGGCATGATGACGGACACGGCGGGGAGCTGCACGTCGGGATTGGCGTTCATAGGGGGCTCACGTTACCGCGAACGGGGGACACCGGTGCGCCCCGCCGGTGCCGGTGCTCCGGGCAGCAGATCGTATGGCCCTACGGTGCTCACGGATCCCACGTTCGGCCCCCAGGGCAAGCCCCAGCGGAGGTATCGCTTCATGCCCACGCCGCCCCGCCGCTCCCCCGCCCCCGCGCAGCGACGCCCGCAGCCGTCCCGCGGCGGCGAGCGGCCGGTCGCTCCAGCGCGGCGCAGGCGGCCACGCTGGGCCATGCGAGCGGTGACGACGCTGTCCGTCGTGGTGCTCGCCTCCGCCGGCATCGGGCACGCGGTGGTGACCAGCCTGGACGCGAAGATCGCGCGCGTGGACCCGTTCAAGGACATGAAGAACCGGCCGCCGACCGGGCACGGGATGAACGTCCTGCTCGTCGGCACCGACGGCCGCGACCGCATCAGCGACAAGGAGCGGCGCAAGTACAAGCTGGGCGGCGCGCCCTGCCACTGCACCGACACGATCATGATCGTGCACATCTCGGCGGATCGGGAGCGCGCGAGCGTGGTGAGCCTGCCGCGCGACTCCTACGCCGAGGTGCCGGCCGGCGAGGGACGCGAGGCGCACCCGATCAAGATCAACGCGGCGTACGCGGAGGGCGGTCCGAACCTCACGGTGCGCACCGTCGAGCACATGACCCACGTCAAGATCGACCACTATCTGGAGGTCGACTTCACCAGCTTCATGAAGACGGTGGACGTGCTCGGCGGGGTGCGGATCTGCACCGCCGAGCCGCTGAAGGACTCCTACACCGGGCTGGACCTGCCGGCCGGCTCCCATCGGCTGATGGGCGGCGAGGCGTTGCAGTTCGTGCGCGCCCGGCACATCGACAGCGACTCCGACCTGGGGCGGGTGCAGCGTCAGCAGCGGTTCATGGCGGCGCTGGTGGAGCGGGCGACATCGTCGGGGATCCTGCTGAACCCGATGCGGTTCCGGGACGTCACGCGGGCGGTGCTGGGGTCGGTACGGGCCGACAAGGAGTTCGGCACGGGCGAACTGCTGGACCTCGGGCGGGCGATGCGGAACTTCTCACCGTCGTCGTCGGAGTTCACGACCGTGCCGATCGGGCAGCTGGGGTACACGGTCAAGGGCCTCGGGTCCACGGTGAAGTGGGACAACGAGCGCGCCGAGCGTCTCTTCCGGGCCCTGCGCGAGGACGAGCCGCTGGCCGGGCAGCGCCCGAGGCACCGGGCCGTCCCGGTGGAGGTCGCCCCCCAGCAGATCCGTGTCCAGGTGGAGAACGGCACCGCGCGGGAGGGCCTCGGCAAGCGCGCCGACGCGGCGCTGGCGGGGATCGGGTTCCGTACGACGGGAAGCCCGGTGGCCGCCGCGGAACGCTCGCTGAAGCGGACGGTCGTCGCCCACGATCCCGGCTGGGACCGCTCGGCGAAGTCCCTGGCGGCGGCGCTGCCCGGGAGCGAGCTGCGGGCGGTGAAGGGGCTCGGGCCGACGCTGAAGGTGATCGTGGGCACGGACTTCGAGCAGGTCCGCAAGGTGCGGGCGCAGGACCCGCTGCAGAGTCACTCGGCGGTGGTGCGGGGCGACGAGACGGGGTGCTCGTAACGGGCTCGTGGCTCCGCGACAGGGTCGGGATCCGGCCATACCGTCTCGACCGCGTTCCGCCGGCGCTGTGACGGACGGCTCAGTCCTCGAACCCCTCCGCCGCCCGCTTCTCGCGCAGTTCCTTGATGGCGCGGCGGCGGGCCAGGCGGTGGGTGCGGCGGATCTGGGCCTCCTGGTAGCGGCGGTTGTCGCGCTCGGTCTCCGGCATCACCGGAGGCACCCGGCGCGGCTTGCCGTCCGCGTCCACCGCCGCGAACACCAGGTACGCCGAGCCCACCTGCGTGGGCGGCGTCGACTCGTTCCAGCGCTCGGCCAGGACCCGCACGCCGACCTCCATCGAGGTCCGGCCGGTCCAGTTGACCTGCGCTTTCACATGGACCAGGTCGCCGACGCGGACCGGCTCCAGGAACACCATCTCGTCCATGGACGCGGTGACGGCGGGGCCGCCGGAGTGCCGGCCGGCCACGGCTCCCGCGGCGTCGTCGACGAGCTTCATGATCACACCGCCGTGCACCGTCCCCAGAAGGTTGGTGTCGTTATGGGTCATGATGTGGCTGAGAGTGGTGCGGGAGGCGGATGTCGGCTTGCCCGGGATCTCCGGATTGCCCGACTCCGTTGCGGTGACCTGGTCTGTCATGACGTCCACCTTATGCCGAGCTGACATTCGCGGACTTTGTGTTGGGTTCGCAACAGCCGTGCCTCTATTTTCCGCCGAACCTTGTAAGACCCCTGGCCGGGCCCTGCACACTGGGGCGCATGAATGACTGGCCCCAGGCATGGTCCGACGACAACCGCGGCAGCCGTTACGGACGCGGCAGCGCAGGCGCACAGCCCGAGGGCGCGCGCGTGATGCGACAGGTCCGCCGCGGTCCGGCGGCCTCGCCCGGCCAGGGCTACGGCAGCGTGCCGCAGCAGCCGTCGTACGTGAACGGCCAGGGGCACGGCGGCTACGCCGACGACGGCTACGACGACGGGTACGACAGCGGCTACAACACGGGTCAGGTCTACGGCCGCGGTGGTCCCGGCGGCCCCGGTGACGACGGCAGATACGAGCCGCGGCCCGCGCCGAACTGGCGCCGCCGCATCAAGCTGACGGCGATCACGCTCGTGACGCTGCTGGTGGTCACGAGTGTCGCCACCTACTTCTGGGCCGACTCCAAGCTCAACCGTGACGTCGACCTGTCCAAGGTCATCGACCGGCCGGAGGCGGGCGAGGGCACCAACTACCTGATCGTCGGCTCCGACAGCCGCGCGGGCATGACCGACGAGCAGAAGAAGGCACTGCACACCGGCTCCGCCGAGGGCAAGCGCACGGACTCGATGATGATCCTGCACGTCGGGAGCAACGGCGACACCCTGGTCTCGCTGCCGCGTGACTCGAACGTCACGATCCCGTCCTACAAGGGCTCCGACTCCGGCAAGCTCTACGAGGCCACCGGCCGGCAGACGAAGCTGAACGCGGCGTACGCGGAGGACGGCCCCGAGCTGCTGGTCCGCACCGTCGAGGCCAACACCGGTCTGCACATCGACCACTACGTCGAGATCGGCTTCGCCGGCTTCGCGAACATCGTGGACTCCGTCGGCGGCGTCGAGATAGACATCCCGAAGGGCGGCATCAAGGACTCCAAGTCCGGGGCCGACTTCAAGGAGGGCAAGCAGACCCTGAACGGCGAGGAGGCGCTGGCCTTCGTCCGTACCCGGTACGCGCTGCCCGGCTCCGACCTGGACCGGACGAGGAACCAGCAGAAGTTCCTCTCGGCCCTGGCCAACCAGGTCGCGACCCCGGGCACGGTCCTGAACCCCTTCAAGCTGTACCCGACCATGGGTGCGGGCCTGGACTCCCTGACCGTCGACAAGGACATGAGCCTGTGGGACCTGGCGTCCATGTTCTGGGCGATGAAGGGTGTCAGCGGCGGCGAGGGCAAGTCGATGAACATGCCGATCTCGGGCAACTCCGCGAACGGCAACCTCCAGTGGGACACCGCCAAGGTGAAGAAGCTGGTGGAGCAGCTGAAGAACGACGAGACGGTGACCGTCTCGGACAAGTAGGCGCGGCCACACTGATCGAGGGCACCCGTACCGGGTGCCCTCGACTGCTGTCAGGCGGCGGTCACATCGTGGCGCCGGCCATCGCGTGACAGGTCGCGGCGCAGCGGCGACACGCCTCCGCGCAGCGCATCATCTGCGGATCGTCCGGCATGGACATACACGCCTCGGCGCACATCTCACAGGCCTTGGCGCACATCGCGCACATCTCGGCCGACATGGGTGAGCGGCGCATCATCATGTCCGCGCACATCCGGGTCGTCTCGGCGCAGTCCATGAGCGCGCGCATGATCTGCATCTGTGCCTGGCCGCCCATCTGCATGCAGGAGCTCATGGTCTCCTCGCAGATGCTGTGGCAGCTCATGCACGCGTCGACGCAGTCCTGCATCTCCTTGCTCATCGGCATGGTTCCGGGCTGGGTCATGGCTCCTCCTGGGGGACGCGGGAGCCCGGGGCGGGCCCCGTGCTCTTCCGTCCTACGCCCGCCCACGGCGGGGCGCCATCGGGCGGGCGCGAACAATTCACACCAGAAGTCGCACAGGGCACGCACCCCCGCATTTCCGCCGGAGGCGGTGCCGCGGGCCCGAACGGGTGAAGGGTGCCCGGGAGACCCGGACACCCTTCGTCGTCAAATCCCGCGGGGCTACGGCAGGTTGCGCGCCATGACGATGCGCTGGACCTGGTTGGTGCCCTCGTAGATCTGCGTGATCTTGGCGTCGCGCATCATGCGCTCGACCGGGTAGTCACGGGTGTAGCCGTAGCCGCCGAGCAGCTGCACGGCGTCCGTGGTGACCTCCATCGCCACGTCCGAGGCGAAGCACTTGGCGGCGGCGCCCAGGTAGGTGAGGTCGGCGTCGCCGCGCTCGGAGGCGGCGGCGGCCTGGTAGGTCAGGGCGCGGGCGGCCGAGATCTTCATGGCCATGTCGGCGAGCATGAACTGGATGCCCTGGAAGTCGGCGATCGGCTTGCCGAACTGCTTGCGCTCCTGGACGTAGCCCTTGGCGTAGTCGAGGGCGCCCTGGGCGATGCCGAGGGCCTGGGCGGCGATGGTGATGCGGGTGTGGTCCAGCGTCTTCATCGCGGTGGCGAAGCCGGTGCCCTCCTCGCCGATCATGCGGTCCGCCGGGATGCGGACGTTGTCCAGGTAGACCTCGCGGGTCGGCGAGCCCTTGATGCCGAGCTTCTTCTCCGGGGCGCCGAAGGAGACGCCCTCGTCGGACTTCTCCACGACGAACGCCGAGATGCCCTTGGAGCGCTTCGTCGGGTCCGTGACCGCCATCACCGTGTAGTACTCGGAGACGCCGGCGTTGGTGATCCAGCGCTTCACGCCGTTGAGGATGTAGTGGTCTCCGTCACGGACGGCCTTCGTCTTCATGCCGGCCGCGTCGGAGCCGGCGTCCGGCTCGGACAGGCAGTAGGAGAACATGCCCTCGCCCTTGGCGAGCGGGGTCATGTACCGCTTCTTCAGGTCCTCGGAGCCGGAGAGGATCACCGGGAGCGAGCCCAGCTTGTTCACCGCCGGGATCAGCGAGGAGGACGCGCAGACGCGGGACACCTCCTCGATCACGATCACGGTGGCGAGCGCGTCGGCGCCCGCGCCGCCGTACTCCTCGGGCACGTGCACCGCGTGCAGGTCGCCCGCGACCAGGGCGTCCAGCGCCTCCTGCGGGAAGCGGGCGTCCTCGTCGACCGCGGCGGCGTGCGGCGCGATCTTCGCCTCGGCCAGGGAGCGGATGGCGTCACGGAGCATGTCGTGCTCCTCGGACGGGCGGTACAGGTCGAAATCAGCCGATCCGGCCAAGGTCTCTCACGCTCCAAGGACGCTGGGTGGCAAGTGTGATGCTGACGCTAATTACCGTTAAGTAACTCAAATTTTAGGGGGCGGCTCACGGGAGGGATACGTGAGCTTGGCGACAGCGGGGAAGTTGCCGGTCAGACCCTCCGACTATGCTCGGGCCCGCACGCCCCCTCCCCCTTATGGAGTCCCCCATGGCCCTCAAGATCACTGTGATCGGAACCGGCTATCTCGGCGCCACCCACGCCGCGGCCATGGCCGAGCTCGGGTTCGAGGTGCTGGGGCTCGATGTCGTGCCCGAGAAGATCGAGATGCTCGGCCGGGGGCAGGTCCCGATGTTCGAGCCCGGCCTTGAGGATCTGCTGCGCAAGCACGTCGCCGGCATCGAGGGCTCCACGGGCCGGCTGCGCTTCACGATGGACTGGGCGGAGGTCGCCGAGTTCGGCGACGTGCACTTCGTCTGCGTGAACACCCCGCAGAAGCACGGCGAGTACGCCTGCGACATGAGCTACGTCGACTCCGCCGTCGAGTCCCTCGCCAAGCACCTGCGGGGCCCGAACCTGGTCGTCGGCAAGTCGACCGTGCCGGTGGGCAGCGCGGACCGGCTCGCGGCCCGCATCCTGGAGCTCGCGCCGGGCGGCGGCGAGGTGGAGCTGGCCTGGAACCCGGAGTTCCTGCGCGAGGGCTTCGCCGTCGACGACACCCTGCACCCGGACCGGATCGTGGTCGGTGTGCGCAGCGAGCGCGCCGAGGAGCTGCTGCGCGAGGTGTACGCGACGCCGATCGCCGACGGCTCCCCCTTCGTCGTCACCGACTTCCCCACCGCCGAGCTGGTGAAGACCTCCGCGAACTCCTTCCTGGCCACCAAGATCTCCTTCATCAACGCGATGGCGGAGGTCTGCGAGGCCGCCGGCGGCGACGTCGCGAGGCTCGCGGAGGCCATCGGGCACGACGACCGGATCGGAAAGAAGTTCCTGCGCGCCGGCATCGGCTTCGGCGGCGGCTGCCTGCCCAAGGACATCCGTGCCTTCATGGCCCGCGCCGGTGAACTGGGCGCCGACCAGGCGCTGACGTTCCTGCGTGAGATCGACTCGATCAACATGCGCCAGCGCGGGCAGATGGTGGAGCTCGCCCGGCAGGCGCTGGGCGGCGGATCGTTCCTCGGCAAGCGGGTCGCGGTGCTCGGCGCCACCTTCAAGCCCGACTCGGACGACGTACGGGACTCGCCCGCGCTGAACGTCGCCGGACAGATCCACCTCCAGGGCGGCCAGGTCACGGTCTACGACCCGAAGGGCATGGGCAACGCCCGCCGCCTCTTCCCGACGCTCGGCTATGCCGACAGCGCGATCGAGGCGGTGCGCGGCGCCGATGTCGTCCTGCATCTGACGGAGTGGCGGGAGTTCCGCGAGCTGGACCCGAAGGCGCTCGGCGAGGCCGCGGCGGCCCGGGTCATCCTGGACGGCCGCAACGCCCTCGACCCCGAGCTGTGGCGCAAGGCCGGCTGGAGCTACCGGGCGATGGGCCGCCCGACCGCGTAGCGCTCCGCGGGAGGTGCCGCGACGTGCGCCGTCGTTCGTCTGCGGCGCCGTCGTGGCCGGTCGCGCAGTTCCCCCGCGCCCCTTCAGGGCGTTGCCTGCGGCACGCCACCGCCGGCGCCCGACACGGGTGACGCCGTTTCGGCCGAGGCTCAGTCGGCCGAAACGGCGTCCTTCGCATTCTGCCGCACCCGGGCGTATCACGCCGAATGAATCTTCAACGACCTTTCGAAATGGCTCACTTGGCGCGGTAGCGCCGCATCTTCGCGCGCGCCCCGCACACCTGCATCGAGCACCAGCGGCCGCGCCCCGCCGGGCTGCGGTCGTAGTACGCCCAGTGGCAGTCGACCGCCTCGCAGGACTTCAGCCGGATCCAGGTGCCCTCGACCAGGGCCTGCGCGATGGCCGCCGCCACCCTGGAGCGCAGCGGCCCCTCGTCGGCGGGGGCGAGGGCGGCCGAGCCGTCGGCGGCGTCGACCGCGACCAGCAGCGGGCTGGCCGCCAGCAGAGCGCCGAGCGGGGGCACCTCGCGGTGCGGCGGGTGGCCCGCGTGGGCGAGCAGGACCACGCGCAGGGACTCGCGTAGCTCCCGCGCCCCCGCCACGTCCCCCTCGCCGAGCCCGAAGCGCGCCCGGCCCTGCTCGGTGTCCAGCGAGTCCGCGCCCGACTCCAGATCCAGCGTGTTGACCAGCGCCTGGACCAGCTCCAGGCCCCCGGGCGCGGGCGATCTCTCACTCATGGCTGCACGCTATCCCTCAGTTCTCCCCACCCCTTGCGAGGTTACCTCCAATACGGGAACATCAGGTAACAGCGTTACCTATAGACACGCTGTAGCGGTAACCACGTCCCCTTACTCAAGGAGGAAGTCATGGCCATCGCCGAACTGGGCGCCGTCGTCCTGGACTGTCCCGACCCCAGCTCACTCGCCGGCTTCTACGCGCGCGTGCTCGGCGGAAGCGTCGAGGGCGAGGGGGACTGGGTGGACCTGACGGTGCCGGGCGGGCGGGCGCTGGCGTTTCAGGCCGCCCCCGGATTCGTACCGCCGAAGTGGCCCGCGCCCGACCACTCCCAGCAGTTCCACCTGGATCTGACCGTCGAGGACCTGGACGCGGCCGAGGCGCAGATCCTGACGCTCGGCGCCACGCCGCTCGACGCCGAGGACCACTCACGCGGCTTCCGGGTCTACGCGGATCCGGCGGGTCACCCGTTCTGCCTCTGCCGGGCCTGACATGCGCGACCGGTCACCGCTCCGCCTGCCGGTCAGCCGTCCAGTTCGGCGATCTTCATCGTCGACGGCTCCCGGCGCCGCTGTGCCTCCCGGGCCGTGAAGTCGGCCTCGCGCAGCACGCGCTGGACGTTCCCCCAGGTCAGCAAGGCGATCTCGGCCTCCGGCCAGCCGCGGCGCAGCAGTTCGGCCACGAGGTGCGGGTAGCAGGAGGCGTCGCTGAGGTCCTGCGGGTGGGCGGCCCCGGCGTCGTAGGTGCCGGAGAGTCCGACGCATTCGGGGCCGGCCACCGCACGGACGTGGTCGAGGTGGTCGGCGACGTCCCGCACGGACGGGCCGGTCTGCTCGGCGGTGAGCGGCACCATGCACAGGCCCCTGACGGCACTCAGCTCGGCCAGCAGTTCGTCGGGGACGTTGGCGGGGTGCGGGCGCAGGGCGCGGGCGGCCGAGCGGGCGCACAGGACCGGCGCCTTGGAGACCGCGCACGCCCTGCGCACGGTGTCCGCCGAGGCGCCGGAGAGGTCGGCCAGCACACCGAGCCGGTTCATCTCGCGCAGCACCTCCTCGCCGAACCGGGTCAGCCCCGACTCGCTCGCCCAGGAGACACCGGACAGGGTCAGCGCGCGCAGCCCGAGACCGTGCAGGGAGCGCAGGATGCCGAGCGAGTCGCCGAGCGCGGCGGCCCCCGCCGGTCCCGGCAGCACCGCGACGCGGCCGCTGTGGCGGGCGTCGGTGATCGGGCCGGGGGCGTCGGCGAGCCGCAGTCCCTCGGGGTGGGCCCGTACGACGGTCTTCACCAGGTCGAGCTGCTCCAGCGTGGCGCCGACGGCCCGGTCGCCGTCCAGCGCCTCGGGCAGGTGCAGGGCCCAGAACAGCGCGCCGACGTGGCCCTCGCGCATCCGCGGCACATCGGTGTCGACGGCGCTCTCGCCGAGTTCCAGGTCGAACCAGGGCAGCCGGCGCAGCGCCCAGGGCAGTCCGCTGTAGCCGTCGGCGACGGGATGCGCGGCCAGCAGGCGGTGGGCGCGGGCCAGGAGATCGGTGCCGGAGTCCGGGTCGTCGTCCGGGCCGCCGACGGCCTCGGACGGGCTCCCGGCCGGCGGATCGGGCAGCTCGCCTATCTCACCGACCTCGGGGGCGGCGTCCGCGTCGTACTTGAGGTCTGCCATGGCGGTCTCCGTACGTGATCGACGCACTGATCAGCAGTACGGTTCACGGTCGCACGGACCCGCGTGTCCTTCCTGGTGGACGGGGCGTTCGGGGGTACGCCGACGCCCGGGGACACCGGGGCGGGGCGACCGGTTCGCGCCGGCCGCCCCGCCCTCGGCGATCAGCCGTCCAGTGCCTCGATCGTCGCGTTGGACGGACCCCGCGTCGTGCGCAGGTCGCGGGCCACGTCCTCGGCCGCGCCCAGCACCCGGACCGCGTTCTGCCAGGTCAGCTTGGCCAGGTCGGGCTTGGACCAGCCGCGGTCCAGCAGCTCGGCGATCAGGTTGGGGTAGCCGGAGACGTCGCTGAGGCCGTCCGGGGTGAAGGCCGTGCCGTCGTAGTCGCCGCCGATGCCGAGGTGGTCGACGCCGACGACCTCGCGCATGTGGTCGAGATGGTCGGCGACCGTGGACACCGTGGCGACCGGACGCGGGATGGTCTCCTCGAAGGCGCGGTGCACCTTCATCGCCTCGGCGGTGGTGTCGAGGTGGTGGAAGCCGTGGGCACGCATGTTCTCGTCGGCCGCGACCGTCCAGTCGACCGCCGCCTGCAGCACGAACTTCGGTACGAACGTCACCATCGCGATGCCGCCGTTGCCCGGCAGGCGCTCCAGCACGTCGTCCGGGATGTTGCGCGGGTGGTCGCACACCGCGCGCGAGGACGAGTGGGAGAAGATCACCGGGGCGGTGGAGGTGTCGAGCGCGTCGCGCATGGTGGAGGCCGCCACGTGCGAGAGGTCGACCAGCATGCCCTCGCGGTTCATCTCCCGCACGACCTCGCGGCCGAAGGCCGACAGGCCGCCCACGCCGGGCTCGTCGGTCGCCGAGTCCGCCCACGCGATGTTGTCGTTGTGCGTGAGGGTCATGTAGCGGACGCCGAGCGCGTACAGCGCGCGCAGCGTGGCCAGGGAGTTCGCGATCGAGTGGCCGCCCTCGGCACCCATCAGGGAGGCGATACGGCCCTCCGCGCGGGCCGCCTCCATGTCCGCCGCCGTCAGCGCCGGGCGCAGGGCCTGCGGATACCGGGCCAGCAACTGCCGTACGCAGTCGATCTGTTCGAGGGTGGCGCTGACCGCCTTGTCGCCGGCGTAGTCCGAGCGGACGTACACCGACCAGAACTGCGCGCCGACGCCGCCCTCGCGCAGGCGGGGGATGTCGGTGTGCAGATGGGCGGCCTGGTCACCGGCGATGTCGCGGGCGTCGAGGTCGTAGCGGACCTGTTCGCGCAGCGCCCAGGGGAGGTCGTTGTGACCGTCGACGACGGGGAACTCGCGCAGGAGTTCCCGGGCTGCCTCCAGGGAGGTCATCGGCGTCACTTCCCCGCGCCGAAGCCGAACCCGCCCGCTCCCTCGACCTTGGCGCGCAGGCGCTTGCCCTTCTCGGTGGCCTGGTCGTTCAGGTCCTGCTGGAACTCGCGCATCCGCTGGAGCAGGTCCTCGTCGTGGGCCGCGAGGATGCGGGCGGCGAGCAGCCCGGCGTTGCGCGCGCCGGCGACCGAGACGGTGGCCACGGGCACGCCGGCCGGCATCTGCACGATGGAGAGCAGCGAGTCCATGCCGTCGAGGTACTTCAGCGGAACGGGCACGCCGATCACCGGCAGCGGAGTCACCGAGGCGAGCATGCCGGGCAGGTGGGCGGCGCCCCCGGCACCGGCGATGATCACCTTCAGCCCGCGCTCGGCCGCCCGCTCGCCGTAGGTGACCATCTCGCGCGGCATGCGGTGCGCGGAGACGACGTCGACCTCGTAGTCGATCTCGAACTCGTCGAGGGCCTGGGCGGCGGCCTCCATGACGGGCCAGTCGGAGTCCGACCCCATGACGATGCCTACAACGGGGCTCATTCGGTGATCGTGCCTCTCAGGTAGCCGGCAGCGTGACGGGCGCGCTCCAGCACGTCGTCCAGGTCGTCGCCGTAGGTGTTGACATGACCGACCTTGCGGCCGGGCTTCACGTCCTTGCCGTACATGTGGATCTTCAGCTGGGGGTCGCGGGCCATGCAGTGCAGGTACGCGGAGTACATGTCGGGGTAGTCGCCGCCGAGGACGTTGACCATGACCGTCCACTTCGCGCGCGGGCGCGGGTCGCCGAGGGGCAGGTCGAGGACGGCCCGGACGTGGTTGGCGAACTGCGAGGTGATGGCGCCGTCCTGGCTCCAGTGGCCCGAGTTGTGCGGGCGCATCGCGAGCTCGTTGACGAGGATGCGGCCGTCGCGGGTCTGGAACAGCTCGACCGCGAGGTGACCGACGACGCCGAGTTCCTTGGCGATGGTCAGGGCCATCTCCTCGGCCTTCAGCGCGAGGGCCTCGTCGAGGTCGGGGGCGGGCGCGATGACGGTGTCGCAGACGCCGTTCACCTGCTGGGACTCGACCACCGGGTACGCGACGGCCTGGCCGTGCGGCGACCGTACGACGTTGGCGGCGAGCTCGCGGACGTAGTCCACCTTCTCCTCGGCGAGGACGGGGACGCCGGCGCGGAAGGGGTCCTCCGCCTCGGCCACGTCGTCCACGACCCAGACGCCCTTGCCGTCGTAGCCGCCGCGGACCGTCTTGAGGACGACCGGGAAGCCGTCGCCCTCGGCCGCGAACGCGGCGACGTCCTGCGGGTCGCTCACGATGCGGTGCCGGGGGCACGGCACACCGATCGCATCGAGCCGCGCGCGCATCACTCCCTTGTCCTGGGCGTGCACGAGCGCGTCGGGGCCCGGGCGGACGGGGATGCCGTCCGCCTCCAGCGCCCGTAGGTGCTCGGTGGGTACATGTTCGTGATCGAAGGTGATCACATCGCACCCACGGGCGAACTCGCGCAGCGTGTCGAGGTCGCGATAGTCGCCGATGACGACATCGCCGACGACTTGCGCCGCGGAATCCTGCGGGGTGTCACTGAGGAGCTTGAACCTGATGCCGAGCGGGATGCCTGCCTCGTGTGTCATACGCGCGAGCTGGCCCCCGCCGACCATGCCGACTACCGGGAACGTCACGCCCCTAGGGTATCGGCCGCTCGAGGGCGACCCTCTTACCGGACTTTTCCGGGTCTCTTCCCCGGTCTATGAGCGCACCCGCGGGCATTCGTGAAGGGGGGTGGTTAGCATGGCTGAGTTGACGAAACCGACCGACGTCGACGAAACCGACCGACAGGGAGCCTTCAAGACCATGGGACGTGGTTCCTCGGGGCTTCAGTCGTCGCCTCCGGTGTCCGGGAAATCCGTACGGCAGCGCTTCGACCGGCTGGTGCGCGAGGTGGCGAAGTTCGGTGCGGTGGGGGGAGCCGGGCTCCTCGTCAATCTCCTCGTGTTCAACCTGGTGCGGCATGTCACCGACCTCCAGGTGGTGCGGGCGAGCGTCATCGCGACCGTCGTCGCGATCATCTTCAACTACATCGGCTTCCGGTACTTCACATACCGGGATCGCGACAAGAGCCGCCGCACCAAGGAACTGAGCCTGTTCCTGCTGTTCAGCGCCGTCGGCCTGGTGATCGAGAACGGCGTGCTGTACGCGGCGACCTACGGCTTCGGCTGGGACAGCCCGCTGCAGAGCAACATCTTCAAGTTCCTCGGCATCGGCGTGGCGACCCTCTTCCGCTTCTGGTCGTACCGCACGTGGGTGTTCCGTGCGCTGCCGGTGCAGGAGCCGGCGCCGTCCGCCGAATCGTTCCTGGAGCCTCCGCGCGGGCCTTCCGCGCGGGAGAGCCGGGTCGGCCAGCGCGTGGGCTGAACGGCGGCTACCGGACCGTCGGCCCCGAGTCCTGCGGCTTCTTCGGAGGCTGCGTGCGGGACAGGAACAGGGCGATCACCGGGGGTTTCGCCTGGAGCATCTCCAGCCGGCCGCCGTCCGCCTCCGCCAGGTCCCGGGCGACCGCGAGGCCGATGCCCGTGGAGTTGCGGCCGCTGATGGCGCGCTCGAAGATGCGGGCGCCGAGGTCGGCGGGGACGCCGGGCCCCTCGTCGGTGACCTCGATCACCGCCTGGTTGCCGGTCACCCGGGTGCGCAGCGCCACCGTGCCGCCGCCGTGCATCAGCGAGTTCTCGATCAGGGCCGCGAGCACCTGCGCCACCGCGCCCGGCGTGCCGACCGCCTGGAGGTGGCGCTTGCCGGAGCTGACGATGGCCCGGCCCGCGCTGCGGTAGGCGGGCCGCCACTCCGCGAGCTGCTGCTGGATGACCTCGTCGAGGTCGAAGGTGACGGCGGAGCCGGTGCGCGGGTCGCGGGAGTTCGTCAGCAGCCGCTGGACGACGTCCGTCAGGCGCTCCACCTGCGTCAGGGCGATCGTCGCCTCGTCCTTCACCGTGTCGGGATCGTCGGTGAGGGTGATCTCCTCCAGGCGCATGGAGAGCGCGGTGAGCGGGGTGCGCAGCTGGTGCGAGGCGTCGGCGGCCAGGCGCCGCTCAGCCGTCAGCATGCGGGCGATGCGCTCGGCGGAGGAGTCCAGCACGTCCGCCACCCGGTCCAGCTCGGGCACGCCGTACCGCTTGTGCCGGGGCCGGGGGTCTCCCGAGCCGAGGCGTTCCGCCGTCTCCGCGAGGTCGGTGAGCGGCGAGGCGAGCCGGTTCGCCTGGCGTACCGCGAGCAGCACGGCCGCGATCACCGCGAGCAGGGCGACGGCCCCGATGATCAGCAGCGTACGGCCGACTTCCCGGGTCACCGAGGAGCGCGGCTCCTGCACGGTGACCGTCTCGCCCTCCTCGCCGGTCTCGGTGGCGCTGATGACGTCGCCGGTCGGCTTGGTGCCGACCGTGATCACCCGCTTCCGCGGGATCCGGATCTCGGCGTAGCGGTCCCCCTGGACCTGCTCCCGCAGCACCTTGGCGTCCACGGTCTCGTCCCCGAGCAGCCGGCTGTCCACGATGCTGGCGAGCCGTACCGCCTCGGTGTCCACCCGCTCCTGCGCGGTGCTGGTGATCGTCCGCGTCTCGACGATCACCAGCGACACACCGAACACGGCGATCACGACGAGAACGACGGCGAGGGTGGACTGGATCAGTCGACGGCGCATGCCCTGCTACTCATCTGTACGGCCTGGACACCGGTACGGCGTGCTCGCCCGTACGGCCTCGGCCCCGGGACCGGAATCAGCTCTTCTCGAAACGGAAGCCCACGCCGCGCACGGTCGCGATGTAGCGGGGATTGGCCGCGTCGTCGCCCAGCTTCTTGCGCAGCCAGGAGATGTGCATGTCGAGCGTCTTCGTCGACGACCACCACGTCGTGTCCCAGACCTCGCGCATCAGCTGGTCCCGGGTCACCACCCGGCCGGCGTCACGCACCAGCACCCGCAGCAGGTCGAACTCCTTCGCCGTGAGCTGGAGCTCCTCGTCGCCCATCCACGCCCGGTGCGACTCGACGTCGATCCGTACGCCGTGAGTGGCCGGCGGCTGCTGCGGCTCGGCGGCGCCGCGCCGCAGCAGGGCCCGGACCCGGGCGAGCAGCTCGGCCAGCCGGAAGGGCTTGGTGACGTAGTCGTCGGCGCCCGCGTCGAGCCCGACGACGGTGTCCACCTCGTCGGCGCGCGCGGTGAGGATGAGGACCGGCACGGTGTGGCCCTCGGCACGCAGTCGCCGGGCCACCTCCAGGCCGTCCATACCGGGCAGGCCGAGGTCCAGCACGACCAGATCGATACCGCCCTGCATTCCAGCGTCGAGCGCGGTGGGGCCGTCCTCACGCACCTCGACCTCGTACCCCTCCCGGCGCAGTGCGCGGGCCAGCGGCTCTGAAATGGACGCGTCGTCCTCGGCGAGCAGTACTCGGGTCATGAGGTGATGGTAGTCCGCCCATGACAAGAGCTGGAGGGTGATCGACCGGCCCGATTCTCACCGGCCGCGGGCGTGTCTCTTACCTTCGGCCGCTGTGGTACAGACCTATGCCGCCGGGATGCGATCCTGGAAAGGACCTGGGAAACGGTGTCCTCGGTTGCTCTCGACACCTGTGATCCCTGTCTCAAGTCCTTCCATTTCAGGCAGTGTCCTGACGTATGGTGACTCTACGCCCGTAGCACTGCGGGGACCTTCGGCGCACTTGACGCTGAGGGTCTCTTTTGTGTGCGGGACCGGTGTTCTCCGGTCCCGAATGGAATGACCTGTGGCCGGGCCCCCGAAGGTGGGGGCGTGGATCCCGACGGTCGCCGTCATCCCCTCCGTGACCCGGAGCGGACTGCCCCTGGGCGTGGGGCGGACGGCCGTGTCCGCCGGTGCCGGCCGCCCCCCACCGGGCGCGTGAACGTGTCGTACGTCAGTGCGCGTCCCGACCAGCAAGGATCGACCATGGCGTCCAGCCTGACGAAGGACTCGGCCCGCCCGGGCACCCCCGGCTCCGAGAAGACCTTCTTCGGCCACCCCCGCGGACTGGCCACTCTCTTCATGACCGAGATGTGGGAGCGTTTCTCCTACTACGGCATGAGGGCTCTGCTCCCGCTGTACCTGGTCGCTCCGGGCGGCCTGAACCTCGACGCGGCGACGGCGACCGCGATCTACTCGGTCTACGTGTCGATGGTGTACCTGCTCGCCATGCCCGGCGGATGGTTCGGCGACCGGGTCTGGGGCCCGCGCAAGACCGTCGCCGTGGCCGGTGGCGTCATCATGCTCGGCCACCTCACGCTGGCCCTGCCGTCCTCCGGCACGTTCTACGCCGGCCTCGGCCTGGTGGCGATCGGTTCGGGTCTGCTGAAGGCCAACATCTCCACGATGGTCGGCCACCTCTACGACGGTCCGTCCGACCCGCGCCGCGACGGTGGCTTCACCGTCTTCTACATGGGCATCAACCTCGGTGCCTTCGCGGCGCCGCTGATCATCGGCACCATCGGTGAGAACGTCAACTGGCACCTGGGCTTCGCGCTCGCCGCGCTCGGCATGGCGCTGGGTCTCGCCCAGTTCCTGATCGGCTCGCGCCACCTGGCGGAGCGCTCCAGCGTCGTCCCGACGCCGCTGTCCGCCGCAGAGAAGTCCTCCACCCTGCGCAAGGCGGCGATCTGGGCCGGTATCGCGGTCGTCTTCTACGCGATCGTCGGCTTCTCCGGCAACTACACCCTGAACTGGATCCTGGTCCCGCTGACCCTGCTCGGCGTGATCATCCCGACGATGGTCCTGGTGCGCATCAAGCGCGACAAGGACCTGGACCGGGGCGAGCAGTCGAAGATGTCCGCGTACATCTGGTTCTTCGTGGCCGCCGCCGTCTTCTGGATGATCTACGACCAGGGCGGCTCGACCCTGTCGATCTTCGCCGAGGGCTCCGCCGAGAACAGCGTGTTCGGCTGGAACTTCCCGGTCTCCTGGTACCAGTCGGTCAACCCGGTCCTGATCATGGCGCTGGCCCCGGTCTTCGCCTGGTTCTGGCTGGCGCTGAACCGGCGCGGCAAGGAGCCGAGCACGATCGTGAAGTTCGGCTCGGGTCTGGTCCTGGTCGGTGCGTCGTTCTTCCTGTTCCTCGCTCCGCTGTCGATCGCCGAGGGCGGTCACAAGGCGGCCGCGATGTGGCTGGTGGCGATCTACTTCGTCCAGACCGTCGGTGAGCTGCTGCTGTCCCCGGTGGGTCTGTCGGTGACGACGAAGATGGCGCCCGCGAAGTACGCCTCGCAGATGATGGGCGTCTGGTTCCTGGCCGTCACCGCCGGTGACGCCACGACCGGTCTGCTCTCCATCGCCGGTGTCGACCTGAACAAGACCAACATCGTGGCCCTGGAGGCGACGCTCGCCGTCGTCGCCGGTGTGGCGGTGTGGATGTACCGCAAGAAGGTCAAGGCGCTGATGGGCGACGTGCGCTAGCGCGCTGCTTGAGCCGGACGGGGCCGTTGCACCTACGTAGGTGTGACGGCCCCGTCGGTTTTGGCACTGTGCGCGGTTCCCCGCGCCCCTGAGGGAATCAGCGCGTCCTGCGCCTCGGCATGAACGTGAACACCGCCCCGCCCAGCAGCAGTGCCGTCCCCGCCACCAGGCCCAGCGCCTTCAAGGCGTCGTGGTCCTCCGCGCCCGTCGCCGCGAGGCCGCCGCTCGTCGACGAGCCGCCGGCGGAGCCTCCGCCCGAACCGCCCGCCGAGCCGCCGCCGGACGCGCCGCTCGCCTGCTCGGTCGTGTCCAGGGTCAGGGAGACCTCCGACCTGGCGGGTGTGCAGGTCGTCGTCGTGCCCAGGGCCTCGATCGTCAGGACGCCCGGGGAGAGGGTCGACTCACCGCTCGCGCCGGGCTTGTAGGTGCCGGTCAGGTCGGGGATCTCGATCGGCTCGCCCGACTTGATGGCCTCGGAGTTGGTCGGGCCCTCGACATGGACCGTGCCCTTGTCGGCGCCGCCCAGCGCGACCTCCATCGACGGCTTGACGGAGTCCTTGGGGATGTCGGCGGGGCTGTCCATCACCGACTTCTTGAACTGCACCGTCAGGTCGAAGTTCTCGCCACTCTTCCTGGCGTCGATCTGCACCGGCGAGGTCGCGTTCTTGTCGCCGATCGGCGTCTTGCACTCGTAGGGGACCTGGACCTCCTTGCCCGTGAAGTCGGTCTGGCCGCCACCGCCCCCGGTGCCGGTGCCGCCGTCGTCTCCGCCCGTCTCGCTCTCAGTCGGCGACGGGCTGGAGGACCCGGTGGGCAGGCCGGTCGGCACGCTCGTCGGCAGCGTCGGGATCACCGTCGGCAGACCTCCCGTCGTACCGCCCGAGTTCCCGCCCCCGTCCGTCACCTTGATCGTCGCCGCCTGCTTCACGGCCTCCTTGGGCGCGCACTTGGTGTCCGTGGAGATCGGCTTGTTGACGTTGATGTTGTACGCGTCCGGCGTCAGCGTCACCTCTCCCGGCGCCGTCAGCTTCAGCTTGCCCTTCATGTCGGACAGCTTCATGTCGCTGTTCTTGGGGATCGGCGGGTTCTCCCGCGGGCCCTGCAGGGCGATGTCCCCGGTCTGCGCGCCGGCCGCCTTCAGCGTGCCGGTCGGCTGGACCGTGTTCGCGTCCAGGTCGAGGATGTCGGGGTTCTTGGACGCCGCCTGGACAAACTTCCAGACGATCTCCACCTCGTCGCCGACCTTCGCCTCGGCGGGCGCGGTGATCTCCACCTTCGTCGTGCCCTGGACGGGCGGCAGCCCGGAGATGGCGGGCGGGATGCACTCGGTCGCGTAGGCCACCTCGGCCGCCTCGGCGGTTCCGGCGCTCACACCGAGCAGGACGCCCGCACCGCCGAGCATCAGGGCGGCGCCGGCCGCACTCGCTCTCCTGGGCCGGGCCGGTGTGACTCTCCTTCGCTTGCTCACGGGGGTCCCTTCCTGGTCGGAGTCGTCGGACTCGTCGGGGTGTCGTCGTGCGGTGCGGAGAGCCGACCGGCCGTGCCCGGATCGCTGTCCGGGGCGAACCACGGCAGAGCCGAAGAGGGTGGAGCCGCGTGCCTCGCCTCCTCCCGGGGCCTCAACCCCGGCAGGCGAAGGGCGACTTCGGGCAGGCGCAGACCGCGGCGGCGGACGGACTGCCGCGGCCGTACCCGGTCGACCACGGCCATGCCGACGCGGAACAGCGCGGCCGGTACGACCAGACAGACCAGGATCCAGAACAGCGTGACGCCCCAGGGGCGGCCCACGCCCCAGGGCTGCTCGGCCATCACCTTGCCGCCGTACTTCAGGGAGACCGTGTAGTCGCCGTGCGCGGCGGCGGCGAGCTCCACCGGCAGCTCGATCCGTGCCTTGCGGCCGGGCTGGATCGTGCCGCGCCACTGCTGTTCCTCCCACTGCGGGGCGTACACGCCGTGGGAGGTGCCGACCTGGAAGACGGGGTTCCTGACGGCGGAGGTGCCGACGTTGCCGACGGTGAACACCAGCGTGCGGGCGGGCGGTGCGCCGAACCAGGTGAGCAGGCCGCCGGAGCCGTCCAGCCGGGTGTCCGTGAGGACCGACAGACGTCCGCCCGCCGGCTCCGCGGGCAGCGGTTCGACCGCGTGTCCGGCGACCTGGAAGATCGCGTCGGCCTCCGCCTTGGGCCCGGTCGCCGTCGCCACATGCACCACGCACGGGCACGGCACGGGCGGCTCCGCCACCGGCAGCTTCCGGCTGAAGCGCCCTTCGCCGTCCGTGGTCACGGCCCGGCCGTCCGCGTTGGCGCAGGAGTTGGTGCCCCCGGTCACGCCGGTCGACGGCACGGACTGTCCGCAGATCAGGAGCATCAGCAGGGCCCGCGGCCGCCAGCCGCTGCCGGTCACGGTGACCGAACCACCCGTTCCCGCCTGCGCCTTGGACAGCTTCACGACGGGCGGGTCGTCGGCCGCCGAGGCGCTCACGGCCGCCGTCGGCAGCAACAGCAGCGCCAGTACCGTCGCCAGCGCCCAGATCCGCACCGTGCCCCTCACGTCCCCGCTCCCGTCAACTCCGGCTGCCGCACACGCTGTTCGGCCTCGGCCCGCTCGCCGCCGTACGGTGTGCGGCGCCTTCGGCGTCGTACGGCGATCAGGGCGCCCGCCGCCGCGAGCGCCCCCGCGGTCCCCGCGACGGCGCCCCACGGCACGAACCGCGCCGACACCTGCGCGGTGTCGCCCGCTCCGCCCGCCGCCGTCACCGTCAGCCGTACGTCGACCGCGTCGAGCGCGGGCCGGTCGGGCCAGGGCTCGGTGAGCCGGGTGCGGCTGCCCGGGGGCAGCTCGACGGGCAGGGTGCGCGGGGCGCGGTCGAGGAGGCGGCCGAGGACACCGTCGGCGCGCACCGCGAGGCTCGGGACGAGCGCGGTCGTACCCCTGTTGACCAGGACATATGTGATGCGGTCAGCGCGCACGGAGACCTGCTCGACGGTCAGGGCGGACAGCTCCGGGCCGGTGACGCGCAGACGCAGGGCGACCCTCTGTGCCCGGCCGCCGGCGTCCCGGGCGACGATCTCGCCGGAGCGGTCGCCGGGGGCGGTGCCGGCCGGGACGGTCACCGTGAACGGGACCTCGGCACGGGTACGGGCCGGGATCCGCACCCGGCTCTCGGCGAAGGCGACCGGCACGCCGGTGCCGGTCAGCCGTACGGTGACCGGCCCGGCGCCGCGGTTCGTCACGGACACCGTGTCCTGCTGGACCGACCCGGGCTCGCCCTCGGTGTAGAAGGACGGGCGCCCGCCCCCGGAGGGCGCGACGGTCCAGGCCCCGGCGGCGGTCGCCGCGGGGGCCACCGCGAGCAGGAACGGAATCAGCAGGGGCAGACACAGGACACGGGCGGCTGACGACATCGGCGGCTCCAGTGCTGTCGTTCGGGGGCGTTCAGCGGCGTGCGGTCTGCCCCCTGCGCGTCAGCCACAGCGCGCCCGCCGCGCCCGCGAGCAGGACCGTGCCGCCGAGGGTGCCGAGAGCGATCGCCGAGTCCTCGGGGCCGGTCTGCGGAAGTTCGGAGCCGGAGCCGGAACCGCTCTGGGGCCCGCTGTCACCGCCCCCGCCGCCCGCCGCCGTCACGTCGAGGCCGAGCGACGGCCCGGGGCTGTTGCTCGGGGTGCACGTGGTGGTCGTGCCGAGGGCCTTGATGGTGAGGATGCCCGCGGTGAAGGTGACCTTGCCGGTCTTCTTCGGGGTGTACGTGCCCGTCAAGTCATTGATCTTGATGGGGGTGTTGGCGGGGATGGCCTCCTGGTTGGCCGGCCCGGTCACGTTCATCGTGCCGCTGTCGGCCCCGCCCAGTTTGATGGTGGCGCTCGGGTTCATCGCGCCCTTGCCCAGTTCGACCGGGCTGGACGAGACACCCTTCTGCCACGACATCGTGATCTTGTAGCCGCTGCCGCTCTTGACGCCCTTGATGTCGATGGGCGAGACGGCGCTCTTGTCGCCGATCGGCGTCTTGCAGGCGTAGTTGACGTCGACGACCTCGGCCCTGGCCGCGGGGGCGGCCATCAACACCGCCGAGCCGGCCAGGGCCGCGGCGGTCGCGAGCGTGGCGGTTCGCTTCTGCTTCGACACGGTCCCCTCATTCCTGACGGCACATCAGATCGGCCGTCAAGGTACGCCCGGGAACATGAGGAAGGAAGACACGGTGCACACCGGAGTTGTGGCGATCCGGCGTGCACCGGGTGGAGGGAGTGACCCCGGGTAACTCAGGGTCGGGCCGGGCCCAGCACTTCGGGCAGCCCCCACCGCCGCAGCACCTCGGGCACGGTCACCGTGCCGTCCTCCCGCTGGTGCTGCTCCAGGATCGCGGGCACCAGCCGGCTGGTGGCGAGACCCGAGGCGTTCAGGGTGTGGACGTACGCCGCCTTGCCGCCGCCGGCCGGGCGGTACCGGATGCCACCGCGCCGGGCCTGGTACTCACGCGCGTTCGACACCGAGCTGACCTCGGCATAGGCGCCCAGGCTGGGCAGCCACACCTCCACGTCGCAGGTCCGGGCCTGCGCGGGGCTGGTGTCTCCGGCCGCGAGCCGGGTGACGCGGTGGTGCAGCCCCAGCCCGGCGACGAGCTCCCGCGCGCGGGCGAGCAGTTCCACGTGCGCGTCGTGCGAGTCCTGCGGCCTCGCGAACTGGAACAGCTCCACCTTGTTGAACTGGTGCCCCCGCAGCGTCCCGCGCTCCGCGGTCCGGTGGCTGCCGCTCTCCCTGCGGTAACAGGGCGTGTAGGCGACGTACCGGCGCGGCAGCTCGCGCTCGTCGAGCGTCTCGCCGCGGTGCAGGTTGACCAGGGCGGTCTCGGCCGTGGGCAGCAGGAACCGGTCGTCCACGCGGTAGACCTCGTCGGCGAACTTCGGGAACTGCCCGGCCGTGTACCCGGCCTCGTACGTCAGCAGATGCGGCGGCAGGACGAACTCGTAGCCCGCCCTGCGATGGGCGTCCAGGAAGTGGTTGAGGAGCGCCCACTCCAGGGCCGCGCCCTCGCCCCGGTAGATCCAGTGGCCGTTCCCGGCCAGGGCCGTGCCGCGCCGGTAGTCGATCAGGCCCAGGTCCTCGGCGAGCCGGACGTGGTCGCGGGCCGGGAAGCCGAAGGCGGGCGGGTCCCCCACGACCCGTACGACCTCGTTGTTCTCCTTGCCGCCGGCCGGCACGTCCTCGTCCGGGAGGTTGGGCAGGGCGTCGAGGAACTCCTGACGGCGGGCGGCGAGCGCGGCGAGGCCGGCCTCCGCCTCGGTGAGCCGGCCGACCAGTTCGCCGGCCTCGGCCCGCAGTCCGTCCGCGGGGGCCTCCGTACGGCGTCGTGCGGCGATCTCGGCCGAGATCCGGCGCCGCTCGCCGCGCAGCCGCTCCACGGCGCCGCGTGCGGCGCGGAACTCGGTGTCCAGGACGAGGAAGGCCGGGATGTCGGCGTCCACGCCGCGTTTGCGCAGGCCGGCGCGGACCTGGTCGGGGTGCTGTCGGATGAGGGTGACGTCGAGCATGGCGCTCTGCTCCGTCCGGTCGACCGGAGCGGCAGGGCCCGCCCCGGGGTGGTCCCTCGGGGCGTGGGCGAGAGGGTGCTCGCGGTGCCACCACGCCTTCACCGCCGTACGGCGGTCTCGTTCGGGCCCGGTGACGGGGGCCGGCCGGCGGGGCATTTCCTCCCCGCACTCGGGAGTGGATTCACCGGGGTCGCGAGGCCGCCTTCACAGCGAGGGGCGGCTCTCTCGGCTCGCGGACCCGGCTACTGGTCTCCGTCAGCGCGTTGCCGGGAGCGTAGGGCAGCGTCCGGGCAGGACGGAACCGGTTTTCCGCCGGGGCGGCGAGGCGCGCTACGCCGGTGCGCCCAGCTCCGCCCACACCGTCTTGCCCGCGACGCCGGGGGTCCGCACGACCCCCCAGTCCAGGCACAGCCGCTGCACGATGAACATGCCGTGACCGCCCGGTCGCCCCGAGCGGTGCGGGGTGCGCGGGGCCGGCTGGCCGGTGCCCTTGTCGGAGACCTCGAGACGGATCACCTTGTTGTCGCAGGCGATCCACATCTCGTCCGGCCCGTCGGCGTGCAGGCAGGCGTTGGTGACCAGCTCGGAGACGACGAGGAGGACGTCCTCGGCGGCGGCCCGCTGGTCGGCGGTGGCGGCCGGCAGCCAGCCCCAGGCGTACAGCGCCTGCCGGGCGAAGTCACGGGCGAGCGGGACGACCCCGCTCTGGTCCGCGAAGTCCAGCCTGCGGACCTGACGTCCCGCGGACGCCGCGGCGGACGCCTGGGACTCCTCGGGCCTCAAGGACGGCACAACGCCCCCGTCGGACGCTCCCGCCGCCGACGCGCCCCGCTCGGCGGCCCCGGACCCTGGCACGCCCCCCTCGGACGCTCCGGAAGCGCCGCTGGGCTCAGGGCCGCGGTCGCCCGGCGAGAAAGGCCGGGTGGTGCTCATCAGCGCTTCACCTCACCGATTCACCAGTTCAACGTTCACACGATTCACGAGTCAGTACGCAGAGTCAGTACGTAGGTACACGTCCTTGCCTGATACGTCGGTCACAGTCCCCCACCCCCGGTGGCCGACATCACAGCCGACAGGTTCAGGATGTCTCCTGCCCGACCCTGCCGAGGGAACACCCCTGGATTCGGGCCGAATGATGTGACGTCTGATGCAGTACCGGACGCTCGGGGTCAGCCGGCGCCGTCGGATCCGTCGGCGAGGGCGTCCTCCAGCGAGTCGTGGACCGTGAAGACCGCCTCGGCCCCCGTGATCTCGAACACGCGGGCGACCACGGGCAGCATGCCCGCGAGATGCACCCCGCCACCGGCGGCCTCCGCCTTCAGCCGCGCCCCCAGCAGCACGTTCAGTCCCGTGGAGTCACAGAACTCGAGCCGCGAGCAGTCGACCACCAGTCGACTGAAGCCTTTACCGAGGCAGTCCTCGAGTGGCTCACGCAACAAATCGGCGGTGTGGTGATCCAACTCACCCGCCGGTGTCACGACGGCGCTGGAGCCCTCTTCCCGCACCTCGACAAGAAGTCGGCCAGACTGTGCGCTGCCGACCGTCCCGCGGTCCATGCCGTGTCTCACTCCCGACGTCGTGGCTGCTGACTGACGCTCTCGAACACTACGCCTTCACTACGGCTCCTACACACCCGAACATCCACACAGAATCGGACATTTCGGACCAGAGCGCACTTGCGGTGGGCTCAGGAAAGCGGGTAGGGCTAGTAGAGACACGTAACCGACTCGGCCGGCTTGGAGGCGCCGCACACCGCAGTGCACGACAGGCTTCGGCAGCCATATGCCGAGAACGATGGAGGACATCATGTCACCCCGGCTCGACGCATCGCATACCCAGAGCGCGACGTCGGCATCCCCACCGGAGCATCCGGATCCCGTCGAGCATGGCGGCGAATCCGTCGCCGTGGTCCGCGAAGGCGACTTCGACCAGGACGACACGCTCGCAGGGCTGCCGGACATCCCCCCGTACGACGAGGTGGGGCCGGTGGACGCGCGGGCCCTCTCCAAGACCCTCTTCGAGCGGCTGGAGTCGCTGGAGGAAGGGACCCACGAGTACTCGTACGTCCGCAACACGCTCGTCGAACTCAACCTCGCGCTGGTCAAGTTCGCCGCCTCCCGCTTCCGCTCGCGCAGCGAGCCGATGGAGGACATCATCCAGGTCGGCACCATCGGCCTGATCAAGGCGATCGACCGCTTCGAGCTGAGCCGCGGCGTGGAGTTCCCCACCTTCGCGATGCCGACGATCATCGGCGAGATCAAGCGCTTCTTCCGCGACACGTCGTGGTCGGTGCGAGTGCCGCGCCGCCTTCAGGAACTCCGGCTCGACCTGGCCAAGGCCGGTGACGAGCTGGCGCAGAAGCTCGACCGCGCCCCGACGGTGGCGGAACTGGCCGAGCGCCTGGGCCTGACCCGGGACGAGGTCGTCGAGGGCATGGCGGCGTCGAACGCCTACACCGCCTCCTCGCTGGACGCCCAGCCCGAGGAGGACGACGCCGAGGGCGCGCTGGCCGACCGGATCGGCTACGAGGACCACGGCATCGAGGGCATCGAGTACGTCGAGTCCCTCAAGCCCCTCATCGCCGAACTGCCGCCCCGGGACCGGAAGATCCTGTCCCTGCGGTTCGTCGCGGGCATGACCCAGTCGGAGATCGGCGAGGAACTCGGCATCTCCCAGATGCATGTCTCGCGCCTGCTGTCGCGGACCCTGATCAAGCTCAGAAAGGGTCTGACGCTCGAGGAATGACCGGTCCCCCCGCGATCGGTCCAGGAGCGGCGTCCTTCGCGCGCTGACCTGCACTGTGCCCGGTGCCCCGCCGAATCTGTCGGCAGGACACCGGGCACAGTGCGTACGGACCTTTCACCGACAGCGCACGGGTTACCCACAGAAACCCTTTCCCCACGGCTTGGCTTCCTCCACTATGAGCCGTCATACCCGCCGGTAGGTCAGGACTCCGAGCGGGTCGCAAGGCTGCGAGGAGGCGGCGCAATGGCTCGGGCCGACGACGACCGGGATCGTGGGCGTGAGGAGCCCGGCCACGGGGTCCACGCGGGTGCGTCCGACGCACGGCTCACCGAACTCCTGCGCGCCGACACGGCCACCGCGTATCAGGCGCTGCAGGAGCTGCGCGCCCGCCATCACGCACCCGTCCTCGCCTATGCCCGGCTGTGCACGCCGAACGACTCCATGGCACGGCAGCTGGCGGCCCAGGCGTTCACCCTGGCGGCCCGTCAGACGGCCCGCGGCATCGACCCCGGCGTCCCCTGGCGGCACCAACTCCTGCTGCTGACGGCCCGGGTGGCCGGCACCTGGGCGATGGACGAGCGGGCGGCCGGCCTGGACGCGGGACTGCTGCTCGTGCTCAACGCGGCCGGCCCCGCGGGCCCGGTCCCGCCCATGCTCACGGCGTTCCAGTCCCTGCCGCCGCGCACCCAGGGCCTGATCTGGTACGGCGTCGTGGAGCGGGAGCCGGCGGAGCGGACCGCGTCCCTGCTCGGACTCACCCGCGAGGACGTCACCTACGGCACGGATCCGGCGCTCCAGCTGCTGGCCCGCTCCTGTCTGCGCGCCCGCCTCGCCGCCTCCGACGACCCCGACTGCCCCGACTTCGGCCGGCTCATCGAGGAGTCGGTACGGCCGGACAGTCCTCGCGACAGCGCCGATCTGCAGGCCCACATGGGGCGTTGCCCGCACTGCACGACGGCGTACGAGGAGTTGTCGGCGCTGCGGGACTCCCCGGGCACGACGCTGGCGGAGGGGCTGCTGCCGTGGGGCGGGACCGGGTACGTGGCGGGCGGGTCGGCGGGGACGCGGGCCGAGGGTCTCGCCGCACGGCGCGGCAGGGCGGGCCGGAGCGGGGCGGGGCAGGGCCCGCAGGACCGGCGTCGGGTCGTGCTCGTCTCGACGGCCGTGGGGGTGGCGCTGCTGCCGCTGATGGCGTTCCTGGTGTCACAGGGCGGGTCGGCACCGCAGGATCCGGTGGGTGCCGCGAGCACCCCGGTGCGGGTGCCGCCGGTGGCGGTGACCGTCACGGCGACGGTCTCGGCGACGCCGACGTCGTCGCCCTCGCCCTCGCCCTCGCCGTCGCCGTCGCGGAGCTCCAGGTCCCCGTCGCCGACGAAGAACCCGGCGCCGACGAAGACGGCGCGCCCGAAGCCCACGCCGTCCCCCACGCGCCCGCCGGGCGGCGCGTACACCCAGGTCGTGAACGTCGGCTCGGGGCTGTGCCTGGACGTGGGCGGCGCGTTCTTCGACGGCACCGACGTGATCACCGCGTCCTGCACGTCGTCCCGTACTCAGCGCTGGCGGGTCGACGCGGACCGCGGGGTGCTCCAGTCGGCCGCCGATCCCGACTTCTGCCTGGACAGCAGGGGTTCGACGGACCGGGGCGTCGGCATCTGGTCGTGCGACTCGGTGGACGGCCGCAACGGGCGGAACCTGATGTTCGTGGTGGACGGCGCCGGGCTGATCCGCCCCGCCATCGCCTTCGGTACGGCCGTGACACCGGACGGCGGCTCCGGGGACGTGCTGTCGCTGGAGCCGGCGGGCGGGAGCTCCGCCCAGCGGTGGCGGGCGGGGGCGTCCTGACCGGGCCGGCCCGGCGCCCCCGCGGGCTCACACCTCGCGCACGCCGCTGCGCCACACCTCGCTGACCAGGGGCACGCCCGGCCGGTAGGCCAGGTGGACATGGCTCGGGGCGTCGAGCAGGACCAGGTCGGCGCGGGCGCCCGGGGTGAGACGGCCGATGTCGTCCCGGCGCAGGGCGGCGGCCCCGCCGGCCGTCGCGGACCACACCGCCTCGTCCGGGGTCATCCCCATGTCCCGGACCGCGAGGGCGACGCAGAACGGCACCGACGAGGTGAACGACGAGCCCGGGTTGCAGTCGGTGGACAGGGCGACGGTGACGCCCGCGTCCAGCAGGCGGCGGGCGTCCGGCCACTCGGCGCGGGTGGAGAACTCGGCGCCGGGCAGCAGGGTGGCGACGGTACGGCCGCTCGCGAGGGCGTCGACGTCCGCGTCCGTGAGGTGGGTGCAGTGGTCGGCGCTGGCGGCGTCGAGCTCTACGGCCAGCTGCACGCCGGGGCCATAGGTGAGCTGGTTGGCGTGGACGCGCGGGTGCAGGCCCTTCGCCTTGCCCGCGGTGAGGATCGCGCGGGCCTGGTCGCCGTCGAAGGCGCCCTTCTCGCAGAAGACGTCGATCCAACGGGCGTACGGGGCACAGGCGTCGAGCATCTCGCCGGTGACGAGGGCGACGTAGGCCGCCGGGTCCTCGGCGTAGTCCGGCGAGACGATGTGGGCGCCGAGGTAGGTGACCTCGTCGGTGTGGGCGGCGGCGATGCGCAGGGCGCGGGCCTCGTCCTCGACGGTCAGGCCGTAGCCGGACTTGGTCTCGAAGGTCGTGGTGCCCTGGCGCAGGGCCTCGTGGAGGTAGCGGGTGAGGTTGGCTTCCAGTTCCGCGTCGCTCGCCGCCCGGGTGGCCGCGACCGTGGTGCGGATGCCGCCCGCGCTGTACGCCCGGCCCGACATGCGGGCGTTGAACTCCCGTGTGCGGTCGCCCGCGAAGACCAGGTGCGAGTGGGAGTCCACGAAGCCGGGGATCACCGCACGGCCACCGGCGTCGATCCGTTTGTCAGTGGCGGGTGCTTTGCTTTGATCACCGGTCCACACGACGCGGTCGCCCTCGATGGCGATCGCGGCGTCCTGGATCAGTCCGAGGGGGGAATTGTCACCGAGGGAGGGGTCGTTGGTGACCAGGGCGGCGATGTTGGTGATGAGCGTGCTGGCGGTGCTCGCGGAGTGGGCGGGGCTGACGGTCGTCGCGTTGCTCATGGCGTCCTCGGTTGCCTGGTCGGCGGTGTCGGGTTCGGGGGCGGAGGCGGGCCGCTCGGGCGGTCGGCCCGGGATCAGCCGCGCAGGGCTTCGACGGCGTCCGCGAGGGCCTTCGGCACATCCGGTACGAGGGTGTGCGCCCTGTCCCGTACGACGTGCCGACCTGCCACGACCGTATGCGACACGTCTGCTGCCGACGCGGCGAATACGGCCGTCTCGGCCCCGAGCCGCGGAAGCGGCCCTGCCGTCCTGACCGAGTCGAGCGCGATCGTCGCGAAGTCGGCGCGCGCACCGGGCTCCAGGGTGCCCGTGTCGTCCCAGCCGAGGGCCGCGTGGCCGTCGGCCGAGGCCGCCCGCAGCAGGGCCGCGGCCGTCCAGTGACCGCGGGTGCGGGTCCGCAGGCGCTCGTTGAGCTCCATCGCGCGTGCCTCTTCGAGGAGGTCGATCACGGCGTGGCTGTCGGAGCCGAGGGACAGCGGTGAGCCCTCGTTCTGGAGGGCGACGGCCGGACCGATGCCGTCCGCGAGGTCCCGCTCGGTGGTCGGGCACATGCAGGTGCCGGTGCCGCTGCCGCCGATGAGGGAGATGTCCTCGGCGGTGAGGTGGGTGTTGTGGACGCCGGTCGTGCGCGGCCCCAGGACGCCGTGCAGGGCGAGCAGCTGGGTCGGGGTGCAGCCGTGGACCTCCAGGCACGCCTCGTTCTCGGCGGTCTGCTCGGACAGGTGCACATGGAGCGGCGCCCGCCGTTCCTCGGCCCACCGCGCCACGGTCTGGAGCTGGTCGGCGGGCACGGCCCGCACGGAGTGGATCGCGGCCCCGATCCGCGCGTGATCCCGTTCCTTGAGCAGCGCGGAGCGTGTGGCCCAGGCTTCGGCGTCCCCGTCGGAGAAGCGGAGCTGGTGCGTGGTGGGCGGCTGTCCGAAGCCGGAGGAGAGGTAGGCGGTGTCGAGGAGGGTGATGCGGATGCCGGCATCGGCGGCGGCCGCGATGAGGGCCTCGCCCATGGCGTTGGGGTCGGCGTAGGGCGTGCCGCCGGGCGCGTGGTGGACGTAGTGGAACTCACCGACCGCGGTGATGCCCGCCAGCGCCATCTCGGCGTACACCGCGCGGGCGAGCGCGTGGTACGTCTCCGGGTTCAGCCGGTCGGCGACGGAGTACATGACCTCGCGCCAGGTCCAGAAGGTGCCCGAGCCGACCTGGACGGTGCCGCGCAGGGCGCGGTGGAAGGCGTGGCTGTGCGCGTTCGCCAGACCGGGGAGGGTCAGGCCGCGCAGGATCTCCGCTCCGGGGGGCGGGGTGGGGACGTCCGTGCGGACGGCGGTGATGCGACCGTCCTGGCCCGCCGCGGAGCCGCTTGTGGACACGGTGAGGGCCACACCCGGCTCGACGTGGGTGTCGAGCCAGGCGTGTTCCAGCCAGTAGGTCTTCGATGTCACCTGCGGGCCAGCCCTTCCAGTACGTCGGCGAGTGCGAGGACCCCGGCCACGCAGTCGTCCTCGGCGGCGAACTCCGCCGGGGAGTGCGAGACGCCGGTGGGGTTGCGTACGAACAGCATGGCGGTCGGGATGCGCCCGGAGAGGATTCCGGCGTCGTGTCCGGCCCCGGTACCCAGGACGGGCACGGTGATGTCGGTGTCCTTGCCGAGGATGCGGCCCAGCTCGTCGCGCAGGGCGTGGTCGAACTCGACGACGGGCGTGAAGGACTCCCGGACGACGTCGAGCTCGATGCCGTGCGCCTCCGCGTAGCCCCGGGCGGCCTTCTCGACGCCGCCGACGACGGTGTCGAGGCGCGTCTGGTCCTCGGCGCGGGAGTCGAGCCAGCCGCGCACCAGGGACGGGATGGCGTTGACGCCGTTCGGCTCGACGGCGATCTTGCCGAAGGTGGCGACGGCACCGGCGAGTTCGGCCTCGCGGCGGGCGGCGAGCACGGTCTCGGCGTACGTCAGCATGGGGTCGCGCCGGTCCACGAGCCGGGTGGTGCCGGCGTGGTTGGCCTCGCCCCGGAAGTCGAACCGCCACCGGCCGTGCGGCCAGATCGCGCTGGCGATGCCGACCCGGTCGCCGGACAGGTCCAGCGCCCGGCCCTGCTCGACGTGCAGTTCGACGAAGGCGCCGATGCGGTCCAGGCGCTCCGGGTCGGCCCCGATGGTGTCGGGGTCGTAGCCGGCGGCCTCCATGGCGCGGGGCAGGCTCACTCCGTCGCCGTCGGTCAGCTGGTGGGCGCCGTCGACGGTGAGCTGTCCGGCGGTGAGCCGGGACCCGACGCAGGCGAGCCCGAAGCGGGCACCCTCCTCGTCGCCGAAGTTGACGATGGCGAGGGGCTTCGCGAGGTCCGCTCCCCGGCCGCGCAGTTCGTCGAGCGCGGCGAAGGAGGAGACCACGCCGAGGGGTCCGTCGAAGGCTCCGCCGTCCGGCACGGAGTCCAGGTGCGAGCCGGTGACGACGGCGTCGCCGGCGGCAGGGTCACCGAGCCAGGCCCACTGGTTGCCGTTGCGGTCGACCTCGTAGGTGAGCCCGCGTGCCTCGGCCTGCTCCTTGAACCAGGCCCGGCAGTCGAGGTCGGCCCCGCTCCAGGCGAAGCGGCGGTAGCCGTGGGACTCGGGGTGCCGGCCGATGGGCAGCAGGTCGCGCCACATGGTGTGGAAGGAACTGCCGGTGGGGCCGGCGGTCGGCACGGGCCGTGGACCGCCGGGCTCGCCATGGGGCTGGGTCACGCGTCGTCACCTTCACGCATCGGGACGCGCACGCCCCGCTCGCCGGCGACCGACTCCGCGATGTCGTATCCGGCGTCCACGTGCCGGATGACGCCCATGCCGGGGTCGTTGGTCAGTACCCGGCGGATCTTCTCGCCGCCGAGCTTCGTGCCGTCGGCCACCGTCACCTGGCCGGCGTGGATGGAGCGGCCCATGCCGACGCCGCCGCCGTGGTGCAGGGAGACCCAGGAGGCGCCGGAGGCCACGTTGACCATGGCGTTCAGCAGCGGCCAGTCGGCGATCGCGTCCGAGCCGTCGAGCATGGCCTCGGTCTCGCGGTACGGGGAGGCCACCGAACCGCAGTCCAGATGGTCGCGGCCGATCGCCAGCGGCGCGGCCAGCTCGCCGGAGGCGACCATGTCGTTGAAGCGCTCGCCGGCCTTGTCGCGCTCGCCGTAGCCGAGCCAGCAGATGCGGGCGGGCAGGCCCTGGAAGTGGACCCGCTCGCCGGCCATCTTGATCCAGCGGTGCAGGGACTCGTTCTCCGGGAAGAGCTCCAGGATCGCCTTGTCGGTCTTGGCGATGTCGGCCGGGTCGCCGGACAGCGCCGCCCAGCGGAAGGGGCCCTTGCCCTCGCAGAACAGGGGGCGGATGTAGGCGGGGACGAAGCCGGGGAAGGCGAACGCCCGGTCGTACCCGGCGAGCTGGGCCTCGCCGCGGATGGAGTTGCCGTAGTCGAAGACCTCGGCGCCTGCGTCCATGAAGCCGACCATGGCCTCGACGTGCTTGGCCATGGACTCGCGGGCGCGGGTGGTGAACCCGGCCGGGTCCTTCGCGGCGGCGTCGGCCATGTCCTCGAAGGCGAGGCCGACGGGGAGGTAGGCCAGCGGGTCGTGGGCGGAGGTCTGGTCGGTGACGATGTCGATCGGGGCGCCCTCGGCGAGCATCTGCGGGAGCAGCTCGGCGGCGTTGCCCAGCAGGCCGATGGAGAGCGGGCGGCGGGCGTCGCGGGCCTCGGTGGCGAGCTGGAGCGCGTGCGCCAGGTTGTCGGCCTTGACGTCGAGGTAGCGGTGCTCGATGCGGCGCTCGATGGCGCGCGGGTCGACGTCGATGCAGATCGCGACGCCGTCGTTCATGGTGACGGCGAGCGGCTGGGCGCCGCCCATGCCGCCGAGGCCGGCGGTGAGGGTGATCGTCCCGGCGAGGGTGCCGCCGAACTTCTTCGCTGCGACGGCGGCGAAGGTCTCGTAGGTGCCCTGCAGGATGCCCTGGGTGCCGATGTAGATCCAGGAGCCGGCCGTCATCTGGCCGTACATGGTCAGGCCGAGGGCCTCCAGGCGGCGGAACTCCTCCCAGTTGGCCCAGTCGCCGACGAGGTTGGAGTTGGCGATGAGGACGCGCGGGGCCCACTCGTGGGTCTGCATGACGCCGACCGGGCGGCCGGACTGGACCAGCATGGTCTCGTCCTGCTTGAGGGTCCGGAGCGTGCGCACCATCGCGTCGAAGGAGCGCCAGTCGCGGGCGGCCTTGCCGGTGCCGCCGTAGACGACGAGCTTGTCGGGGTGCTCGGCGACCTCGGGGTCGAGGTTGTTCTGGAGCATCCGCAGGGCGGCTTCCTGCTGCCATCCCAGGGCACTCAGTTCCGTACCGCGCGGCGCTCGGACGGGGCGGGGTCCTGACATGGTCTGCCTCCCAGCGGACTGTGACTGCGGACTGTTGAGGTGGATATTCACATCCTGGCTTCCTGAATAGAACTAGTCAATAGATCGGTGCGCCAGCGCTGCGGCCGCCGCGGTGTTTGGCTGGATGCATGGGCTCGTACAACGGCATGACGGGGGATGTTGTGGGCGACGGATTCGAGATCCCGGCCGGGGACGCGGAGCGGGTGGCCCGGCGCGACGAGGCGGTGCGGGCGGCCGTGGAGCAGGGGCTTCTCGGGCCCGGCACGCCGATCGTCGGACTGCTCGACGTGACGGGCATCCGGGAGTCGGCGGCGGCGCTGCGCGCGGCGTTCGACGCGGTGGTGGCGCCGGGCACGCCCGTGCTGCACGCCTTCGCGGTGAAGGCGACCCCGCTGGTGCCGGTGCTGCGGCTGCTGCGCGAGGAGGGCATCGGCGCGGAGGTGGCCAGCCCGGGCGAGCTGGCGCTGGCGCGGGCGGCGGGGCTGGGCCCGGAGGTGACGGTCCTGGACTCGCCCGCCAAGACGCCGGCCGAGCTGCGCGAGGCACTGGCGCTGGGTATCGCCGTCAACGCGGACAACCCGCAGGAGCTGGCGCGCATCGACGCCCTGATGGGCTCCGCCGCCAGCCGCTCACCGCTCGGAATCCGGGTGAATCCGCAGGTCGGCGGGGGTTCGATCGAGGCGACGTCGACGGCCACGGCGACCTCGAAGTTCGGGGTGGCGCTGCGTGACGAGGGGGCGCGAGAGTGGGTCGTACGGGCGTACCGGGACCGCCCGTGGCTGACCCGGCTGCACGCGCACACCGGCTCGCAGGGCATCCCGCTGTCGCTGATGGTCCAGGGGGTCGCGCAGGCGTACGCGCTGGCCGAGGAGATCAACGGACGGATCGGGCGGCGGCAGATCGACACGCTCGACATCGGCGGCGGACTGCCGGTGAACTTCGCCTCGGACGCGACCACGCCGACGTACGCGCAGTACGCGCGGCTGCTGAGCGAGGCGGTGCCGGGGCTGTTCGACGGGCGCTACGGCCTGGTCACGGAGTTCGGACGGTCGCTGCTCGCCAAGCACGGGACGATCGTGGCGCGCGTCGAGTACGCCAAGAGCGCGGGCGGGCGGCCGGTGGCGGTCACGCACGCGGGCGTGCAGGTGGCCACGCGGACGGTGTACGCGCCGGGGAGCTGGCCGCTGCGGATCGCCGCCTACGACGGCAAGGGGCGCCCGAAGCACGGCCCGGACGTGGTGCAGGACGTCGCCGGGCCGGCCTGCTTCTCCGGCGACCTGCTGGCCGAGGGCAGTGCGCTGCCGCTGCTGGAGCAGGGCGACTTCGCGGCGGCGCTGGACACCGGGGCGTACTACTTCGCCCACCACTACGCCTACAACTCCCTCGCCCGGCCCGGCATTCACGGCTTCGCGCCGGACGCCGGCGGCGGCATCGCCTTCGCGACGGTGCGCGAGGCGCAGTCGCTCGACGAGATCGTGGCCGAATCGGGAGGGGCGCACGCTTCGTCGCTCACCACCCTGCGCGCGCCGAAGCGCCGTTGACGCGCACCGATGCGGAGCAGTAGGCCATACGTGATCAACTGAACCGAAAACAGGGCCAGTTGACCCACCTTAGTCTCCCGGCGCATGTTCCACTGGAAAATGCCCGAACGCTCACTCGCCGCACACACGTTGCGTAGTTTGGCGGTCACTCAGCCGAACCCCGAGGCGGGAGGGGAGCGACGGTGCCCGGAATCGACGAGTGCTTGCTGGAGACGATGCGGCTGCCCGGTGCGCGAGGCGCCGCGCTGGTCGACTGGACCAGCGGGCTGGCCCTGGGCACCGTGGGCGATCCACCAGGAGGAGATCACGAGACGGCGGCGGCCGAGGCGGCCGAGCTGGCGCGGCTGGCCGCCGAGCAGGGGGCCTTCGGGCCCGAGGACGGCAGCGAGACGGTGGATCCGCCGGTCGAGGACCTGATCCTCAGCAACCGGGACAGCTATCACGTGCTGCGGTTCGTGCCGACGTCGTTCGACAGCAGCGTGTTCCTGTACCTGTGGCTGGCCCGCGCGGACGGCAATCTCGCACTGGCCCGCATCCGGCTGGGCGAGATGGCCGAACGGCTGGTGCTGGGATGACCGTGGTCGCGAGCACCCCGCCGCCGCGGCTGCCGGTCCGCGACCGGCAGGTGGCCCTCAAGCAGGCCGGGGGCGGCGTCTCACCGATGCTGACCCGGCTCGCCGAGGAGCGGGCCACCGGCGTCCTGGAGCGCGAGCACGGCACGCTCCACCTGGCCGAGGGCCGGGTCGTGCACGCCGAGAGCCCGCTCGCGCCCAGCCTCGGCATGCTCCTGACGGCCCACGGCGCCCTCGACGCCGCGACCTGGCAGGACGTCGAGGACAGCGCCGAGCAGGGACGGCTGCTGAGCCACGGCGTCACACCGGGCGCGCTGGAGCTGGCGCAGGTCAGCGCGCTGTACGACGCCGCGTACTTCGCGCTCGGCCCGAGCAGCACGCCCGGCCGCTTCCGCTACGGCGCCGCGCACTGGCTCGCCTCCGTGCATCCGGTGCCGGTGGCCGAGCTGGAGCACGAGACGCTGCGCCGCCGCGCCCTGCTGCGCCGCATCTGGCCCGACCCGGCGACCGACGGAGCGCCCCTGATCCGCGCCGACCCGGTCGCGGCGCCCACGGTGCCGTCCCGGCAGGCGGCCGTCCTGCGGCGGGTGGACGGCGTGCGCAGGGCCGCGGACATCGCCCGGGAGCTGGGCAGGCCGGCGTTCCACACGCTGGTGCACATAAGGCGGCTGGCCGCCGCGGGGCTCGTGTGCCCGCAGCCGCCGCCCGCTCCGGATCCCCCGCCCGACGCCGCCGCCGCCGATCCCTACGTCGCGCTGCTGAAGAGGGTCAGGGATGCGCTGGAGGCCCTTTGACCGCAAACCCTTCGAGGACCGCGAGCCAGGTGGGGCGCCTCGCCCACCGCAGCGGTCCCGAGCCGAGAGGAGAAACCTGATGGCGGCCGAGGCCCCGATACTCGACGAGTTCCGCCGACTCAGAGCCCGTGTGCCCCAGTTGACCGGTGCGCTCGCGGCCGGCGTGGACGGCCTCGTCCTCGCCCACGACACGCCCGGCGTGGAACCGGACGGTCTCGCCGCGCTCACCGCCGCCGCACTCGGCGTCGCGGTGCGGATGGCGGACGAGACGGGCCGGGGCGACCTGCGCGAGCTGCTCATCCGTGGCGCCGACGGCTATGTCGCGACGTACGCGGCGGGCCGCACCGCCGTACTGACCCTGCTCGCCACGGACCGCGTGAACGTCGGCCGACTGCATCTGGAGGGCCGCCGAGCCGGTGCCCGTATCGGGGAGCTCGTGGACGCGGAGGCAGTGCCTCCGCGCCGGAGCCCTGCCAAGAGCTCCGCCAAGGAGCCCGCCAAACCCATGCCCACTCGCACGAAGACCGCGCGTTCCGCACGCACCACCGCCAACGCGCGCACCACTACCGAAAGCTGAGAGGAAGACACGTCATGGCCAACACCGAGACCACGCTGAAGGAATGTCTCGCCACGATCGAGGGCGCAACCGGGGTCGCGCTCGTCGACTACACCAGCGGGATGGCGCTCGGCACGCTCGGCGGCAGCAAGAGCTTCGACCTCAATGTCGCCGCCGCCGGCAACACCGACGTCGTCCGCGCCAAGATGCGCACGATGGAGCACCTCGGCCTCAAGGGCGGCATCGAGGACATCCTGATCACCCTCTCCGACCAGTACCACCTGATCCGGCTGATCGCCGGACGCGGGGGCAACGGGCTCTTCCTGTACCTGGTCCTCGACGGCAAACGGGCCAATCTGGCGATGGCCCGGCACCAGTTGAAGAAGATCGAGGAGGACCTGGAGGTCTGACCTACACGAGCGCGGCGGTGCGGCGGCGGGCCCCGCCGGGGGCCGCGTCGCCCGCGGCGACGCCTGTGGTGCGGTAGCCCTTCACGGTCTTGTGCGTGGGGCGGCCGCCCCGGCCGTCGAGCCAGTCGACCCGCACCCACAGCAGCGCGCCGTCGGCACGCTCCCGCCGCCCGAGCCACGCCGCCTTCAGCCGCAGCCCCGCCCCGCATCCCGCGAGCAGCATCCCGCCGGCCGCCGGCACCGCGAACGCGGTGCCCAGCGCGGCGAGGAACGCCAGGACCAGCCACCAGCGGTGCCCCCGGCGCCAGTTGCGCACGGCGACGGCCCGGTCCTGGAGCACATCGTGCTTGCCGGCGCGGGTGGCCGAGCCGATCAGCGCGGTGTAGCGCCCGCGGCGCACGGACGCCACCACGAGGGCCGCGACGATGAACAGCGCGGCGCCGGCCAGGACGCCGATCCTGCGACCCGTGACGCCCAGCATCAGCACCCCGATCGCCGCCGCGAACACCCCGAGCCACCACAGCGGTGCCGCCCCGGCCCGTACGACGACGGCCACCCGAGCCAGCCCCTGTCCTCCACCGCGTGCCACGTTCCGCCTCCCGTCCATCGCTGTCCACCAGCCGTGCGCGCACGCTAGCCAGTCAACGTGAGACGAGCCTTAAGAACCGGTCAGGAACTCACTCGACGAACAGTCCCCGGGCCGCCGCCCGCGCGTCGAACTCCTCCAGCCGCGCCTGGGCGTCCGGCAGGTCGTCGCACATGGCCTCCAGCAGGACCCGGCCCAGCAGCATCGGCGCGCAGGCGGTGTCGAAGGCGAGGCCGGTGCCGACAGCGGCGGGCAGCAGCAGGTCGGACACCTTGGCGACCGGCGCGAACGCGGAGTCCGCGACCGTCACCACGGTCAGCCCCGCCTCCTTGGCGTAGGCGAGGGTGTCCACGACCTCACGCGGATGCCGGGGCAGCGCGAAGCAGAGCAGGGCCGTGGCACCGGCCCGTACGGCGGCGTCGATCCGGTCGTGGATCATCGTGCCGCCCTCCTCCAGCAGCCGTACGTCCGGATGGACCTTGGCGGCGAAGTACGAGAAGCCGTACGCCTGGGAGGCCGCCGCGCGCAGACCGAGCACCGGCAGCGGACGCGAGGCCGCGAGCAGGCGTCCGGCCCTCTGCACCGGGCGCGGGTCGGCCAGCACCTCCGCCAGATGCCGCAGGTTCTCGATCTCGGCCTCCACGGCCTGCTGGTACTCGTTGTACGAGCCCGCGTCCGGGGTCTGCTCCACGGGCGCGACCTCGCGCAGGTGCCGGCGCAGCGCCGGGTAGCCGTCGAAGCCGAGGGCGACGGCGAACCGGGTCACGGACGGCTGGCTGACCCCGGCGAGCTCGGCCAGTTCCACGCTGGACAGGAACGGCACGTCGGCGGCCTGCCGCACCATGCTGTGCGCGATGCGCCGCTGGGTCGGGGTGAGCCGGTGCCCCTCGAAGAGCGCCTGCAGTCGCGCGGCGGGGCTGTCCGTCCCGCCCGTGTTCCTGTCCGCGCTCATGCCGCGCTCCCCCTCCAGATCTCCGTGAACCGGTCCAGCAGTGCGGCCGCCGCCGTCACGTCGTCGGTGAGCGGACGGTCGGCCAGGTCGTCGTCGAGCACCGACTCGGCCAGCTCCATCGCCCGGCCGATCGGAAGCTCAGGTTCGGGCCTGAGGCCGCGCTGGCGCAACGCCCGTACCGCGGCGACGAGTTCGCAGCCGACGACGAGACGGTACGCGCCGCACGCGCGCAGTGTCTGCCGCGCGGCGAGCGAGGCGAAGCTGGCCTGCTCCTCCACGCCCCGGGAGAGTACAGCGTGGCCGAGTGAGGCGGGGGCGGAGAAGGCGCGCAGGTCACCGAGGGCGGCAGCGGCGGCGTACTCCAGGATCATCACACCGGACGAGGCGGGTTCCTGGTCGGCGAGGAAGGGCTTGAGGCGGGTGTACGCGGGCTCGTTCAGGGTGGACAGACGGGACGTCGACAGGCGCGCCACCTGGGTCAGCGCCAGCCGGAAGTGGTCCAGGGCGAGGGCGAGTTGGGCCTGGTAGAAGCCGCCGTGGTGGTAGGCGGCCATGTCCTCGGGGGAGATGAGGGGGTTCTCGGCGGCGGCGTTGATCTCCACCGCGAGCACCTGCTCCAGGGCGTCGGCGGCGTCGTGCGCGGGGCCGTGTATCTGGGGCAGGCAGCGGAAGCCGTAGGGGTCCTGGATGCGGCCGAGCGGCGGGGTGGGACGGTCCTCGGCACCGATCAGCTCGCGCATCCGGCGGGCCACCTCGGTGCTGCCCCGGTGCGGCCGGGCGGTGTGCACGGGGGCGGCGTACGCCTCGTGGGAGCCGTCGACGGCGAGCAGTGACAGGGCGGCGACGACCTGGGTGGCGGCGACGAGGCCGCGCAGCTCGTGCAGGGCGAGGGCGGCCTGGCCGAGGGTGAGGGCGTTGCTGCTGATGAACGCGAGCGCGTCGTTGTTGTCGAGCGGCTGCGGCTCGGGCGCTCCGGAGCCGCGCCACGGGTGCTCTCCGGCCAGCGCGAGGCCGGTCTGGGCCAGTGCCGCGAGGTCGCCGGTGCCGACCGAGCCGAACTCGTTCACGACCGGGTGGGCACCGCTCTCCAGCGCCTCGCACATCGCCGTGATGACGGTGGGGCGCAGACCGGCACCGCCGGCCAGCAGCTGATTGGCGCGTACGGCGAGCATGGCCCGCACCTGCCGGGCCGGCAGTTCCTCGCCGATGGCGCCGGCGTGGCTGCGCAGCAGGCGCAGGCCGTGTTCGGCGGCGGCCTCGGTGGGCACGTCCTCGTTCCGGTTCGCGCCCACGCCGGTGGAGCGGCCGTAGACGCGGCCGGTCGCGGCGATGAGGCGGGCGGCGTCCCAGGACTCCTCGGCCCGCTTCATCGCGTCGGTCGCGGGGACCGGCCGGGCGGCCCCGTCGGCGAGGCGTGCGACGTCCTCGACGCCGAGCCCGATCCCGTCGAGGACGACGAGGCCGGTGTGCCCAGGAGACACCACATCCGACGTGTCCACGATCCGAGACGACATCAAGCCCAATCTCCCCTCAATCCGGACATCCCGTCTTGCTCTTCGGTCATCCGTTACTCCGGATTTACACCAACCCGTTGACAACCTATTCAGCTACCAAGAACTCTGCATGACGTTATACAGCCGGGCAAGGGACATCTCATGATCCAGTTCGACGCGGTCCACAAGCGCTTCCCCAACGGCACGACAGCAGTCCACGATCTCTCCCTGGAGATGCCGGAGGGCGGCGTGACCGTCCTGGTCGGATCTTCCGGTTGCGGCAAGACGACCACGCTGCGGATGATCAACCGGATGGTGGAGCCGACCTCCGGCACCATCCAGGTCGGCGGCAAGGACGTCACCCGGCAGGACGCCGCCGAGCTGCGCCGCTCCATCGGGTACGTCATCCAGCAGGCGGGCCTGTTCCCGCACCGCACGGTGCTCGACAACATCGCCACCGTGCCGCTGCTGCTCGGCTGGAGCCGCGGCAGGGCCCGCGCCCGGGCGGCGGAACTCCTGGAGACCGTCGGTCTCGCGGCCGACGCCGGCAAGCGTTACCCGCACCAGCTCTCCGGCGGCCAGCAGCAGCGCGTCGGCGTGGCCCGCGCGCTCGCCGCCGACCCGCCCGTGCTGCTGATGGACGAGCCGTTCGGCGCGGTCGACCCCGTCGTACGCACCCAGCTCCAGGACGAACTGCTGCGGCTCCAGAAGGAGTTGAGCAAGACCATCGTCTTCGTCACGCACGACGTGGACGAGGCCGTCCGGCTCGGCGACCAGATCGCGATCTTCCGCACCGGCGGCCACCTGGTCCAGTGCGCCTCCCCCGCCGAGCTGCTCGCCCGCCCCGCCGACGACTTCGTGGCCGACTTCCTCGGCGCCGAGCGCGGTCTGAAGCTGCTGTCGCTGCGCACCCTCGCGGACGTCCCGCAGGGCCCGGCGCCGGAGGGCGGCACCTGGCGCCTGGTGCTCGACGCGGCGGACAAGCCCCTGCACTGGGCGTCGCAGGACACCGAGATCCCCGTGCGGCCGCTGCGGGACGGCGACTCGCTCCTTGCGGCCCTCGACGAGTCCATCGCCTCGCCCACCGGTCTCATAGCCCGCGTCGACGCGGACGGCGTCCTGACCGGCGTCTCCTCCCGCGACGACATCCACGAGCACGCGGGCCGGGCGCACACGGAAGCCAGGGTGACGGCATGACCATCGACTGGTCGTGGATAGGCGACCACACCGACGACCTCACCACCCTGACCATCTCCCACCTGCAGGCCGCGCTCGGCGCCGTCTTCCTCGGCGTCCTGATCTCGCTGCCGCTCGCGGTGATCGCCCACCGGATCCGCCCCCTGCGCGGCTTCCTGCTGGGCCTGTCGAACGTCCTGTTCACGATCCCGTCGATCGCGATCTTCGTCCTGCTGCTTCCGGTGTCCGGCCTGACCCGCACCACGACCGTGATCGGCCTGACGGTCTACACCCTGGTCGTCCTGCTGCGGAACACCGTCGAGGGCCTGGACTCCGTCCCGGTGAAGGTGAAGGAGGCCGCAAGGGCGATGGGCACGCGCCCCCTGCGCACCCTCCTCACCGTCGAGTTCCCGCTCGCGCTGCCCGTGATCATGGCGGGCGTCCGGATCGCGACCGTCATGTCCATCTCACTGGTCTCGGTCGCGACCTACATCGGCGACGGCGGCCTCGGCCAGCTCTTCACCGACGGCTTCCAGCGCAACTTCCCCACCCCGGTGATCGTCGGAGTGGTCCTCACCCTGCTCCTCGCGGTGGTCGCCGACGCGCTGCTGGTGGGCCTTCAGTACGTCCTGACCCCGTGGCGGAGGCGGCGAGCCTGACATGTACGAACTCTTCAAGAACCTCGGCGCCTGGCTGGTCGACGGCGAGCAGTGGTCCGGCTCCGACGGCATCGCGCACCGCCTGGCCGAACACCTCCAGTACTCCCTGCTCGCCACGCTCATCGCGGCGGCGATCGGCCTCCCCCTCGGCCTGCTGATCGGCCACACCGGCAAGGGCGCCTTCCTCGCGATCAACCTCGCGTCCTTCGGGCGCGCCCTGCCGACCGTCGGCCTGGTCGTGCTGGTCTTCCTGGCCGGCGGGCTGTCCATGCTCCCGGTCTACGTCGCACTGGTCGCCCTCGCGGTCCCGGCGATCGTCACCAACACCTACGCGGGCATGACGGCCGTCGACCCGGACGTGAAGGACGCGGCACGCGGCCAGGGCATGCGCGCCCACCAGGTCCTCTTCCAGGTGGAACTCCCGCTGGCCCTCCCCCTGATCATGACGGGCCTGCGCCTGGCACTGATCCAGGTCGTGGCCACGGCCACCATCGCCGCGTACGTCTCCTTCGGGGGCCTCGGCCGCTACGTCTTCGACGGCCTCGCCCAGCGCGACCTCGTCCAGGTGCTCGGCGGCGCGGTGCTGGTCGCCGTGATCGCCGTCGTCCTGGACCTCGCCCTCTCCGGCCTCCAGCGCTTCCTCTTCCGCCACCGCACCGCCTAGGGACCTCTCGATGAACCTCCCGATGAACCGACGCACGCTCCTCGGCGGCCTCTTCGCAGCCGCCTCCGTCCCCGCCCTCGCCGCCTGCTCCAGCGGCATCACCTCCCTCGACGGCCAGGGCTCCGCCGGCTCCGGCGGCGGCTCCAGCAAGGGCGGCATCACCATCGGCACCGCCAACTTCACCGAGAACCAGGTGCTCGGATACCTGTACGCCGCCGTCCTGGAGGCGGCCGGCGTCAAGGTGAGCGTCCGCCCCAACCTCGGCACCCGCGAGATCCTCATACCCGCCCTCAAGGGCGGCGACATCGACCTGCTCCCCGAGTACCAGGGCGCCCTGCTGCACTACGTCGCGCCCAAAGCGACCGCGACCGAGGAGGGCGAGATGCAGAACGCCCTCACCATGGCCCTCCCCAGCGGCCTCCAGGTGCTGCCGTACGGCATGGCCGAGGACTCCGACGCCTTCGTCGTCACCCGTGAGACGGCCGAGAAGTACGGCCTGACCTCGCTGGCCGACCTGAGGAAGCAGAACGGCAAGCTGGTCATCGGCGCGGCGCCCGAGGTGAAGAAGCGGGAGGTCGGCGCGGTCGGCCTGAAGGACGTCTACGGGGTGGAGTTCAAGGAGTTCAAGTCGCTGGACTCCTCCGGCCCGCTGGTCAAGGGCGCCCTGAAGAAGGGCGACGTGGACGTGGCGAACCTGTTCACCACCGACACCGACATCCAGGCCAACGACTGGGTGGTGCTGACCGACCCCAAGAACCTCATCCCCGGCCAGCACATCGTCCCCCTGATCGCCGACCGCAAGGCCGACTCCACGGTCCGCAAGGCCCTCGCCGAGCTCGGCAACACCCTGACCACCGAGCAGCTCACCGAGCTGAACCGGCTGGTCGACAAGGACAAGAAGGACCCGGAGGACGTGGCGAACGCCTACGCCGAGGAACACGGGCTGGTGAAGTGAGCCCGCGGTGCCGCAGACCCCCAGCCGAACAGGGGGGCTAACCCCAGTGCGGTCGTATCCCCCGCTGCCTACCTTGGGGGGATGACCGGAATGGACGCGCGGGACACCGAGCTCAAGAAGGAACTGAACGCCACCCTGCAGGCACGCAGGGAGCTGGGCGACGACTACGAGTCCGCGCTGGTCGACTCGTTCATGGAGAAGGTCGACCAGCGCATCGACGGGGCTGTCGAGCGCCGGCTGCGGCGGCAGCTGGCCGAGCAGCAGATGGTCGCGGCCCGGGGCGCGCGGTCGCCGAAGCCGACGGACTCCTTCGGCGAGCGTTTCGGCTTCGGCATCGTCACGCTGGTCGTGGCGATCCCGCTGTCCGGGATCGGCGGCGGTGTGGCCGGGCTCTCCGGTCTGCTGGTCACCTGGGTGGGCATCGTCGGCGTGAACGTCGTCCAGGCGGTGCGCACCAACCCCGGATTCTTCCGGGGCTGGCGCCACAGGTCGTCCAAGGACGAGGACCGCTGGGAGGACTGAGCCTCCCGGCGGGCCGGCGGCCTCACGCCTGCCGGGTGGGCATCGCCATGATCTGCCGCAGGTTCACATGCCGGGGCCGGCTCACCGCGTACGCCACCACATCGGCGAGTTCCTCGGCCGCCAGCGTTCCCACGGCCTGAAGCATGCCGTCGACCTGCCCAGACACCTCCGCGTTGTCGGTGTGCAGCCGCAGCTCGCTCTCCACGAACCCCGGCTCCACGTTGGTCACCCGCACGTCACGCGGCCCGAACTCGGTGCGCAGGCACTGCGAGAGGTGCGTGACCGCGGCCTTCGTCGCCCCGTAGACCGCGTAGTTGGGGAAGGCGAGATGGGCGCCGACGGACGAGATGTTCACCAGGTCGGCCGTGCGGCCCTCGCCGGCCGCCGCCACCAGATCGCCGGTGAACGCCCGCACGACCCGCAGCACCCCGGTCACATTGGTGTCGATCATCCGCTGCCACTCGTCGAGCCGCCCCGCCTCCACGGGGTTGCCCAGCATGACGCCGGCGTTGTTGACGACGAGGTCGACGGCCCCGTACGCCTCGTGGATCCGTTCCACGGCGGCGGCCACGGACGCGTCGTCGGTGACGTCCGCGACGACGGCCAGCGCGCTGCCGCCGCCCGCGGTGATCTTCGCGGCGACCTCCTCCAGCCGCTGCTCGCGCCGGGCCAGCAGCGCGACACGCGCGCCCCGCTCGGCGAGCAGTACGGCGACGGCCTCGCCGATCCCGCTCGCCGCTCCGGTCACGACGGCGGTACGGCCGGTCAGGTTCTCGTACGACATGGGACTCCTCCTGGTGAGGGGGCCGCCGGGGTGTCTCCCCGGCGGCCGGCGAACACCCCTCACCCTCGGCCGCCGCGCCCGCCCTACCCAGGGATGCGTTGTTCCTGTGTCTGGCAGTACCAGGCTCACGGCCCGGCGCGCGGCTACGCTCGAAGGCATGGACGGGGACCTGGGAGACTTCCTGCGCTCGCGCCGCGGCCGGATCCAGCCGGAGGAGGTGGGGCTGCCCTCGTACGGGCGGCGCCGCGTTCCGGGTCTGCGCCGCGAGGAGGTGGCGCAGCTGGCCGGGGTGAGCGCCGACTACTACGTCCGTCTCGAACAGGGCCGGGGGCGCAGCGTCTCGGACGCCGTCCTGGACGCCGTCGCGCGGGTCCTGCGGCTGGACGCGACGGAGCACGCCTATCTGCGCACGGTGGCCCGGCCCGGCCGCCGCGGCCCACGCCGCCCGGAGGCCACGCGGGTGCGCCCCGGCGTCCAGACGCTGCTGGACGGCATGGACCGCACGCCGGCCTTCGTCATCGGCCCGCGCATGGACGTCCTCGCCTGGAACTCCCTGGCCGACGCGCTGAACGGCTACGGCGACACCGCCCCCGAGGAGCGCAACATCCCCCGGCACGTCTTCCTGGACCCGGCCGCCCGTGACCTCTACCCGGACTGGCCCGGCATCGCCGCCCAGGCGGTCGCCCATCTGCGGCTGAACGCCGGCCACCGCCCCGACGACCCCGAACTGGACGCCCTCGTCGGCGAACTGTGCGGCCGGAGCGCGGACTTCCGCCGGCTGTGGACGGTCCACGACGTCCAGGCCTGCATGGCCGGCACCAAACGCATCGACCACCCGGTGGCGGGCCCGCTGTCCCTCCCCTTCGAAACCCTGACCGTCCCGACGGACCCGGAGCAGACGGTGGTGGTGTACACACCGGAGCGGGGCTCGGAGACGGCGGAACGCTTGGCCATGCTGGGGAGTTGGGCCGCGACAGCGCGCTGAGGCGACCGAGGCTGCCGAAAGAAGAGGTGCGCGGGGACCGCCGCACCCCCGTTTCCGGGGGGCGGGACGACGGCGGTCCCCGCGAAGGACGCGAGCCGGGTCAGGGCCGGGCTTGCGCGTCCGTGGCGTCCATGGAGGTCCGGGAGCCGCTCCGGAGGTCCTTGGACGTTCGGCGCCGGCTCGGGCGGGGAGCCGCTCCCGCCCTGCCGACACCCACTAATGTGCCGGACCCGTGTTAAGCGGGTGCTGCGTGGACGTGACGCGCTCGTACCAGTTCCGCGACGCTCCGAGCGGCCCCGGTCACCGCAAGTTCGCCGCGGCCACGCCCCGTTCACCGCAGGTTGGCCGCTACTTCCCGCCCTTGGCCAGGAAGGCCAGCAGGTCCTGCCGGCTGATCACACCGGTCGGCTTGCCCTCGACCAGCACGATCGCCGCGTCGGCCGCGCCCAGCACCGACATCAGGTCGCCGACCGGCTCGCCGGAGCCGACCTGCGGCAGCGGGGCCGACATGTGCTTCTCCAGCGGGTCGTCGAGGGAGGCCCGCTGGGTGAACAGGGCGTCCAGCAGCTCCCGTTCGACGACCGACCCGACGACCTCGGCGGCCATGACGTCCGGGTGACCGGCGCCCGGCTTCACGATCGGCATCTGCGAGACGCCGTACTCGCGCAGCACCTCGATGGCCTGACCGACCGTCTCGTCCGGGTGCATGTGGACGAGGGAGGGGATGGCGCCGTGCTCCTTGTCGTTGAGGACGTCGGCGACGCGCGCGCTGGGGCCCTCGTCCTCCAGGAAGCCGTAGTCGGCCATCCACTCGTCGTTGAAGATCTTGGAGAGGTAGCCGCGGCCGCTGTCGGGCAGCAGCACGACCACGACGTCGTCGGGCCCGAGCCGCTCGGCGACCCGCAGCGCGCCGACGACGGCCATGCCGCACGACCCGCCCACCAGCAGGCCCTCCTCCTTGGCCAGCCGACGGGTCATCTGGAAAGAGTCCTTGTCTGACACGGGCACGATCTCGTCGGCGACGGTCCGGTCGTAGGCGGTCGGCCAGAAGTCCTCACCGACGCCCTCGACGAGGTACGGCCGCCCGGAGCCGCCCGAGTACACGGACCCCTCGGGGTCGGCGCCGATGACCTTGACCTTGCCGTCGCTGACGTCCTTCAGATAGCGGCCGGTGCCGGAGATGGTGCCGCCGGTGCCCACGCCCGCCACGAAATGGGTGATCTTCCCCTCCGTCTGCTCCCACAGCTCGGGGCCGGTGGAGTGGTAGTGGGAGAGCGGGTTGTTGGGGTTGGAGTACTGGTCCGGCTTCCAGGCACCCGGCGTCTCCCGCACGAGCCGGTCGGAGACGTTGTAGTAGGAGTCCGGGTGCTCGGGATCCACGGCGGTCGGGCACACGACCACCTCGGCCCCGTAGGCCCGCAGCACATTGATCTTGTCGGTGCTGACCTTGTCGGGGCACACGAAGATGCACTTGTACCCCTTCTGCTGGGCGACGATCGCGAGGCCGACGCCGGTGTTGCCGCTGGTCGGCTCGACGATGGTGCCGCCGGGCTTGAGGGCGCCGCTCTCCTCCGCGGCCTCGATCATCCGCAGGGCGATGCGGTCCTTCACGGAGCCGCCCGGGTTGAAGTACTCGACCTTGGCCAGGACGGTGGCCTGGATGCCCTTGGTCACGTTGTTGAGCCTCACCAGCGGGGTGTTGCCGACGAGACTGATCATCGAGTCGTGGAAATGCACCGTTGTCTCCGGATGCTGCAAAAAGGGTGGTCGTAGTTGTTACGCCAGCCTAGGCCCTGCGGACGGCGCGGGTCGGGTGAAGGTCGTTCACTCGCCGTTGGGATTGGGCGACGGTCCGTGCGGGGCAAGCAGTTGATGTACGGCTATGAGGAGGTGGCGGCGACGCATGACGAGCATGTCCCGAGCGAGGGTGGCCCGGCGGATCGCGGCGGGCGCCGCGTACGGCGGAGGCGGCATCGGTCTGGCGGGCGCGGCGGCCGTGGGTCTGCTGCTCGCCGAGGTACGGATGGCCAGGCGTCACGTCGGCAACGGCACGACCAACCACGTACCCAACGCCGACGGCCGGTACGGCCACCTCTACGCGACGCCCGGCGAGCAGCCGCTGCGGCTGACGATGCTGGGCGACTCGACGGCCGCCGGCCAGGGTGTGCACCGGGCGGGCCAGACGCCGGGCGCGCTGCTGGCGTCGGGGCTGGCGGCGGTGGCGGAGCGGCCGGTGGTCCTGCGCAACGTGGCCCTGCCGGGCGCGCGCTCGGACGACCTGGACCGCCAGGTGGCCCTGATCCTCGCCGACCCGGCCCTGACGCCGGACGTCTGCGTGATCATGATCGGCGCGAACGACGTCACCAACCGGATGCCCGCGACCCGCTCGGTGCGCCACCTCTCCTCGGCCGTACGGCGGCTGCGCACGGCCGGCGCGGAGGTGGTGGTCGGCACCTGCCCGGACCTGGGCACGATCGAGCCGGTGCAGCAGCCCCTGCGCTGGCTGGCCCGGCGCGCCTCCCGCCAGCTGGCGGCGGCCCAGACCATCGGCGCCGTCGAACAGGGCGGGCGGACGGTGTCGCTGGGCGACCTGCTGGGCCCGGAGTTCGAGGCGAACCCGCGTGAGCTCTTCGGCCCCGACAACTACCACCCCTCGGCGGAGGGCTACGCCACCGCGGCGATGGCGGTCCTGCCGACCGTCTGCGCCACCCTCGGCCTGTGGCCGGCGGACGAGGAGCGCCCCGACGTCACCCGCCGCGAGGGCTTCCTGCCGGTGGCCCGGGCAGCGGCCGAGGCGGCCTCGGAGGCCGGCACGGAGGTCACCGCCGCCATGCCGACGGGCCCCAAGGGCCCCTGGGCCCTCCTCAAGCGCCGCCGCCGACGCCGCGTCCCAGAACCGGACCACGCCCCGGCCGCACCGTCGCCGTAACAACAGAACGCGCTCAGAACACCGCGTGCACCCTTCGGCACGTCGGCCCGATCCGCACGCCTTCCAGCCCACCCAGCGTTCGAGGACGAGGCCGACGACGACCGGTCCGCACTCTTTCGGCCCACCCGGCGTTTCGAGGACGAGGCCGACGACAACGACCGGTCCGCACCCCTTTCGGCCCGTGCGGAGCTTGTGGACGAGGCTGACGACGACGGCCGGTCGGCACCCAAATTCGGCCCGTCCGGCGCTTGTGGACGGGGCTGACGACGACGGCCGGTCGGCACCCAAATTCAGCCCGTCCGGCGTTTGAGGACGAGGCCGTTCAGGCCGATGCGGGGGTTCGGGGGCGGCAGCCCCCGGGGATGGGACGGGTAGGGGCGGAGGGGGCGAGAAAAGCAAGCGCTTAGAAAACTGCGGCGAGGGTCACACACCCACGCCCGTGACCTCGCCCATACGTGCGGGTAACTTCCCTCACAGCCCTGCCCGACCCCCCGGTATGCCATGGAGCCGTGATGCCCGAAGCCGTGATCGTCTCGACCGCCCGCTCTCCCATCGGCCGCGCCTTCAAGGGTTCCCTCAAGGACCTGCGCCCGGACGACATCACCGCCACGATCATCCAGGCCGCCCTCGCCAAGGTCCCCGAGCTGGACCCGCGCGACATCGACGACCTGATGCTCGGCTGCGGCCTCCCCGGCGGCGAGCAGGGCAACAACCTCGGCCGCATCGTCGCCGTACAGATGGGCATGGACCACCTCCCGGGCTGCACCGTCACCCGGTACTGCAGCTCCTCCCTCCAGACCTCCCGCATGGCCCTGCACGCCATCAAGGCCGGCGAGGGCGACGTCTTCATCTCGGCCGGCGTCGAGATGGTCTCCCGCTTCACCAAGGGCAACTCCGACAGCCTCCCGGACACGCACAACCCGTTCTTCGCCGAGGCCGAGGCCCGCACCGCCGAGGTCGCCCAGCAGGAGGGCACGACCTGGCACGACCCGCGCGAGGACGGCCTCGTGCCGGACGCCTACATCGCCATGGGCCAGACCGCCGAGAACCTCGCCCGCTCCAAGGGCGTCACCCGCCAGGACATGGACGAGTTCGGCGTCCGCTCCCAGAACCTCGCCGAGGAAGCCATCAAGAACGGCTTCTGGGAGCGCGAGATCACCCCGGTGACGCTCCCCGACGGCACCGTCGTGAGCAAGGACGACGGCCCCCGCGCCGGCGTCACCCTGGAGGGCGTCGGCGGCCTCAAGCCCGTCTTCCGCCCCGACGGCCTCGTCACCGCCGGCAACTGCTGCCCGCTCAACGACGGCGCCGCCGCGGTCGTGATCATGTCCGACACCAAGGCCCGCGAGCTCGGCCTCACCCCGCTCGCCCGCATCGTGTCCACCGGCGTCTCCGGCCTGTCCCCCGAGATCATGGGCCTCGGCCCGGTGGAGGCCAGCAAGCAGGCCCTGCAGCGCGCCGGCCTCACCATCGGCGACATCGACCTGGTCGAGATCAACGAGGCCTTCGCCGCCCAGGTGATCCCCTCTTACCGCGACCTGGGCATCGACATCGACAGGCTGAACGTCAACGGCGGCGCCATCGCCGTCGGCCACCCCTTCGGCATGACCGGCGCCCGCATCACCGGCACGCTCATCAACTCCCTGCAGTTCCACGACAAGCAGTTCGGTCTGGAGACGATGTGCGTCGGCGGCGGCCAGGGCATGGCGATGGTCATCGAGCGCCTCAGCTGAACCAACGAGGCACCACCGCTGGGTAGTCACCGCACGACCCAGCGTGAGCCTTCGGCCCAGAACCCGGGAAACTCCAAGGTTCTGGGCCGTTTTGTGATCCAATCTCCCCCAGGATGTGACCTATCTCCCTTCGCGGAGGGATTTACGCAGGTCAGAACAGTTTCAGCACCAAACCCCAGACCCAAATCCCTGTCCGTTTCGTGACCTTACGCACTGACAGCTGGATAGTCCGCCCTTCAAGCTGATGTAGGAAGTCGGGGGTCGACTTTGAACCGGGAGTACGTCAGTGAGCGCCATGCCGATCGCTTTGCTGCTCACCACGGCCGCCACCGGCGCCGTGGGCGTCGCCGTCCTGCGCACCCTCATGGGACTGCGCCGACAGGTCGCGGCCCTGCACACCGAGCTGGCACAGAGCAACGCCACCACGGCCCACGGCCTCGTCCCGCAGGCGCGTGTCTCCGCCGACACCGATGAGATACGCGCGGCGGTGGCCGAGGCGCTCGCCGAGGAGCGCGAGCGGGAACTGGCCGAGGCGCGTGCCTTCTGGGCCGCCCAGGAGGCCCGTGACGCCTCCGACGCGCCCACGCTGCTGGGCCTGTCGGACAGTGAGCTCTTCCTGCCGCGCCAGGCCGACTTCGCGGGCCTGGAGCACCTGGAGCCGGTGACCGAGCCGACCGCCGAGCCCGACGAGTTCGCCGGGGAGTCCCCCGAGCTGGCCGCGGCCCGCCGCCGTCACCCGTCCCACCCGGACTTCGTCCCGGCCTCGTCGCCGGTGGTGAACGACCATGAGCGCACGGTGGCCACCCTCGAGGACCTGGCCGCCTCCGCCACCGAACTGACCGACGTCCGCCCCGGCCCCCTGGGCACCCTCGACGTCTACGTCTTCGCCGACGGCACCACCCTGTGCATGACCCCGGGCCACCGCGAGACGGCGGAGCGCCTGGCGGTGGCGCTGCGCTCGGGCGAGACGCCGGTGCTGCTGGGCGGTTCGGGCATCTCCGGCGCGTACACGCTGACGTTCGCGTGCGGCGAGGAGAACGTCTACATCCTGGCCGACCGGGTCATAGCGTCCCTGTAGGGGCTCACACGCCGGCCCGCTTCTGCGCTTCCTCCACCAGCCTCACCGCTTCCTCGACCTCCCCCTCGTTCGTGAGTACGAGGGCCAAGTCATGGACGGCGACGGTGACTTGGTCGGCGGCCGCGAACATCCCGGCGTCGGGCATCTCCCGGGGCGGTGCCTGCGGATCCTCCAGTACCTGCGCCCGGCGGGCGAACTCCCTGGCCAGCGCCAGCGCCTCCGCTGCGGCGCTTCTCTGCAACCGGCTCTGCGGCGCCGCCCGCAACCGGTCGGCGAAGTGATCTACGGCTCGGGTCAGACGCGTCGTATCAACCACGCCGTGAGCGTACGCGACTGTTGCCAACGGGCGAACGCTCAGGCACGGTGACCTGAAGGACCGGCTTACATCCCATGCGTCCGGAGGCGCCGATGTCCCAAGTCTTCTCCCAGGAGACCCATCGCAATCTGCTCGCCCGCATCCCCCATTGCACCGGTCGTGAAGTCTCCGACTGGTTGCGCGCTGTCGAAGAAGGCCCGGCTCTCTTCAACTTCGAGGAGAAGGTCAGCTGGCTCCGGCACGAACACAACCTCGCGTACGGCCACGCGAAGGCGATCATTCACGAGTACGACCTGAGGAGGGCCGCGCGCAAACTGCTCTAGGCGCGCACCGGGACAACGCCGAAGGGCCCCGGGTCGCAGCCCGGGGCCCTTCGCGTACGACGGTGCGGTGGATCAGTCGCTGCTGTTGAGGATCGAGATGAGCCTCAGGAACTCCATGTAGATCCACACCAGCGTCAGGGTGAGGCCGAAGGCCGCCAGCCAGGCCTCCTCGCGCGGCGCGCCGTAGGCGATGCCGTCCTCGACCTGCTTGAAGTCCAGGGCGAGGAAGCAGGCGCCGAGCAGGATGCCGATGACACCGAAGAGGATGCCGAGCGGGCCGCTGCGGAAGCCGAGGCCGTCACCGCCGCCGAAGACCGCGAACAGCAGGTTGATCGCCATCAGGACGATGAAGCCGAGCGCGGCCGCCATCACGAAGCCGACGAAGCGGCGGTTGACGCGGATCCAGCCGGCCTTGTACGCCACCAGCACCGCGCCGAACACGGCGAGCGTGCCGAGCACGGCCTGCATGGCCGCGCCGCTGGCGATGCGGTTGTCGACGACGCTGGAGACCACGCCGAGGAACACGCCCTCGAGGGCGGCGTACGACAGGATCAGCGCCGGAGACGCCTTGCGCTTGAAGGACTGGACGAGTGCCAGGACCATGCCGATCAGACCGGCGCCGATCGCGATGCCGTAGGACCGGCTGATGTTGGCGTCGTCGACCGGCAGCAGCGCCCAGGCGAGCGCGGCCGTGACGATCAGGACGCCGAGCGTGGTGCCGGTGCGCATGAGGACGTCGTCCAACGTCATGCGGCCGGTGGTGGCCGGAGCCTGCGGCGGCGCGCCGTACTGCAGGTCCTGCTGGGCGTAAGGGTTCTGCGCGTACGGGTTGCCGGCCTGCGGCTGGGCGTAAGGGTTGCCCTGCGTGCCGACAGCGGCGCCCCCGGCCTGCGGCGCGGTGTTGAAGCCCGCGTAGCCGTTGTCGCGGCTGAACCCCCGTCGCGAGAAGACCGGGTTGCTGCTCCTCATTTCACTCCTCCATGGCCGCCGTGCGCGGCCTTGGCTCAAGAGTAATAGGTAGGCAAAGGATTGACCCTAGTGCTTGGGGAGGATCTTTCCCTTGTCGTGCTGGCCAACACGCTACGCGGCCGGGTGATTCCCAGCCACGAAGGGGCCCATTCATGACCAACCTGCGACATGGCCGGAACCAGTCGGAGATCACTCCCCCGGCCTCGGCCCGCCGTCACCCGAACGGAAACCCGGTGTACGCCTCGGCGAGATCCGTCTCGGCCGCCCTCGACGCCGCGATCCGCTCCAGCCGGGCCAGCTGGAGCCGGTCCTCGAACGGCGTGGCCTCGGGCGCCCGGTGCAGCAGGGTCGTCATGTCGTAGGAGAACCGCTCGGCCTGCCAGACACGGCGCAGGCAGGTCTCGGAGTAGGCGTCGAGGAGCTCGGCCGAGCCGGTGCGCCGCTCGTGCGTCAGCGCCCGCGCGAAGGTGACGACGTCACCGATGGCGAGATTCAGTCCCTTCGCCCCGGTGGGCGGCACGATGTGGGCCGCGTCACCGGCCAGGAAGAGACGGCCGTGCCGCATGGGTTCGTGGACGTAGGAGCGCATGGGCGTGACCGACTTCTGGGTGATCGGGCCGCGCTCCAGGCGCCAGTCGTCGGCGGTCTCGAAGCGGCGCTCCAGCTCCGCCCAGATCTCGCCGTCGGTCCACTCCTCGGGGTCCGTGCCCTCGGGCACCTGGAGGTAGAGGCGGGAGACGGACGGGGAGCGCATGGACAGCAGGGCGAAGCCCCGGTCGTGGCGGGCGTAGACCAGCTCGTCGTGGGAGGGGGCGACGTCGGCGAGGATGCCGAGCCAGCCGAAGGGGTACGTCCGCTCGAAGACCTGCACCAGTTCCTCGGGGATCGCCCTGCGTGCCACGCCCCAGAAGCCGTCGCAGCCGACGACGTAGTCGCATTCGAGGACGTCCTCGGCGCCGCCCTGCCGGAAGCGCACGCGCGGGCTGCCGGTGTCCGCGCCCTCAACGGCCAGCGCCTCCGCCTCGAACAGCAGCGGACCGCCCTCCTTGAGCTGGAGGGCGATGAGGTCCTTGCAGACCTCGGTCTGGGCGTAGACCATGACCGCCCGGCCGCCGGTGAGGGCGGGGAAGTCGACGCGGTGGCGTCTGCGGTCGTACCGCAGCTCGATCCCGTCGTGCGGCAGCCCCTCGCGGTCCATCCGCTCCCCGGCGCCGGCCGCGCGCAGCACGTCCACCGTGCCCTGTTCCAGGATCCCGGCGCGCTGGCGGTGCTCGACGTAGGCCCGGTCGTGGCTCTCCAGGACGACCGAGTCGATGCCGGCGTTGTGGAGCAGCCGCGCGAGGAGGAGGCCGGCGGGGCCCGCTCCGATGATGCCGACGGTGGTGCGCATCGGTCGCTTCCCTTCCCATAGCTTGCGTTCGCGTGGTGAAGTTTTATTCACCTTCCCCTGACGCGAGTCTCCGGCCGCGCCCGCCCGCTGTCAACGGTTGTGCGGGAACTCCTGAACCGGGGTCAACTCTTGAAGGAAGGGAGAAACGTCGGAAGTGCCCAGAGCCGGACTTGAACCGGCACGCCCGCGAAGGGGCAGCGAGGTTTAAGCTCGCCGTGTCTGCATTCCACCATCTGGGCAGGCCATGGGCTCCGCATCGAGGTCCCGAGCCTATCGGGATACATCCCCCGAACAGCGGACGGGCGGACCGATGTTGTCTTATTTTATTGACGTCTGAGGGTGCATCAGCCCACGGAACACGCCATCCGCACTTGCCAATAGCCTTCCGTGCGGCCGCCGGCGGCGCATACGGAATGACGGAATTTCACCGCCCGAACAAGGACGCTCCACCTGTTCCCGATGCGAACAGGTGTCAGGGGTCGCCGTCATCCTCAGGTATGACGCAGCCGCCTCCGGTCCATCCGCAGTCTGCCTTCGGAACCGGAACAGGGACGGACTACACGGCGCCGCACGGCCGGGACGATGGACACGTCCTTCGAACACACCGCCGTCCCCTCAGGAGCGTTCTTCTCGTGACCACCGCACCCATCGCCGACCGGGCCACGACCGTGGCCGCGCGGGCCACGGATCTGTCGAAGATCTACGGACAGGGCGAGACCCAGGTGGTCGCCCTGGACCGGGTCTCCGTCGACTTCCGGCAGGCCGAGTTCACCGCGATCATGGGCCCCTCCGGCTCCGGCAAGTCCACGCTGATGCACTGTGTGGCCGGCCTGGACACCTTCTCCTCCGGTTCCGTGCGCATCGGCGACACCGAGCTCGGCACGTTGAAGGACAAGCAGCTCACGAAGTTGCGCCGGGACAAGATCGGCTTCATCTTCCAGGCGTTCAACCTGCTGCCGACCCTGACCGCGCTGGAGAACATCACCCTCCCGATGGACATCGCGGGCCGCAAGCCCGACCAGCAGTGGGTGGACTCGGTGATCCGGATGATCGGTCTCTCCGACCGGCTCAAGCACCGCCCGGCCCAGCTCTCCGGCGGCCAGCAGCAGCGCGTCGCCGTGGCCCGCGCGCTCGCCTCCCGGCCCGAGATCATCTTCGGCGACGAGCCGACCGGAAACCTCGACTCGCGCTCCGGCGCCGAGGTGCTGGGCTTCCTTCGCAACTCTGTACGGGAGTTGGGTCAGACGGTCGTGATGGTGACCCACGACCCGGTGGCCGCGGCCTACGCGGACCGCGTGGTCTTCCTGGCCGACGGCCGGATCGTCGACGAGATGTACCGGCCGACCGCGGACAACGTGCTCGACTTCATGAAGCAGTTCGACGCGAAGGGCCGCACCAGCTGATGTTCCGCACCGCCCTGCGCAACGTTCTCGCGCACAAGGCCCGGCTGCTGATGACCGTGCTCGCCGTCATGCTCGGCGTCGCGTTCGTCTCCGGCACCCTGGTCTTCGCCGACACCCTCTCCAACGCCTTCCGCAACCAGTCCGCGAAGAGCTACGACGACGTCGCCGTCTCCGTCACCTCGCACGCCGACCCGGACAACCCCAAGGAAGAGCCCGGCCTCTCCCGGCAGACCCTCGACAAGATCACCGCCGTGGACGGCGTCGCCGGCGTGTACGGCCGCGTCGAGGGCTTCGCCGGGGTCGCCGACCCCGACGGCAAGCTCATCGGCGTCGGCTGGTCCAACAAGGGCTCCAACTTCGCCCCCGGCAAGGACGGCAAGGACAGCGCCTACACGTTCACCGACGGCTCCGGCCCGGTGAAGGACGATCAGATCGCCCTGGACAAGGAGTCCGCGACCAAGGGCGAGTACCAGGTCGGCGACCGGGTGCGCGTCGCGACCAACGGCCCGGTGAAGGAGTACACCCTCAGCGGGGTGTTCACCACCGAGGACGGCGCCGTGAACGCCGGCGGCAGCCTGGTCCTCTTCGACACCGCCGTCGCCCAGAAGCAGTACCTCAAGCCGGGCTACTTCGAGAGCGTCACCGTCACCGCCGCCCCCGGCGCCGACGACGCGAAGATCCTGGCCGCGGTCAAGCCGCTGCTGCCGGACACCGCCGACGCCCAGACCGGCAAGGCGCTCGCGGACGAGCAGGCCGAGCAGATCGAACAGGGCCTGGGCAACCTCAAGCAGGTCCTGCTCGGCTTCGCGGGCATCGCGCTGTTCGTCGGCATCTTCCTGATCTCCAACACCTTCACGATGCTGGTCGCCCAGCGCACGAAGGAGATCGCCCTGATGCGCGCCGTCGGGGCGTCGCGCAAGCAGATCACCCGCTCGGTGCTCGCCGAGGCCGCGGTGGTGGGCCTGGTCGCCTCGGTGATCGGCTTCGTCCTCGGCATCGGCCTCGCGGTCGGTCTGCGGTCCGGCATGGCCGCGTTCGAGATGAAGATCCCGGACGGCCCGCTGGTCCTGTCCGCCACGCCGGTGATCGCCGCGGTCGCGGTCGGTGTGCTGATCACGATGTTCGCCGCCTGGCTGCCCGGCCGCCGGGCCGCGAAGATCCCGCCGGTGGCGGCCATGAACAGCCTGCACGCGGTGGCCACCACCAAGTCGCTGGTGCTGCGCAACTCCATCGGTACGGCCGTCACCGGCCTCGGCGCGGCCGGCATCGTGCTGGGCGCCTCGACCGGCGGCGACGACGGCCGGATGTACATCGGGGCGGGCGCCTTCCTCGCGCTGATCGGCGTGATCATCCTGATCCCGCTGCTGTCCCGGCCCGTGATCGCGCTCGTCCGCCCGCTGCTCGTCGGCCCCTTCGGCGTGGCCGGCAAGCTGGCCGGCCAGAACGCGGTCCGCAACCCGCGCCGTACCGGCGCCACCGCCTCGGCGCTGGCGATCGGACTGACGCTGGTGACCGGCCTGTCGGTGCTCGGCATCACCGTCGGCACCGCCATCGACAAGATGACCACGGACAACATCAAGGCCGACTACATGGTCTCGATGGCCAACGGCGGCGACCTCGACCAGTCCGCGCTGACCGCGCTGGAGAAGGCCAAGGGCGTCTCCGCGGTCTCCCCGCAGCAGGACGCCTACCTCCAGGCCGGCGACGACTACGTGTCCGCCTCCGCGGTCACCCCGGGCGACATCCAGCGGGTGCTGAACGTCGACGTCGTCAGCGGCAACGTCGACTCACTGGCGAAGGGCCAGATCGCGGTCGCCGAGAAGACGGCGAAGAGCAAGGGCTGGAAGCCCGGCGACAGCGTCCCGTTCACCTTCGCGGACGAGAAGAAGGAGACGCTGACCGTCGGCGCCGTCTACAAGGACAGCGAGTTCCTCTCCCCCGTCCTCGTCGACCGGAAGGTCGTCGACGAGCACGAGGCGAAGCCCTACATCCGGCAGATCTTCGTGAAGGTCGACGGCGGCCAGTCCGCGGGGAACGAGAAGGTCCTCATCGACGCGCTGGGCGACAACCCCGCGATCACGGTCATGGACCGGCAGGACATCCGCAACGAGTTCGGCGGCGCCATCAACACCCTGCTGAACATCATGTACGGCCTGCTGGCGATGGCCCTGATCATCGCGGTGCTGGGCGTCGTCAACACCCTGGCGATGTCGGTCTTCGAGCGGCAGCAGGAGATCGGCATGCTGCGGGCGATCGGTCTCGACCGGCGCCGGGTGAAGCGGATGGTCCGGCTGGAGGCCGTCGTCATCTCGGTGTTCGGCGCGGTGGTCGGCATCGGCCTCGGCTCGTTCCTCGGCTGGGCGATCGGTGAGACCTTCGCGGACCAGATCCCGGGCTACCAGCTGGTCCTGCCCTGGGACCGGATCGGGATCTTCCTGGTGCTGGCCGGTCTGGTGGGCGTCCTGGCCGCGATGTGGCCGGCGCGCAACGCCGCGAAGCTGAACATGCTGAACGCGATCAAGGCCGAGTGACCACGCCTCGACGCACCGAAGGGCCGGGTTCCCCCACCACGGGGGCCCGGCCCTTCGGCTCGCGTCGGCTCAACGGCTGTGCGACTCACTCCACTCGCGGGCGCGCAGCGGCATCCCGGAGTCACCGGGTTCGGGGGTACGCACCGCCAGTACCTGATTGACGCCGATGCGGTTGCGCTCGAAGGCCAGCGCGGAGGCGGCCATGTACAGCCGCCACACGCGGGCCCGCCCGATGCTGGTGAGCGTGACCGCCCGCGCCCAGTCGGCCTCCAGATTGGCGACCCAGCGGCGCAGCGTCAGGGCGTAGTGCTCCCGGATCGACTCGACGTCGCGCACCTCGAAACCGGCGCGTTCGAGCTGGGCGACGGTGCTGCCGACGGGCTGGAGCTCACCGTCGGGGAACACGTAGGCGTCGATGAACTCGTCGACCTCGTAGGACGATTCGTCGCGTTGCGGCCGCCGGGCGATCTGGTGGTTCAGCAGCCGTCCGCCGGGCTTCAGCAGCCGGTGCAGCACATCGGCGTACTCCAGGTACCGGTCGGCGCCGACGTGCTCGGCCATGCCGATCGAGGAGATGGCGTCGTACGGTCCGTCGCCGACGTCCCGGTAGTCCTGGACGCGGATCTCCACCTTGTCGGTGAGCCCCTCGTCGGCGACGCGCTTGCGGGCGTAGGCGGCCTGCTCCTGGGAGAGGGTGATGCCGACGACGGTCACGCCGTACTCGCGGGCGGCGTGCACGGCCATCGAGCCCCAGCCGCAGCCGACGTCGAGCAACCGCAGGCCGGGCCGCAGTCCGAGCTTGCGGCAGATCAGGTCGAGCTTGTCGCTCTGGGCGGTCTCCAGGGTGCTGTCCGGGGCGGGCCAGTAGGCGCAGGAGTACACCATGGACGGGCCGAGGACGATCTCGTAGAAGTCGTTGCCGACGTCGTAGTGGTGGCTGATGGCACGCCGGTCGGTGCGCTTGGTGTGCAGGTGGCCCGGTCGGCGCACCTCCTCCGGCGGCGGCGCGGGCGGCAGCGGCAGCCCGCCCAGCTTGACGAGCCCGCGGACGGCGGCCCGCGCCTCGGGGTCCCGAAGCACCTGAGCCAGGCTCCGGGCGTCCTCGCCCCGCTCCCACACGAGTCCCGCGAGCCGATCGAGGGCGGAGTAGAGATCCCCCTCGATGTCCAGGTCCCCGGCGACCCAGGCCCGGGCCAGGCCCAGCTCACCGGGCTTGAACAACAGCCGCCGCACAGCACGGCGGTTGCGTACGACGAGGGTCGGCGCGCCCGGCGGACCCGCCTGCGAACCGTCCCAGGCGCGGATGCGCACCGGGAGCGGAACCCCCAGCAACTGTTCGAGAAACCCCTCAAGCCGCACCGCGGCGTCTGCCATGGCACACACCTCCGTGATAACGGATCCCGGAAATATCCGACACCACGTAAACACCTGCGGGCCCCGTTGGCAGTCCCCCACGCGCGTTACGGCTGGGCAAAACAGGTGCAGGAGCCACCCGGTCGGCCCGCGCGGCGGCCGTGTCCGGGAACGCCGAAGGACCTCCCGCACCACGGATGGCGGGAGGTCCTTCGGTCGGTTCAGCTACCTCGGGAGGTCAGCCGGAAGGGGTCAGGAGGCCTTGGCCTTCTCGCCCTTGTCGGCAGCGCTCGCGGCGGGAACCGGCGCCGGCTTGGCGGCCTCGTAGAACTCCTCGCGGGGAGTCTCCAGGGCGCCGAGGGCGACGACCTCGCGCTTGAGGAACATGCCGAGGGTCCAGTCGGCGAAGACGCGGATCTTGCGGTTGAAGGTCGGCATCGCCATGCCGTGGTAGCCACGGTGCATGTACCAGGCGAGACGGCCCTTGAGCTTGATCTTCATCTTGCCCATGACGATCATCGCCACGCCCTTGTGGAGGCCGAGGCCGGCCACCGCGCCCTTGTTGGCGTGCGAGTAGTCCTTCTGCGGGAAGCCCCGCATACCGGAGATCACGTTGTCGCCGAGGACCTTGGCCTGACGCAGCGCGTGCTGGGCGTTCGGCGGGCACCAGGCGTTGGGGTTGCCGGCCTTGCGGCCGACGAGGTCCGGGACCTGGGCGTTGTCGCCGGCGGCCCAGATGTAGTCGGTGCCCGCGACCTGGAGGGTCGGCTCGCAGTCGACGTGACCGCGCGGGCCGAGGGGCAGACCGAAGCGGGAGAGCGCCGGGTTCGGCTTGACGCCGGCCGTCCACACGATCGTGTTGGAGTCGACCTCGAGGCCGTTCTTCAGCACGACGTGGCCGTCGACGCAGGAGTCCATGGAGGTCGAGAGGTAGACCTCGACGCCACGGGCCTCCAGGTGCTCCTTGCCGTACTGGCCGAGCTTGGGGCCGACCTCGGGAAGGATCTTGTCGGCGGCGTCGACGAGGACGAACCGCATGTCCTCGCGGGAGACGCTGGTGTAGTACTTGGCCGCGTCGCGGGCCATGTCCTCGACCTCACCGATGGTCTCGGCACCGGCGAAGCCGCCGCCGATGAAGACGAAGGTGAGCGCCTTGCGGCGGATCTCCTCGTCGGTGGTGGAGTCGGCCTTGTCCAGCTGCTCGAGGACGTGGTTGCGCAGGCCGATGGCCTCCTCGATGCCCTTCATGCCGATGCCCTGCTCGGCGAGGCCGGGGATCGGGAAGGTGCGGGAGACCGCGCCCATCGCGATGACCAGGTAGTCGAAGGGCAGCTCGTACGCCTCGCCGACCAGCGGGGCGATCGTCGCGACCTTGCGGTCCTGATCGATGGTGGTGACCCGGCCGGTGAGGACCTCCGCCTTGGGCAGCACGCGTCGCAGCGGGACGACGACGTGGCGCGGGGAGATGCTGCCGGCGGCGGTTTCGGGGAGGAAGGGCTGGTAGGTCATGTACGACCGGGGGTCGACGACCGTGACGGTCGCCTCTCCGTAGCGCATCTTCTTGAGAATGCGCCGAGCTGCGTACAGGCCTACGTACCCACCGCCTACTACGAGGATCCTGGGACGCTCCGTGGTGCTCATGCCATCGAGTATCCACCCGCCTCAGGGGGGTCGCTCGTGCGCCCCTTCACAAGCTCTTCCATACCCTGTGCTACCATCCCCGGCCCGCGTGACACAGGTCATGGTCACGTCCTGGAACCGGTGGGCGGTACGACCCGTTGTCAATGCCGCGTGAGCTGCCTCTCTGCCGTGACAGACCCTCTGTGAGCGGCACTGGAGAGCCCCCCGCCGAAGGCCCCGGAAGCTCCCTTACACGAGCCATCTGAACATGTTCAAGGGCCTGTTCACCCCTCGGAAGGGTCAACCGGCACCTATCCGTGCTCCGACAGGGCCGATTTCCTTGTGAAGAACTTCACGAACATTCTTGAGCGGGTCGCTCCGAGGGGGCGCCGAGGGGCCCGGAAGGCCCCGCGAAAGCGCTCACACGCTAGCCCGACCGCTCACTCGATGGCTACCGGCTGGTAGGAAAACGAGACAGGAACCACCCCGCACCAGCGATCTGAGTCACCGTCACCCAGTCAGCCACTCTCCGCGCGAAAATGATCAGACGGGCACATAGCGTGCAGCCATGATCACTTCACGGAAGGCCCCCAAGCGGGCCGGCAAGCGAATAGTCTCGGTCGGCGTTGCCCTCGGCATCGCCCTGGCGACGGGCGCGTTCACGGCGGCGTCCGCCTCGGCCATGACACCCGTTCACCTCTCCAAGGCCACGGTCTCCCAGGCGAGTCCGAGCTACGGCGGCGATGACGACGGGTGCAGCGGCCTCATCGTTCTCCTCTGCAACTGACGGCCGGCCCGCTCGGGCTCGCACAACGGCCCCGGTGCCCTCCCGAGGGAGGGCACCGGGGCCGTTCGGTGTCGCGACGCGGATCAACGGTCGTCGCGGGCAGCGTCTTCCGCGACCTTGAAGGCGATGCCGTCGAGGATGTCGTGCTCGCTGACGACGACCTCCTCGGCGCCGGTCCGCTCCATGATCGCCAGCAGCACCAGCGCCCCGGCGGCGATCACGTCGACCCGGCCCGGGTGCATGGAGGGCACGGCCGCGCGCTCGGCGTGGGTGGAGTGCACCAGCCAGTCGGTGATCTCGCGGACCCGGTCGAGGGTGACCCGGGAGTGGTGGATGCGCACGGAGTCGTACTCGGGCAGGTCCTGCGCGATCGCCGACACCGTGGTGACCGAACCGGCCAGCCCCACCAGCGTCTTCGCCTCGCGCAGCGGCACCGTCTCCTCGGCGAGGTCGAGGGCCGCCTCGATGTCGGCCCGTATCGCCGCGATCTGCTCGGCGGAGGGCGGGTCCGAGACCGCGCCGTCGCGCACGAGGTGGCGCTCGGTCATCCGCACACAGCCGACGTCCACGGAGCGCGCCGCGCGGACGTGCTCCTCGCCGACGACGAACTCGGTCGAGCCGCCGCCGATGTCCACGACGAGGTAGGGCCGGTGCAGATCCGCACGCCCCGTCAGCTCCTTGGTCGCGCCCGTGAAGGAGAACTCCGCCTCCTGGTCCCCGGTGACGACCTCGGGCTCGACGCCCAGGATGTCCACGACACCGCGCACGAACTCGTCGCGGTTCTCGGCGTCCCGCGAGGCGGACGTGGCGACGAAGCGCAGCCGCTCGGCGCCGTGCTCCTTGATGATGGCCGCGTAGTCACGGCACGCGGCGAAGGTACGCTCCAGCGCCTCCGGCGCCAGCCGCCCCGTGCGGTCGACCCCCTGGCCGAGGCGCACGATGGTCATCCGACGGTCCAGGTCGACGAGTTCACCGGTGTCCGGGTCGACATCGGCGACGAGAAGCCGGATGGAGTTCGTACCGCAGTCGATGGCGGCGACGCGGGTCATAGGGGACCTTTCAGAGGTACGGAGGCTCTTTCGGCCTGTCCGGCGTTTGAGGACGAGGCCGTTCAGGCCGATGCGGGGATCCGGGGGCGCGGCCCCCGGGACGGGACGGGCAGGGGCGGCGGGGGCGGGGCGGGATCACTCCGCCGCGACCACGCACGGCCCCTTCATCCACCACTCCGGCAGCATCGCGATCGCCTCGTCCCCCAGCGGATTCACCCCCGGCCCGGCCGCCAACGAGTGCGCGACCAGGACGTGCAGACACTTCACCCGGTCCGGCATCCCGCCCGCGCTCGGAAACCCGGTCAGCTCCTCGATCTCGTCCCGCCGCCGGATGTAGTCCTCATGCGCGGAGCGATACGCCGCGGCCAGCTCCGGATCACTCTCCAGCCGCGCCGACATCTCCTTCATCACGCCGTTCGCCTCCAGCGTGCCGATCGCCGAGGAGGCCCTCGGGCACGTCAGGTAGTACAGCGTCGGGAAGGGCGTGCCGTCGGGCAGGCGAGGGGCCGTCTCGACCACGTCCGGCTGCCCGCAGGGGCACCGGTGCGCGATCGCGCGCAGCCCGCGCGGCGGACGGCCGAGCTGCTGCTTGAAGGCCTCGACATCCGCGTCGGTGGGCTCGGTGCGCGGGGTGGGCGGCGGGGGCGTTTCCATGCCTGTCTTTCTATCGGTTCGGTTCTCACTGGGCGGCGTCGGCCTTGTCGACCCCGTCCCAGATGTTCGCGTACCAGGGGCGGTCGGCCGCGCTCCGGTCGGTCCGCGACTTCTTCGCCGCGTCCGGGTCGACCACGATGTAGCCGGTCTCCCCCGGCATCACATAGTGCAGCCGCTGCCGGATCTGCTGCTCGGCGTACGCGTCGTCCTGCCAGCGTGCCTTGATGTCACGCAGGTCCTCGACGCGCTGGGCGGCCTCCTCCTTCTCCCGCTGGAGGTCGGCGATCTCGGCGCGCTGGGAGACGTACTGCCTTATGGGGTAGGCCAGCGCCACGACGAGGGAGCAGACCACCAGGGCGAGCAGCGCGGCGCGTCCGGTGAGCCGGGAGCGCCGGGCCTGCCGCTTGGTCTGGGAGCGGTAGACGCGGGCCGCCGTCTGCTCGCCGAGCAACCGGATCCTGGTCGCGGTGGAGAAACGGTCCCGGTCCTTGACGGCCATCGGCTCTCGCCTCCCCTTTCACGTGCATACGTCCCCGCACACGGTACGGGACCGAGTACGGGGACGTACGTACGACTGGCTAAGCCTTACCCAGGTGGGGTCAGGTGAGGTCAGCCCTTGAAGCGCGGGAAGGCGCTGCGGCCGGCGTACACCGCGGCGTCGTCGAGGATCTCCTCGATGCGCAGCAGCTGGTTGTACTTGGCGACGCGCTCGGAGCGGGCCGGGGCGCCGGTCTTGATCTGGCCGCAGTTGGTGGCGACGGCCAGGTCGGCGATGGTGACGTCCTCGGTCTCGCCGGAGCGGTGGGACATCATGCACTTGAAGCCGCTGCGCTGGGCGAGCTCGACGGCGTCGAGGGTCTCGGTGAGCGAGCCGATCTGGTTGACCTTGACGAGGAGCGCGTTGGCGGCGCCGTCGTCGATGCCGCGGGCCAGGCGCTCGGGGTTGGTGACGAAGAGGTCGTCGCCGACGATCTGGACCTTGTCGCCCAGCTTGTCGGTGAGGACCTTCCAGCCGGCCCAGTCGTCCTCGAACAGCGGGTCCTCGATGGAGACGAGCGGGTAGGCCGCCACGAGCTCCTCGTAGTACTCCGTCATCTCGGCGGCGGAGCGCTCCTTGCCCTCGAAGAGGTACTTGCCGTCCTTGTAGAACTCGGAGGCGGCGACGTCGAGCGCGAGGGCGATCTGCTCGCCGGGCGCGTAGCCGGCTTCCTTGATCGCTTCGAGGATGAGGTCGAGGGCCTCACGGTTGGAGCCGAGGTTCGGGGCGAAGCCGCCCTCGTCGCCGAGGCCGGTGGACAGGCCGCGGCCCTTCAGCACCTTCTTGAGGGTGTGGTAGACCTCGGTGCCCCAGCGCAGCGCCTCGGAGAAGGACTCCGCGCCGATCGGGGCGATCATGAACTCCTGGATGTCGACGTTGGAGTCCGCGTGGGATCCGCCGTTGAGGATGTTCATCATCGGGACGGGCAGCAGGTGCGCGTTCGGGCCACCGAGGTAGCGGAACAGCGGCAGGTCCGACGCCTCGGAGGCGGCGTGCGCGACGGCGAGGGAGACGCCGAGGATGGCGTTGGCGCCGAGGGAGCCCTTGTTGTCGGTGGCGTCCAGGTCGAACATGGCCTGGTCGATCAGGCGCTGCTCGGTGGCGTCGTAGCCGACGAGCTCCGGGCCGATCTGCTCGATGACGGCGAGGACGGCCTTCTCGACACCCTTGCCCTGGTAGCGGTTCGGGTCACCGTCGCGGAGCTCGATGGCCTCGAAGGCGCCCGTGGAGGCGCCGGACGGGACGGCGGCACGACCCGTGCTGCCGTCGTCGAGGCCGACCTCGACCTCGACCGTGGGATTGCCTCGGGAGTCCAGGATTTCCCGGGCTACGACGACGTCGATGGACGGCACGAGCATCTCCTTCTTGGGATGTGACGCGGGTACGCGGTCCGCGGTGGGACTGCGAGACGAGCCTAACCGGCTCCGGGCGTCAGACCAGCGGTCGACCGCCCCGTGGACAGAACCGAGAGTAAATTGTTTCCGAACGGAACAAAAACGTCCGCACACAACCGCACACAAGAAAGAGCCCCGCCCCGGTGCGTACGGGGGAAAACGCACCGAGGCGGGGTGTTCGTGGGGACGGGGGTGGTCCGCACGACGCCCTCACTATGAGGTCCACGGATGTGAGGGCGCTGTGGTTCAGCTGTCGGCCGCGTGTTCGCCGTGGCCGCGCCCTCTTACTTGAGGTGCAGCTGCTGACCCGGGTAGATCAGGTTGGCGTCCTCGACGATGTCCTTGTTCAGCTTGAAGAGCTTCTCCCAGCCGCCCTTGACGTCGTGCTCGGCCGCGATCGAGCTGAGGGTGTCACCCTTGGCGACCTTGTACTCGCCGTCGCCCTTCTTGACCTTCTTGCCGGTCGGGGTGGTGACGGTCTTGGTGCTCTTCTTGGCGGCCGGGCGGTCGGCGGAGCGGGAGGCCGACTGCTGCTCGGAGGAGCGGGTGGTGGACTCGGTGCTCTGCGAGGAGCCGGCGGAGGAGCCGTTGTACGCGGCGCTCGACAGGCCGGTGCCGCAGTTCGGCCAGGCACCCTTGCCCTGGCCCGCGAGGACCTTCTCGCCTATCTCGATCTGCTGGGCCTTGGTGGCCTGGTCGGCGGTGGAGGCGTACGCCGTGCCGCCGTACGCGGCCCAGGTGGAGGCGGAGAACTGCAGACCGCCGTAGTAGCCGTTGCCGGTGTTGATCGACCAGTTGCCGCCGGCCTCGCACTGGGCGACAGCGTCCCACTCGGAGGCGGTGGCGGCCGAGGCGTTGCCGGCGGCCATCAGCGGGGCGGCGACGGCGGCGGCACCGGTGACGCCGACGACGGCGATGGCACGGGCGGCCTTGGACGGACGACGGTGCTTGCCCTTGCTGGAAAACAGCATGGTTGGATCCCCTCACCGACGCCTACGAGGTGAGCTGTCGGGTTCGGGCCGGTTGAGTTGCCCGGCCGCGCACGTTCGCCTCTCGGCTCCCGCTGCGCGGCTTCACCCCGAGCCGGCTCCGGCGGTGCGGCCTCGAAAGGCCTCAACTGCCGGACCCGGCGCAAACCTTGGGTCCCCCGCTCCTGCCTACGGCGCTTGACGCGACGACTGTTCCCGTACGGCCGCCGGCAGGATTCGGCGTGACGGCTGTCGGGGCTCGCACTGGAGGCGAGCGGTCACGACCGTAGACACGCGATTCGCGGATTTACAAAGACGATCAGGGCTTCTGAGATCTATCTCTCACTGCTGATCAATCGGACATTAGCCGCGAAACGTGACGCGAACTGGCCCAGTTTTTCGCCCTGTTCGACCACTATGCGACGGGGACGTCCAGGGTCTGACCGGGGGAGATGTGGTCCGCGTCGGTGCCGATGGCCTTCTTGTTCGCCTGGTACAGCGCGCGCCATCCGCCGTCGAGGTCAAGGGAGTCGGCGATGGAGGCGAGCGTGTCGCCCTCGCGGACCTTGTACGAGGCGTGGCGCCCGGTGGACTTGGTGGTCACCTCGGCGCTGTCACTCTCCTCGGCGCTGGGGCCGCGGTGCCGGCCGGTGCCGGCCGTCGCCTCCTCGACCGCACCCTCGGCCGCGCCGTCGACCGAACCGGTGTCGACGAGGCTCCAGAAGCCCGCATCCTGGGACCAGTTGTCCTCATTGTCCGCATTGGCCGCCTCGGTCGGCGAGCTCTCCGGTGACTGCGAGGCGCTCGCTTCGGGGGACGCATCGGACGTCGAGGGCTTCTCGGACTTACCGGACGAAGAGGGCGAGGAAGAGGACTTCCCGGGCGATTCGGACGAAGCATCCGGGGTGCCGCTCGCCGACTCCGAAGGATCACCGGAGGGCGTCGACGACTCGGAGGCGCCACTGGAGTCGGAAGAGTCGGACTCCGACGACGAATCCGATGAATTCGACGAGTTGGACGAATCGAGCAATCCGGAGGATCCGGACACTGCGGAGGGCGAGTCGTCCTCCACCCCGGTGTCGAGGTCGACCGATCCGGACTTCTTGGTGAGGCCGTTGAGCACCGCGCAGGTACCCCAGGGCCTGGTCCCCTGGTCCGCGAGGATCTCCTGGGCCACGGCTATCTGCTGCGAGCGGCTGGCCAGGTCGGGGCTGGAGGCGTAGTCGAGACCGCCGTACCGCTCCCAGTCGTCCTGGGTCAACTGGAGGCCGCCGTAGTGCCCGTCGCCGTTGTCGGCGCTCCACGAGCCTCCGCTCTCGCATTCGGCGACCTTGTCCCACACGGTGCCGTCGGCGGCGCTCGCGCCGGTGGCGCCGAGGAGCGGGATGGCGATCGCGGACCCGGTGACTCCGGCCGCGACGAGGAGAGCCGGAGCCTGACGGGGGCGACGGTGACGACCGTTCCCGGAGAGCATGCGGGGACCTTTCGCGAGGCAGCACTGAACACGGCGCGTAAACCTCTGCGCCTTGTTGATCCGTGAACGTATAGGCAGACGATCACTTGTCACAAGTTAATGCCGCGTAGATCACGTGAAGATCACAGACATGAGCGCGTGTCACGTTTACGGAGGCGGACGTACTCACCCAACAGGGGTGAACTCCACCGGAAGCGTGCGCAGTCCGCGCATGATGAGCCCGCCGCGCCACCTCAACTCCTGCGGCTCCACAGCGAGTCGGAGATCCGGGAGGCGGGTGAGAAGGGTGGCGAGGGCGGTCTGGCCCTCCAGACGGGCGAGCGGGGCGCCGAGGCAGTAGTGGATGCCGTGGCCGTAGCCGAGGTGCTGGTTGTCGCGACGGCCGAGGTCGAGGACGTCGGGGTCGGCGAACCGCTCCGGGTCACGGTCGGCGGCGGCCAGGACGACCAGGACGGGGTCGCCGGCCGCGATGTCCTGCCCGCCGACGGTGAGCGGCTCGGTGGCGAAACGCCAGGTGGCGAGTTCGACCGGGCCGTCGTAGCGCAGGAGTTCCTCGACGCCGGTCTCCAGGAGAGCGGTGTCGTGGGCGGCCAGGGAGGTCTGGAGGCGGGCGCGCTGTTCGGGGTGGGTGAGCAGGGCGAGGGTGCCGTTGCCGATGAGGTTCACGGTCGTCTCGAAGCCGGCGAACAGCAGGATGAAGGCCATGGCCGCGGCCTCGTTCTCGGTGAGGTGCTCACCGTGGTCGGAGGCGCGGATGAGACCGGAGATGAGGTCCTCGCCCGGGTCGGGGGTGGCCGGAAGTGCCTCTCGCTTGCGGTGGATGAGGTCGGCCAGATAACCGCGCATCTTCTTCACGGACCGTGCGACGCCGCCTCTGGGGCCGCCCTGGTGCCGGATCATCATGCCCGCCCAGTCCCGGAAGTCGTCCTGGTCCTCGCGCGGAACGCCGAGCAGGTCGCAGATCGCGTAGATGGGCAGGGGGAAGGCGAACTCATGGATGAGGTCGGCGCTCCCCTCCGCCGCGAAACGGTCGATGAGCTGATCGGTGAGCTCCTGCACCCGTGGCGTGAACTCGGCGACCCTGCGGGGCGTGAAGGCCTTGGAGACGAGCCGGCGAAGCCTCGTGTGGTCCGGCGGGTCGATGTTGAGCAGATGCGTCATCAACTCGGCCTTGCGCTCCCCCGGGATACCCGTCTTGCCCTTGGCGTGCGCGGGCTCGTCGTGGTGAGCGGGGTTCTTGGAGAGCCGGTTGTCGGCGAGCGTCTGCTTGGCGTCGGCGTACCGGGTGACCAGCCAGGCCTCCACCCCGCTGGGCAGCCGGGTCCGGTGAACGGGGGCGTGTTCACGGAGCCAGGCGTAGGCGGGGTAGGGATCCGTCGCGAACTCCCAGGTGAAGAGTTCCGGGGCCTCGGTGAGGGGGGTCGGGGGGTGGGGCTGGTTGGTCACTCCTTGACGGTATCCGGAGGGGGAGAGGGGTGCGGAGACGGTCTCCGGATGGAGGCACGGCTCCGGCCTTCATGTGGCTGCCTTCATGTGGCTGCCGGCGCTACGAGGACACCCCTTCCGCCACCCGTACCGCGTCCCGGTACGCCCTGGCCGCGACCCGCAGAGCCGCCTCCGGGTCCACCCCGGCCGCCTCCGCGCGGACCGCCATCGCGAGCAACTCGTACCCGATGCCCTCACCGGTCGGCAGCGGAACGTCCAGGTCCGCCGTGCGGACCCGGGACGCCAGCTTCGCCGCGAGGGCCAGGCCCGGCTGGCCCAGGGGGATGCCCTCCGTCACCGACTCCCGGCGCTTCTCCTGCGCCTTCGTGCGCAGCCAGTGCTCCTTGACCTCTTCCGGGGTCGTCGCCGTCTCGTCGCCGAAGACATGGGGGTGGCGGTGGATGAGCTTGGTGACGATGCCGCCGGCCACGTCGTCGATGGAGAAGGGGGACTCCGGGTCCTCCTCGGCGATGCGGGAGTGGAAGACCACCTGGAGCAGGACGTCGCCCAGTTCCTCGCGCAGTTCGTCGCGGTCGCCGTCCTCGATCGCCTCGACGAGCTCGTAGGCCTCCTCGATGCCGTACTTCGCCAGGCCCTTGTGGGTCTGCTGGGAGGACCACGGGCACTCGACGCGGATGCGGTCCATGACCTGGACGAGGTCGAGGAGGCGGGCGCCGGGGAGGTCGTAGGAGGCGGGGAGCAGTTCCAGTTCCGGCATCGCGACGCGGCCCGTGCCGGCCAGGCGGGCGAGGCCGTCGGTGAGCGCGGGCTCGCCCTCGCCGGTCGCCACGACCACGGCCGTGCGGCCGCCGGCGCACGCGTCGATCAGTTCCTCGGCGGTCGGAGCGGCCTCGTCGACCGGTATCCCGGCCTCGCGCAGATACGGCAGCTGCGGGTGGGCGCCGTCCGCGCACAGCACGCGGTCGGCGGAGCGCAGCGCCTGCCACGCGGGCCAGGACAGCAGGCCGGGGGCGACGCGGTGGCTGGTGGTGAGCAGGACGATGCGGCCGGGGGCAGTGGCTTCGGGACTGGTTGCGTTCACGATCCGAACGTAACCCAAGCGACCCACAAGTCCCCGAGTTATCCACAGGCCGGGCGGCCGCTGCGGCGTTGTCCACAGACCGTGGAGCCGGGCTGCCCCTTCCCGCGGCGGGCGGGGCCGCGCCGCCCGGCCGGTCGGTCGGTCGGTCGGGTGGCCACCTCGGCTGCCTTCACATGACACGGCTTACGCAGCTGCCGTCACAGGCAGGGGCCCTGCGGCTGCCGTCACACGCAGGGCCTCTGCGGCTGCCGTCACACGCAGGGCCTCCGCGGGGTGCCGTCACAGGCAGGGCCTCCGCGGGCTGCCGTCACAGACAGGGCCCCGCGGCTGCCGTCACAGACGGGCCTCCGCGGGCTGCCGTCACACGGTGCGCTCGGGACGGCTGCCGTCACACGGTGCGCTCGGGACGGCTGCCGTCACACGGTGCGCCCGGGACGGCTGCCGTCACATCGCGCGCCCGCCACGGGGCTGCCGCACGTCGCGCGCCCGCCATGGGGCTGCCGCACAGCACGCGCCCGCCCGCCCGGGGCTGCCGTCACATCGCGGGCTGTGCCCCCGCCGCCGTCACCTCGCGCACCCACGGCGTCTTCGCGTCGGCGCGGCTGCTCTTCTGGACGTCCCAGGTGCCGTAGCGCGGGTTGACGTCGATGTCGAGCTGCTTGGAGGCGGCGGCCAGGGCGTTCCAGAAGGCCGGCTTGCCGGTGTCGGTGCCGAGGACGGTGGCGAGCTTCTGGGCCTCCAGCTGGAGGCGGAGGTTCTCGTCGAGTCGCTGCGGCGGGATGCCGTACTGCTGGAGCCAGGCGGTCTCCAGGGCCTTGGCGCCGCCGACCTGGCCCTCCAGGTCGGCGCGCATCTGCTGGATCTCCTTGCGGGTGACGCTCACCCCGGCGTCCTTGGCGGCCTTGTGCAGCACCTCGTCCAGGACCATGTTGTGCAGGACGTCGCGCGGGAGCGTGCCCGACTTCGCGATGACCTGCGCGTACGCGGCCTCGTCCGGTACGGCGTCGCGCTGGGCCGTGCGGACCTCGCTCACCCTGTTCTCCAGCTGCGACACGGTGATCCGCTCGTCGCCGACGACGGCCGCCGCGCCGGGGTGCGCGTCGTTTCCGCAGGCGGTGAGCAGAGGTGCCGCGACGATCGCGGCGGAGAGGAGAAGCGCGGTGCGACGGCGGCGGTGCAAGGAGACCTCCCGAGGAGAGCTTGTGCGACGGTGCACAAAGTCTTGCGGTGATCGATGGTAGGCAGTGGGCAAGCTCTGGCCAACCCATTGGACCAACGATTCACCAGGACTTCAGGCACCGCCGCACCGCGCCGAGCGGGGGCCGGCCCATGAGGGGCACCGGTCCGTCGGCCTAGCCGCGCACCTGCCCCAGCCACTGCAGGGTGCGCCGGACCTCCGTCGCGACCGGGTGGCCGGGGCCGTGCAGGCGCTCGACGTCCATCAGCAGGCGGGCCAGGGTGTCATGGGCCGCGGGGCGGTCGCCCACGGCGAGCAGGAGGTGTCCGATGCGGCGGCGGACGTCGTGGGCGAGCTCGGGGTCGCCGGAGACGTACTGGTTCTCGTAGTACGGCAGCAGTGCCCGGTACTCGGTGAGCGCGGCGGCCGGCTGGCCGAGCTGTTCCAGGCACTGGGCGACGTCGTAGCGGAAGCGCAGGGCCTGCGGGTCGGCCTGGCCGGCCTCGGAGGCGCGTTCGTCGGCGAGGCGGCGCAGTTCGGGCAGCGCGCGCCGGTACTGGCCGTCGTCCATGAGCGTGGCCGCGTACTGCTTGCGCAGGGAGCGCACCACCGGGGAGTGCTCGCCGTGCTGTTCTGCCGCCGTGGGCAGGATCGCGCCGAGGATGTCGACGGCCTGGGTGATACGGCCCTCGCCGAGCAGCCGCTTGACCTCGTCGACGGCCCGCGCGACATCGGCCTTCTCGTCGGCGGGCGTGACCGGGGTGGCGGGCGCCGGCTGGGGCGCGGGGGTGCGCGCCCGGTCGGGCCAGGGGGCGTGCGGGCGCAGGAAGGGGCGGGTGGGGTCCAGCGGCGCTCCCAGATGGGTGCCGCGCGCGGGCAGCAGCGACTCCAGGTCCTCGTACACCTGCTGGGCGGAGGCGGGCCGGTGCTGCGGGTCCTTCGCGAGCAGGCGCAGGACCAGCGCTTCGAGCGCCTCGGGGACCTCGGGGCGGACGCGGCGCACGGGCACCGGCGGCTCGTACAGATGCCGGTGCAGCACGCCGAGCGCGGTCGAGCCGGAGAACGGCACGTCTCCGCTGAGGAGTTCGTGCATCAGCACACCCAGCGCGTACAGGTCGGTGTACGGGCCGACCGCGCCGCCCATCGCCTGCTCGGGGGCCATGTAGGCGGGCGAGCCGATGGGCGTGCCGGTGTGGGTGAGGCGGGTGGTGTCGGCGTCCATGACGGAGGCGACACCGAGGTCGAGGACGGTGACGGTGCCGTCCTGCTTCACCATCAGGTTGCGGGGCTTGAGGTCGCGGTGGACGATCGGCACCGCGTGCACGGCGCTCAGCACGGCGCACAGCTGCGCGGCGACCGCCACAGCCCACTGCCAGGGGTACGGGTCGCGCGCGGCGAGATGTGCGGAGAGGTCGACGCCGTCGACGTACTGCATGACGAGGAACAGCTCCTCGCCCTCGCTGCCCGCGTCGTGCACCGTGACCAGCCCGGGGTGGTCGACCTGTGCGGTCACCCGGCACTCACGCACGAACCGGCGGCGCAGTTCGTCCGCCTCCTGCCCGGCCACCTTGTCGGGGCGCAGGAGCTTCACCGCCACGCGCCGGTCGAGCCGTTGGTCGTACGCCGTCCAGACCTGGCCCATGCCGCCCTGTCCGATGAGCGCCGACAGGGCGTAGCGGCCGGCGACGACACGTCCTGTCGTCACGGTCACCTTCCGCTCTCGTGGTCGCCGTCCTGGCGGGTGTCGTGCTTGCGCAGGTAGTCACTGAGCTCGTCGAGCTCGGCTCGCACCTGGTCGATGCGCGCGGGCGCGGGGCGCTGCGGGGGCGTGGGAGGCGGCGCGGGCGTGTTGGACATCGGCGTGTTGGGCATCGGCGTGCGGGGCACGGGCGTCTGGGGTATCGGCGGCGACTGCGGCACCGTCGTGGCGGTGTACGGCGACTGGGCCTGCGGGTAGCCGTAGGCCGGGGACGTCGGCCGCTGTCCGCTGTAGCCGCTGAAGCGGAGCTGGTGGAAGTGACGTATGTCCGCGGCGAGGTAGTACGCGATCGCGGCCACCATGCCGCCCAGGACGAGGACGAGGCCGGTCCAGCCGCCGACGCTGTGGATCTCGTCGCCCGGCTCGGAGCCCATCAGGTACAGGCCGAGGAACTCCACCACGATCGACGCCGTGAACAGGCACCAGTCGAGCGCGCGGCGGGTCACGATGGCCAGGCGCAGCATCATCACCCACATCAGCAGGCCGAAGCTCAGCACCGACATCACGACGAACACCACGCGCAGGAAGACCAGCCAGCCCGTGGGCGGTGGCTGGTTCACCGGCTGCGGATAGCCGTGGCCTTGCATGACTGCTCCTGATGCCTGAGGTGGGCGCGCGGGGTCGACCGACCCTGCCCGGTACGGGACAACCTCGGTCGTGCGATTGTCGCTTCGAGCGTATAGGTCGACACCGACATAGGGTCACCGGTTGTACCGAACCGTTGTCGTGCTGATCACTTCCCGCGACGGCGCAGGTCGCGCGGAGCCTCGCCTTCCGGCCCTGCCGGACGCGCACGCCCGCCGCGGGGCTCAGACCGGGTGCCGCATCCACACGTTGGGCTCGACGTACACCGCGTAACCGCGCTCCGGTTCGCACCGCACCGGAACCAGCGCACCGGGCACCTCGACCTCGCCCGGGACGTCGAAGGGCAGCCCGGTCCAGTGGCGCCACTGCTCCAGCGATCCGGCGACGGTCATGGAGGCCGGGGCGATGGAGTCGATCGTGGCTCCGGCCCGGGCGTGGACGCGCAGCCAGGGGTCGTGGGGCAGGCCGTCGGGGCGCACCCGGTGGGCGTACTCCTCGATGGGGGTGCGCGGTTCGAGGTGTTTGGCGTTGGGGCGGACCGGGGCGACGACCTCGGTGAAGCCGTGGGCGCGGGCGTTGGCGCGCATCGCGCCGAGCATGCGCGCGGACAGCCCGCCGCCGAGCGCGTGCGGGGCGATGACGACGGAGATGGCGCTGACGGTGTCGGGACGGACGCCGCCGCGCAGGTCGGCGAAGGCCCACACCAGCACCTCGTCCCAGCCCCGTGCGGGCAGCCGGCCGCGGCCCTCGGCGCCGAGGGCGAACGGCACGCTGAACGCGTGCGCGACCACCTCACCGCGCTCGTCCTCCGCGAACAGCGCGTACTCGGGGAACTCGCGCGGGATCCGGGCGTAGTGCGCGTTGCCGACGGGGTCGTGGACGACGAACTCCGGCCATGTGTCCGGCATCTCCAGGACCGCTTCAAGCATCTCCGGACGTTCCGCGAGGCTCGACACCTTCAGTTCCATGCCGGAACCGTAGGCGGGCGGCGTCCGCGCCGGAAACCCGTTTTCAGCCGCCGCACTGGCGCAGCATCGTCTCCTTGTCGGCGCCGGTGACCGGAAGTTCGTACTTCAGTGACACCTGGGCGAAGCGCACCGCGTACGAGCAGCGGATGCTCTTGTTCGGGGGGAGCCAGGACGCGGGTCCGGAGTCGCCCTTGGAGCTGTTGGTCGGGCCGTCGACCGGCATGAGGTTGAGGGGGTCGTTGGCGATGTCCTGACGCTTGCCCTCGGGCCAGCGGGAGGCGCCCATCTGCCAGTCGTACGACAGCGGCATGACGTGGTCGATCTGCACGGTCGTCGCCCTGGACTTGGTCCACTCGATCGTCCGGCCCGTGTACGGGTCGTGCAGCGTCATGGAGGCCACGACACAGTCCGAGCCGGAACGGTGGCGGACGTCCTCGCCGTCGCGCTGCAGGAGGTCGTTGCGGGTGTCGCAGCCGTTGCGGGAGAACGGGACGCCGCCCGGCGCCGAGTCCATCCACGCGTAGCCGAACTCGTCCCGGTCGTACCCCGTCCTGGGGCCGCGGCCCTTGGTCGCCACCTTCTCGATCAGAGCCCGCGCCTCGGACCGGTCGGCATCCGAAGTGAGCGGCGCGAGACCGGGTTTCGTGCCGTCGGCGTTGTCCAGCGGGCTCACGGCACGGCCGGATCCCTCGGCCGGTACGGCGCCGGAGGGCCCGTCGTCCACGGGCAGATCGACGTTCTCGCAGCCCGCCAGGACCAGCACCGTTCCGAGCATCGCCGCGGCGCTCGCCGCCCCGCCCTTCAGACGCATCACGATGCGCCCCTCCCCATACTGTGCGTTCCGCCCCGCACAGGCGGTTTTCCCTGGTAACCCGTCGCGCACACGGTAGCGACCCGGCGCACGGCGGCATTCGGGAGGGCCGGGGACGGCGGTCCCGGGCATGAAAGGACCCAATCGCGCATACTTCGCAACTCGGGCGTATCGTCGGTGATGAATCACCTCGGGAAGGAGCTCTGGATGGGCATCTTCGACAGGTTCAAGAACCGCCAGGCGCAGGACAAGGCAAGGGACATGTCCGACACCGCGGAGCGGAAGGTCAACGAGAGGACGGGCAACAAGCACGAGGGCCAGGTCGACCAGGCGCAGCAGAGGATGGAGCGCGAACTCGGCATGGACCGCGACAAGCCCGACCAGCAGTAGGACCCGAGCCCACGCGGGACCGAGGTCGGACGGTCACCGAAGCGCCTTGATGGACCGCCCTGACAAGCACGGGCCGTCCGCGGACGGAGACACCTCCCGCGGGCGGCTTCGCGCGAGCGGGAGTCACCCGTCAGCCGGCGACGCGAGCCGCCGAATCCCCGTCACACCTTCCCGATCCCCAGCGTCGTCTCCGAGGGCAGCAGCCCGGAGGACAGCACCGCCACCCAGAACTCGCCGAGCAGTTCGACGAGCCGGTCGAGTTCGGCCGCGGTGAGCGAGTCCCAGGGTGCGGTGGCGAGTCGGTCGGTGTGCTGCTCGACGGCGCGGCGCACTTCGCGGCCCGCATCCGTGGCCGCTCCGTCCGCGTCGACCAGACCTCGATCGATCAGACGGTCACGAGCCGACTCCCATTCCTCGGAGCTCCAGCCGCGGCTTTCGAAGCGCTCGACGGACGCGGCGCCGATCGCGGCGAAGGAGACGAGCGACTCGACGGGGTCCAGGCCCGCCACCATCAGGGCGGCTATATGACCGTCACCGCGGTGCTCACGCAGGATCGTCGCCGCGTGCCAGAGCTGAAGATGCGGCGCCTCCGGCCAGTCCAGGCCGGCGTTGGCCGCGGCGAGCGGACGGCCCGCGGTGTTCGCCGCCTCGGCCGCACGGCGGAGCAGGGCCACGAGCTCGGCCAGTTCGGGACTGTCCACCCGGTCGCCGAACATCGCGCGGTAGGCACGGTCGATCCCACGCACCCGCGCCCGCAGGACGGCCTCCGGGCTCGCCACCTTCCAGGCGGGGTCGATGTGTTCGGCGACCATGCCCGGGCTGAAGCTGTAGAACGCGGACGCGACCCTCTCCGCGTCGACGGCCCCCAACGGGGCGGCTCGGTAGGGGAAGTAGCTCGGCCAGCGCTCCTCGGTGGCGTACCCGAGCTCGGCGGCCTCCTCGAAGACCTCCGGCGCGTAGTACAGCACCGCATGCAGCGGCTCCAGCAGATGCCAGAGCTGCCGCACCCGACCCGGATCCGTACCGCCGACCTGCTTCACCATGACGCTCCCCCACTTCGACATCCTGTACCGCACAACTTGACACTGACAAGATTGCCCGCCCCGCCTGAACTTGTCAACGCCTAGATGCCGAAAACTTGTCGCCGCCTAGATTGCGCGTACGCTGCTGCCATGACGCAGCAGACCTCTCCCCGCCGCCCGTACCACCACGGAGACCTGCGGCGCGCCATCCTCACCACCGCGCTGGACGTCATCGCCACCGACGGCCCGTCCGCGCTCAGCCTGCGTGACCTGGCCCGCCGTGCCGGTGTCTCGCACGCCGCGCCGGCCCATCACTTCCGGGACCGCACCGGGCTGCTCACGGCGATCGCCGCCGAAGGGTTCGGGCTGCTGTCGACCGCGCTCATCGAGGCGGCGGACCTGAAGGACGCGGGTGTGCGGTACGTCCGCTTCGCACGCGAACACCCCGCACACTTCCAGGTGATGTTCTCGCCCGAACTGCTGCGCGCCGACGACCTGGAACTGACCACGGCCCGCGCCCTCGCCGGCGACGCCCTGCGCGGCGCCGTCTCCGAGGTACGCCCCGAGGAACTCGGCATCGACGCCCGTATGGCCGGAGTCGCCGCCTGGTCCCTGGCGCACGGCTTCGCCACCCTGCTGCTCAGCCACAACCTGGACGGCCCGGTCGGCGACCAGGACCCGGAGGAGATCTTCCGGACCCTGGCGGCGATGCTGTTCCGCACCACCGCCTGAACAGGCCTCGCGGCGAACCCGCGCGCGAACCCGCGGACGGCGCTTGACCTCAAGTCCCCTTGAGGTCCCAGAGTGATCCGCATGACCACCGAAGCCACGCACACCTCCGCCGCACGGGCGGACGACCTCCGCGCCATAGCCGACGTCGTCGCCGCCGTGGAGCGCACCCAGCGCGCCAAGGACCCCGACGGCTTTCTCGCCCTCTTCCACCCCGAGGCGCTGTGGACCACCGCGCACGGCAAGGTCCTCGTCGGCCTCGACGCGATCGCCGAGTTCACCCGGGCCGTGCTGCCCGGCGCGAGTGGGGACGGCGAGGTCACCTACGAGACCGTGCACACGCAGTTCCTGCGCCCCGACGTCGCGGCCGTGAAGGTCCGGCAGGTCTACCACTCACCGGCAGGCGACACCGAGGGCGCCCCGCTGTACGTCATGACCAGGCAGGACGACGGCGGATGGCTGCTCCACGCCTGCCAGAACACCGAGGTCCGGACGGACTAGGGCCACCACGCCCCGCCGCCGCGCGCCCCCGCCCCATGGGGCGCGCTCCCGGCCTCAGGACCCCAGAACCGAAGCCAGGAACTCCCCCACCCAACCGAGCAACTCCCGGCCGACCAGCGGCTTTCCGCCCACCTTCGCGGTCTTCGGGCGGGGCACCAGAAGCTGGTGGACGGCCGGCTTGATGACGGTGCCCGGGTACAGGCGCTTGACCCGCAGCTCCTGCGACTCCCGCAACTCCACCGGCGCGAAGCGGATGTTGTTGCCCTGGAGGACGATCTCGCCGACGCCGCACGCACGGGCCAGCATGCGCAGGCCCGCCACCAGGAGGAGGTTCTCGACCGGCTCGGGCAGCTTGCCGTAGCGGTCGACGAGCTCCTCGCGCACGGAGGTGATGTCCTCCTCCGTGTTGGCGGAGGCGATGGCGCGGTAGGCCTGCAGCCTGAGCCGCTCGCCTGGCGCGTAGTCGTGCGGGACGTGCGCGTCGACGGGGAGCTCGATCTTGACCTCCAGCGGCGGCTCCTCCTCCACCCCGCCCTCCAGCGAGGCGCGGTAGTCCGCGACCGCCTCGCCGACCATGCGGACGTACAGGTCGAAGCCGACGCCCGCGATGTGGCCGGACTGCTCGCCGCCCAGCAGATTGCCGGCGCCGCGGATCTCCAGGTCCTTCATGGCCACGTACATGCCCGCACCCATCTCGGTGTGCTGGGCGATGGTCGCGAGACGCTCGTGGGCGGTCTCCGTCAGCGGCTTCTCCGGCGGGTACAGGAAGTACGCGTAGCCGCGTTCCCGGCCCCGGCCCACCCGGCCCCGCAGCTGGTGCAGCTGGGACAGGCCGAAGTTGTCGCCGCGCTCGACGATCAGGGTGTTGGCGTTGGAGATGTCGATGCCGGACTCGACGATCGTCGTCGAGACGAGCACGTCGAACTTCTTCTCCCAGAAGTCGACGACGACCTGCTCCAGCGCCTGCTCCGACATCTGGCCGTGCGCCGTGGCGATACGCGCCTCGGGGACGATCTCGCGCAGCCGGGCGGCGGCTCGGTCGATCGACTCGACGCGGTTGTGGATGTAGAAGACCTGGCCCTCGCGCAGCAGTTCACGGCGGATCGCGGCGCCGATCTGCTTCTCCTCGTAGGGGCCGACGAAGGTCAGGACCGGGTGGCGCTCCTCCGGAGGGGTGGTGATGGTCGACATCTCGCGGATGCCGGTGACCGCCATCTCCAGGGTTCTGGGGATCGGGGTCGCGGACATCGTCAGGACGTCGACGTTGGCGCGCAGCTTCTTCAGCTGTTCCTTGTGCTCGACGCCGAAGCGCTGCTCCTCGTCGACGATGACCAGGCCCAGGTCCTTGAACTTGGTCTCCGACGAGAAGAGGCGGTGCGTGCCGATCACGATGTCCACCGAGCCTTCGCGCAGGCCCTCCAGGACCGCCTTCGCCTCGGTGTCGGTCTGGAAGCGGGACAGGGCCCGGGTGTTGACGGGGAACTGCGAGTAGCGCTCGGAGAACGTCCCGAAGTGCTGCTGCACCAGCAGGGTCGTGGGCACCAGGACGGCCACCTGCTTGCCGTCCTGTACCGCCTTGAAGGCGGCCCGCACCGCGATCTCCGTCTTGCCGTAACCGACGTCGCCGCAGATCAGGCGGTCCATCGGGACCGACTTCTCCATGTCCTCCTTGACCTCGGCGATGGTCGTCAGCTGGTCGGGGGTCTCGGCGTACGGGAAGGCGTCCTCCAGCTCGCGCTGCCAGGGGGTGTCCGAGCCGAAGGCGTGCCCGGGGGCCGCCATGCGCGCGCTGTAGAGCTTGATCAGGTCGGCGGCGATCTCCTTGACGGCCTTCTTGGCCCGCGCCTTCGTCTTCGTCCAGTCGGCGCCGCCCAGACGGTGCAGCGTGGGCGCCTCGCCACCGACGTACTTGGTGATCTGCTCCAGCTGGTCGGTGGGGATGTACAGCCGGTCGCCGGGCTGGCCGCGCTTGGCCGGGGCGTACTCCACGACGAGGTACTCGCGCGTGGCGCCCTGCACGGTGCGCTGCACCATCTCGATGTAGCGGCCGACGCCGTGCTGCTCGTGGACGATGTAGTCGCCCGTCTCCAGGGTGAGCGGGTCGATGGTCTTGCGGCGGCGGGCCGGCATCCGGGCGCCGTCCTTGCCTGCCGCCTTCTGCCCGGACAGGTCGGTCTCGGTCAGCACCGCCAGTCTGAGGGCCGGGTCCACGAAGCCGTAGTCGATCGAGCCGCACGCTACATGGACGATCGACGGGGAGATCTCCCCCAGGTCCGTCTCCAGGCGGGCCGCGACGCCCTCGCCGCCGAGCACCTCGACCGTGCGGGCGGCCGGGCCGTGGGCCTCGGTCACGAAGACCGTCCGCCAGCCGTCGGCGAGCCAGCCCTTGGTGTCGGCGAGGGCCTTCGCGGTGTCACCGCGGTACGACTCGGGGGCGTGCATGCCGAGCTTGAGGGTGTCCGCGTCGAGCGTCTCGTCGGCGGCGAACGGCGACACCGACCACCACATCATGTCCAGCTCGCGCGCCCGGTCACGGACGTCAGCGATGGACCACAGGGAGGCCGCGCCGACGTCGATGGGCGCCTCGCCGCCGCCGGCCGTGGCGGCCCAGGACGCCTGGAGGAACTCCTGCGAGGTCGCGACGAGATCGGAGGCACGCGTACGGACCCGCTCCGGATCGCATACGACCGTCATGGCGCCCTTGGGCAGGACGTCGAGCAGCAGCTCCATGTCGTCGACGAGGACCGGCGCGAGGGACTCCATGCCCTCCACGGCGATGCCCTCGGCGATCTTGCCGAGCAGTTCACCGAGCTCGGGGTGCTCCTCGGCGAGGGCACGCGCGCGGGCGCGGACGTCGTCGGTGAGGAGGAGCTCGCGGCAGGGCGGCGCCCACAGGCCGTGCTCGGCTACTTCCAGGGAGCGCTGGTCGGCGACCTTGAAGTAGCGGATCTCCTCGATGTCGTCGCCCCAGAACTCGATGCGCAGGGGGTGTTCCTCGGTGGGCGGGAAGACGTCGAGGATGCCGCCTCGCACGGCGAACTCGCCGCGCTTCTCGACGAGCTCCACGCGCGCGTACGCGGCGGCCGCGAGAGCCTCCACGACGGCGCCCAGGTCGGCGGTCCGGCCGGTGCGCAGGGCCACCGGTTCCAGGTCGCCGAGGCCCTTGACCTGGGGCTGGAGGACGGAGCGTACGGGGGCCACGACGACGGAGACCGGGCCGGTCTCGGGGTCGTCGGAGCTGGGGTGGGCGAGGCGGCGCAGCACCGCGAGGCGGCGGCCGACGGTGTCGCTGCGGGGGCTGAGGCGCTCGTGCGGCAGGGTCTCCCAGGATGGGTACTCCACCACGCCCTCCGACGGCAGCAGGGAGCGCAGGGCCGCGGCCAGGTCCTCGGCCTCGCGGCCCGTCGCCGTGACCGCCAGGAGCGTGCGGTCGGACTCGCGGGCGAGGGCTGCGATCGCGAACGGGCGTGCCGCGGGGGGTCCCACCAGGTCGACGTGCATGCGGTTGCCGTCTGCGGCCGCCGTGATCGCTTCCGCGAGGGCGGTGTCCTTGACTACGGCGTCGAGCAGACCGTGCAGGCTCATGGAGGGCGCTTCCGTCCGAGGGGGTGGGCAACACGAAGGGCCCGACGCGGGAGGCGGGCCGGGTGTTCCAGCGTACGTCGCTGCGCGGGTGGGCGCCGGGGCCTGTGGATAACGTCCGTTCTCCCGTGGTCGGCGTCGCTGCGGGGTCGGGTCTTTCTCGCCCCCGCCGCCCCTACCCGTCCCGTCCCTGGGGGCTGCCGCCCCCGGACCCCCGCGTCGGCCCGAACGGCCTCGTCCTCAAACGCCGGACGGGCTGAAAGAGTGCGGCCCGGCCGAAAGGTTCGGCCCGAACGGCTGCGTCCTCAAACGCCGGCCGGGCTGAAGGGGTGCGGACCGGCTGTCGTCAGTCCCTCACACACCCCAGACACTCCAGAGGCTGAAAGAACCTGAACGGCGGTGAAAAGTCCGCACCGCGTAAGGTCCCTCCATGCCCACCCCCGCTCCCCCGGCGTCGCCCGGTACGTCCTGCGACCCTCACATACCGGCGTCCGACCGGCGTCCCGCGGAGCAGGCGGGGCCCGTCCCCGGCCGGCGTGAGCCCTGGCTGCTGGCTGCCGTGCTGTTCGTCGGGTATCTGATCGTCTCCGTGGGCCGTTACCGGCATCTGGGGCAGAAGTCGTGGGACCTGGGGATATTCGAGCAGGTCATCCGGTCGTACGCGCATCTCCGGGCGCCGATCGCGGACCTCAAGGGGCCGGGGTTCAACATCCTGGGGGACCACTTCAGCCCGGTGACCGTGCTGCTGGCGCCGGTGTACCGGATCTTCCCCTCCTCGATCACCCTGCTCGTGGCGCAGGCGGCACTCTTCGCGCTGTCCGTGGTTCCCGTCACACGGGCCGCGGGCCGGCTGCTCGGGCCGCGGCAGGGGTTCGCGATCGGTGTCGCGTACGGGCTGTCGTGGGGACTCCAGCAGGCGGTCGACTTCGACTTCCACGAGATCTGCTTCGCCGTGCCGCTGATCGCCTTCAGCCTCGAAGCACTCCTCGCACGGCGGTGGCGGGCCGCTCTGCTCTGGGCGCTTCCGCTGGTCCTGGTCAAGGAGGACCTGGGGTTCACCGTCACCGCGATCGCCCTGGTCGTCGCCTGGCGGGCCCGTCAGGAGTCGGTGCGGGCGAGTCGGTGGGCGCTCGGTGTCGCCGTCCTCGGCGCGGCGGCCCTCGCGCTGACCCTGCTCGTGGTCATACCGAGCTTCAACGCCGCCGGCGGCTACGACTACTGGAACAAGGTCAGCGAGCCGGGCGGCGGCGGTCCCTTCGACGGCCTCGACACCAAGCTCCGTACGCTCGCCTGGCTCCTGATACCCACCACCGGGCTGCTCGCCCTGCGCTCCCCGGTCCTGCTCGTCGCCCTGCCCACGCTCGGCTGGCGCTTCGTCTCCGCCTACCCGCAGTACTGGGGGACCGACTGGCACTACAGCGCCGTCCTGATGCCGGTCGTCACGTTCGCGCTCGTCGACGCCCTCGTGATCTGCCGGCACAGCACGCGCGCGTGGCTGCGTTCGTACGTCCGGCACCTGCCCGCCGCCGTCGCGGCCGCCTCCCTCGCGCTGACCACGTCGCTGCCGCTGGCCGCGCTCACCGAGAGCGAGATCTACCGCAAGCCCGCGCGCGTGAGCGCGATAGAGCGGCTCCTCGCCGAGGTTCCCGACGGCGCCTCCGTCGAGGCGAACATCGCGCCGATCAGCCGGCTCACCTCGCGCTGCCGGGTCTTCTGGATCAGCAACACCCGTGGCGTCGAGCCCGACTTCATCGCCCTGGACAACTCCCGCAAGCGCCACCGGGACGTCGAGGCGTACGCCCGGACCCTGCACCCCGACACCCGGTACACCACCAAGGGCACCGCCTTCGGAGTCGTCCTCCTGGAGCGGCAGGCCGCCGGCTGAGCCCTCGGACGCGGCCGGGCCCGGTCGGAAGGTGGCAGCGCCTTCCGGACCGGGCCCATCCCCCGCAACCCCCGTATGCGGTGGCTATTCGGTCGCGATCGCGTTCAGTACGTTCATCCGGCCCGCCCGGAACGCCGGGATCAGTGCCGCGAACAGGCCCACGAACGCCGAGCCGATGAAGACCCCGATGATCGTCGGCCAGGGGATCTCCAGGACGTTCAGGCCCTCCAGGGCGAGCAGCTTCTGGGCCGTCGCGCCCCAGCCCATGCCGAGCCCCAGGCCCAGCAGGGCGCCGAACAGGGCGATCACCACCGACTCCATGCGGATCATGCGGCGCAGCTGACGCCGGGAGAGACCGATCGCCCGCATCAGGCCGATCTCGCGCGTGCGCTCCACCACCGACAGGGCCAGGGTGTTCACGACGCCCAGGACGGCGACGATGATCGCCAGGGCCAGCAGGCCGTAGACCATGTTCAGCAGCTGTCCGACCTGGTCCTTGAGCTCCTCCTTGAAGTCGGTCTGGTCGCGCACCTGGTACTGCGGGTACGGCTCCAGCGACTTCTTCAGGGCGGCGTACGCCTGGTCCTGCTGCCCGTCCTCGGCCTTGGCGAACATGATCTCGTTCGGCGGGACGCGGTCCGCGGGGACGTACTTCTGCATCGTGGCGATGCTGGTGTAGCGCGCCCCCTGGTCGATGGAGGTGTCGTCGTCGGTGATGGCGGCGACCTTGAGCTCGGCCGTCTCACCGCCCTTGAAGGCGACGGTGATGGTGTCGCCGACCCGGACGCCGTGCTTCTTGGCGTAGTCGGAGCCGACCGACATGGCGTCCTTGCCGTACGCGGCGGACAGGGTGCCCGCCGTGGTGGGGCGGCGCAGATCCTCGGCGTACGTCGGGTCCGCGGCGGTGATGCCGGAGTCGTCGGTCTTGCCGTCCGGGGTGGTCAGCTCGGCTTCGAGCGTCTTGTAGCGGGTGACATGGGCCAGGCCCGGGCTCTGCTCCATCGCCTTCTCGGCCTGCGGCACGATCCGCTGGTTGCCCTGGACGATGAAGTCCGCGCCGACCGACTTGTCGAGCTCGCTGGTGGCCGAGGCGACCATCGAGGAGCCGACGACCGAGAGACAGGCGACCAGCGCGAGGCCGATCATCAGGGCCGCGCCGGTGGCGCCGGTGCGGCGCGGGTTGCGCAGCGCGTTGCGCTCGGCCATGCGGCCGACGGGGCCGAAGGCCCGCAGCAGCACCGCGCTGATCACCCGGACGACCGCGCCCGCCAGCAGCGGACCGATCACGACGAAGCCGATCAGGGAGAGGACGACCCCGGCTCCCAGCATCAGCGCGCCGTCGCTCGCCTTGTCGGCGGTGGCGGCCGTGTAGAGCGCGAAGGCACCGGCGGCGGTGAGCACCGCGCCGATCAGGCCCCGGATCCAGCCCGCCTTGCCGTCGGCCGGCGTACCGGCGTCGCGCAGGGCGGCCATCGGGGAGACCTTGCCGGCCCGGCGGGCGGGCAGGTAGGCGGCGAGGACGGTGACGACGACGCCCAGGATCACACCGGCGACCGGGGTGCTGATCTTCACGGTGAGGTCGTCGGTGGAGAGGTTCATGCCGGCCATCGACATCAGCTTCATCAGGCCGACGGCGATGCCGACACCGGCGGCGACGCCGAGGATGGAGCCCACGACCCCGAGGAACAGCGCCTCGACCAGCACGGAACGGTTGACCTGCCTGCGGGACGATCCGATCGCCCGCATCAGACCGATCTCGCGGGTGCGCTGGGCGACCAGCATCGAGAAGGTGTTGATGATCAGGAAGATGCCGACGAGGAAGGCGATCCCGGCGAAGCCGAGCATGGCGTACTTGATGACGTCCATGAACTCGCCGACGTCCTTGCGGTTCTCGTCCGCGGTCTCCTGCTGCGTCTGGACCTTGTACGTGCCGTCCAGGGCGCGCGTGACGTTCTGCTTGAGCTGCGCGTCGCTGACGCCGGTCGCGGCGGTGACGTTGAACTGCGTGAACCGGTCGGTGGCGCCGAGCAGTTCGCGCTGTGCGGTGGCGGTGTCGAAGTAGACGATCGCGGCACCGGGGTTGGTCACCTTGAAGGTGGCGATGCCGACGATCTTCGCCGTGAAGTCACCGGTCTGCGCGATCGTGCGCAGTTCGTCGCCGAGCTTCAGGTCGTGCTTGTCGGCGGTGTCGGCGTCGACCATCGTCTCGGTCGGCCCGCGCGGGGCGTGTCCGGAGGTGATCTCCATGGACCGCAGGTCGTTCCTGGTCCAGTTGCCGGCGATGGTGGGGGCGCCGTTCGACGACCCCATGTTCTTGTTCTCGCTGTTGACGACGGTCACGTTCATCGAACTGACCGCGCCCTCCGCCGACTTGACGCCGTCGGCCTGCCGCGCCTGCGTCAGCAGCGAGGCGGGCAGGGACTCGGGCACACCGTTCTGCGGGGTCTCCTCGCTCTTGGCCTCCTTCGGGGAGACCGTCACGTCGGACGACGTGGCCGCGAAGAGCTTGTCGAACGTCGTGTTCATGGTGTCGGTGAACACCAGCGTCCCGCACACGAAGGCCACCGACAGCAGCACCGCCACGGCCGACAGCGCCATCCGCCCCTTGTGCGCGAAGAAGTTGCGCATCGAGGTCTTCAGGACGGTCATGACGTACGCCCCCGCGCGTCGAAGTCCTTCATGCGGTCCAGGACGGCGTCGGCGGTCGGCTTGTACATCTCGTCGACGATGCGTCCGTCGGCGAGGTACAGCACCCGGTCCGCGTACGAGGCGGCGACGGGGTCGTGGGTGACCATCACGATGGTCTGCCCGAGCTCGTCGACGGACCTGCGCAGGAAGCCGAGGACCTCGGCGCCGGCGCGGGAGTCGAGGTTTCCGGTCGGCTCGTCACCGAAGATGATCTCCGGTCGGGCGGCCAGGGCACGGGCGACGGCGACGCGCTGCTGCTGACCGCCGGAGAGCTGGGTCGGCCGGTGCTTGAGCCGGTCGGAGAGCCCCACGGTGTCGACGACGCGGCCGAGCCACGCCCGGTCGGGCTTGCGGCCCGCTATGTCCATGGGCAGCGTGATGTTCTCCAGGGCGTTCAGCGTGGGCAGCAGGTTGAACGCCTGGAAGATGAAGCCGATCCGGTCCCGGCGCAGCTGGGTGAGCTTCTTGTCCTTCAGCCCGGTGATCTCGGTCTCGTCGAGGTGGATCTGACCGCTGGTGACGGTGTCGAGCCCGGCGAGGCAGTGCATGAGCGTGGACTTGCCGGATCCCGAGGGACCCATGATCGCGGTGAACTGGCCCCGCGCGATGTCCACGTCGACGTGGTCGAGCGCGACGACTCGGGTCTCCCCCGACCCGTACGCCTTGACGACCTGCCGCGCCCGTGCGGCAACGGCCGTACGCCCTCCAGTACCCCCGTGCCTGGGAATGGTCACAGCCGATGTCACGGTATGTCTCCTAAGTCGGTCAGCGAATGAATCGCGAGAACTGCTACGACGTTCAGTCTCGTGGCGGGAGAGGGTCCGGCGCGCTGGTGCCCGGCCCCCTCTTGTGCGGGGGAAAACCCCACCCCCGATGGTTCGGTGAGCCGCCCCCCAGCGGCGTAAAGCCAGGTTAAGGACGGCACCCGCACCGTCTCGTCCTCCGGCGGTACCAACCCTCCCCGAGACCTGGTACGGAGGTTCCCCTAGGGGCTCTCCACCCTTCGGTGGAGTACGCGTCGGGGTCGTCTCCGCCCTTCGGCTCATCGAGCCTCCACCCTCCCGCGGCAATCAGCAGGTGGCGCGCGAAGCGCGTCGTTGAGGGGTGGTGGCTGGGCGACGGGCGGGCCAAGTGGGAAGCTGTTCCGCGGCAGATAGGTGCAAGGGGAAAGCATCAGGAGAGGAACCCGGTGGGCAGTTCGAGACCTGCGATACCCGACACCGCACCGCGCGCCGGATCCGACAAGCGCGGGGCCGTGGTCGCGGCCCTGATGCTCGCGATGGCGCTGGCCGCTCTGGACGCGACCGTCGTCTCCACGGCCGTGCCGCAGATCGTCGGCGACCTCGGCGGCTTCTCCGTCTTCTCCTGGCTGTTCTCGGGGTATCTGCTCGCGGTGACGGTGACCCTGCCCGTCTACGGCAAGCTCTCCGACACCTTCGGCCGCAAGCCGGTGCTGATCGCGGGCGCGGCCGTGTTCCTGCTGGGGTCGCTGCTGTGCGCGGTGGCCTGGAACATGGCGGCGCTGATCGCGTTCCGGATCGTGCAGGGGCTGGGCGGCGGAGCCCTTCAGGGCACGGTCCAGACCCTGGCCGCCGATCTGTACCCGCTGAAGGAACGCCCGAAGATCCAGTCCAAGCTGTCCACGGTGTGGGCGCTGTCGGCGGTCGCCGGACCGGGCCTGGGCGGTGTGCTCGCGGCCTATGCGGACTGGCGCTGGATCTTCCTCATCAACCTGCCCATCGGGGCGGTGGCGTTGTGGCTGATCGCCCGCCATCTGCACGAGCCGGAGCGTGCGGCGACCGGCACCCGCACCCGGGTCGACTGGGCCGGCGCGCTGGCGGTGTTCGCGTGCGGGGGCGTGCTGCTGACGGCGCTGGTGCAGGGCGGGGTGGCCTGGCCGTGGCTGTCGGCCCCGTCCCTGGCCCTGTTCGCCACGGGGCTCGCGCTCGTGGTGGTCGTGGTGCTGGTGGAGCGCCGGGCGGCCGAGCCGATCATCCCCGGGTGGGTGTGGCGGCGCCGCACGATCGCGGCCGTGAACCTGGCCCTCGGCGCGCTGGGGCTGCTGATGGTGGCGCCGACGGTGTTCCTGCCCCTGTACGCGCAGGCGGTCCTGGGGCTCGCTCCGGTGGCGGCCGGATTCGTGCTGTCGGTCTGGACGTTGAGCTGGCCGGTGTCGGCGGCGCTGAGCCAGCACGTGTACCGCAGGATCGGCTTCCGCAACACGGCGATGCTGGGCATCGGGACGGCCTCGCTGATCCTGCTGGCGTTCCTGTTCCTGCCGTATCCCGGGGCGGCCTGGCAGCCGACGCTGCTGATGCTGCTGCTGGGGGCGGCGCTCGGGCTGTTCCAACTGCCGCTGATCGTGGGCGTGCAGTCGACGGTGGGCTGGTCGGAGCGGGGCACGACCACGGCGTCGGTGCTGTTCTGCCGGCAGACGGGCCAGACGGTGGGCGCGGCACTGTTCGGCGCGGTCGCGAACGGCGTGCTGGCGTCCCGGCTGGGCGGCGGAGACGACCTGGACTCGGTGACCCGCGCCCTCGATTCCGGCGGCACGGCTCCGGAGGCCACCCGCAGGGCCATCGCCGACGCGGTGCACGCCGTGTATCTGGGGGCGTCCTGCGCGGCGGCGCTGGCGTTCCTGGTGCTGTTGCTGCTGGCGCCGCGGCGGTTCCCGGTCCTGCAGGAGCCCGAGGACGGGGTCTCGGACCAGGTCACGGCCGACGCCGTCAAGGACCCCGTCGCGGAGGACGGGCGTTGACCGCCGGGTCGTCCGGGGACGGTCCGCCAAGGCGCGGCCGCGCGGGGGACGCCGGGCCGCGGACTCCCGACCTGCCGTCGTGGCCGGGGGTGCAGGGTGACGGCACGGGTCTCCCTCCCCGCACGGACGGGCCCCTGACGGCCTCACCTACGCTGTCCCTCATGCCGACCCTGGAGCGCCTGCGCGCCGACCACGCCGAGGCCGTGCTCGCCTTCGAGCGCGCGAACCGCGCGTACTTCGCCCGTACGGTGCCGGACCGCGGGGACGAGTACTTCACCCCCGCGGGATTCGCGGCCCGGCACGCGGCCCTGCTGGCCGAACAGGACGCAGGGATCTGCCACTTCCACGTCGTGCTGGACGACCAGGAGCGCCTGATCGGCCGTGTCAACCTGCTCGACGTCGAGGACGGCTCCGCCGAACTCGGCTACCGCATCGGCGAGTTCGCGGCCGGCAAGGGTGTCGCCACGGCGGCGGTCGCGCAGATGTGCCGGGTGGCTGCCACGGCGTACGGCCTGACGTCGCTCGTCGCGGTGACCACGCTCGACAACCTCGCGTCCCGGACCGTCCTGGAGAAGAACGGGTTCGTCGCCCTGGGCGAGACGGCGGTCGGCGGCCTGCCCGGGATCCGCTACCGACGCGAGCGGCTCGGGCACTGACGGGGCGGAGAACCGGCCCGGCGCCTGCCCGCGCCGCGTTCGTCGCGGGGCTCCGCCGGGCCCCGGCATGACAAGATGCCGGACGGGGAGAGGGGGACGCGATTCTTTCCGTGGTCGCGAACATCGTGATCGGGCTGGTGACCAGCCTGCTCGGCGGTGTCTTCGTCTGGTTGTGGGAGCGGGCCAAGCGCACGCGTGAGGTGAACCGGAGGGCCGCGTTCTTCGGTGTCCGGCCGGGGCAGACCTGCCTGATCGTGCTGGGCAACAAGTACAACGCGCCCGGCACGGCGCACTACCGGGACGTCCGCGCGGTGGTCGAGCTGTCGCTGCTGGCGGGGGAGCTGGGCTGCAAGGTCGCCGTGGAGTCCGCCGACTTCCGCGGCAGCAACGGCGACCGCACCGAGTTCTGCGTGGGCGGACCGAGCGGGGGCGCCAACATCCGTACCGGTGGACATCTCGCCGCGTATCTCCCCGGAGTCACCGTCCATCCCTACGACGGGACCGGCGCGGACTCCATGGCCATAGAGGTCGGCGGAGAGAAGTTCCGCTGCGACCGCGGCAACCAGGAGTACGCCCTCGTGGCGAAGTTCACGCCCACCGAGTCCGCCTGCCCCGTGTTCCTGGTGTCCGGGCAGACGTCGGTGGGCAACATCGCGGCGGTCCACTTCCTGCGGCGCGAATACGCCGACGTGGCCGGGCGGCTGTCCTCGCTCGAACGCTTCTGTCTGCTGATCAAGGTCTCCGGCATCGGCACGTACGAGTTCCACCGGGCCGAGCTGGAACGCGAGGTCTCCGCGGCCGCGTTCAGACCGTGACACCGCCGACCGGAAAGCGCCGCGACGACGGCCGCCGCGCACCCGTTTCAAAAGTCTGAGTTAACGGCGGTAACACCCCAGGTCAGACACGGTTCGGCATCGGAAGCGCATACCGACCACTCAGTTTGCAGAAACCCTCGCCATCACCTGGTACTCCGCAGTAACCTGCGTGGCTCGCCCGCCCCCCACCTCCCTGCGGTCCGCCGCCGGACCCGAGCCACGCAAGGAGCACCGGGATGTCCTCCCCGTACGACCCGTACAACCAGCACGACCGGTACGACCGGTACGACCCGCACAACTCACGCGAACCGCACGATCCGTACGACAGGTTCCAGCCATCCTCTCCCCCGTCGTACGCCACCTACCCCTGGCAGCCACCCGTCCCGCCGGAACCACCGGCACCCCCACGCCACCGGACGTCGGAGCACACCCCCCTCGGGCACCACAGCGACCTGCGGATCCTGCGCGGCGCCTACCGCTGGCAGCGGCGGGTGGCGACACTCACCGCGCTCGGGTACTTCACGCTGTTCCTGATCCTCTCCGCCTTCGCGCCCGGCTTCATGACGGGCACGGTCACCGACGGACTGCCCGCGGGCCTGCTGCTCGCACTGCTGCAACTGCCGGTCACCTGGCTGGCGATCGGCCTGTACGAACACACCGCCAGGCGCTACGTCGACCCGATCGCGGACCGGATCCGCAAGGAGGCCGCGGTGGACGCCAAGCGCGAGGCAGGACAGCGGAGGGCCGGACGATGACCGACTTCAGTGGAAACGCGCAGGCGATGTCGCTGGTGGCGTTCTGTGTCGTGGTGACCATCACGCTGCTGCTGTGCGTGATGACCGGCCCGGACCGGGACGACCTCGACGAGTTCTACACCGGCTACAGCTCGCTGTCCCCCATGCGCAACGGCCTGGCGATCGCCGGCGACTACATCAGCGCGGCGACCGTCCTCGGCACCACCGGCGTCATCGCGCTGTGCGGTTACGACGGGATCGTGCTGGCGCTGAGCACGGCCCTGTCGCTGATGCTGCTGATGTTCCTGCTGGCCGAACCCCTGCGCAACGCGGGCCGGTTCACCATGGGCGACGCGCTGGCCCGCCGGATGCCGGGGCGCGGTGTGCGCATCGCGGCGTGCGGGGTGACGTTGGCCGCGCTGCTGCCGCTGATGCTGGTGCAGCTCGCCGGGACCGGGCAACTGCTGGCGTTCATCCTCGGCTTCTCCGGCGACACCCTGAAGACCGGATGCGTCATCGGCCTCGGCGTGCTGATGATCAGCTACGCGGCCATCGGCGGGATGAAGGGCACGGCTCTCATCCAGATCCTGAAGATGGTGATGCTGCTCGGGTCGGGCGCCGTCGTCGCCGTACTGGTGCTGCAGCGGTTCGACTGGGACCCGGGCGCGCTGTTCGACGCGGCGGCGCAGCAGAGCGGGGTGGGCCCGGCGTTCCTCCAGTCGGGGCTCCAGTTCGCGGGCAGCCCGTACCCGCGCATCGACATGATCAGTTCCCAGCTCGCGGTCGTCCTCGGCGGCGGCGTGCTGCCGCACATCACCATGCGCATGTACACGGCGACGGGTGCGCGTCAGGTGCGCAGGTCCATGTCCTGGGCGGTGTCGAGCGTGGCGCTGTTCGTGCTGGTGATCACGATCGTCGGCTTCGGCGCGACGGCGCTGATCGGGCGGGAGGTGATCGCCGGGGCGGACCCGCAGGGCAACACGGCCTATCTGCTGGGTTCCCAGGCCGTGTTCGGTGCCGAGGTCTCGACCGCGGAGAGCCTGCTGTTCACGGCGGTCACCACGGCCATCTTCCTCACCGTGCTCGCCTCCGTCGCGGGCATGATCCTCGCCTGCGCCAACTCCCTCGCCCACGACCTGTTCGCCACCCGGATGCGGGAGCTGTCCGGGCACCGCGAGATGGCGCTGGCGCGGCTGGCGGCGCTGGGGGTCGGGATCCCGGCGATCGTGCTGGCCACGATGGTCCAGCACCGCAGCCTGCAGCCGCTGGTGACCCTGTCCTTCACCCTGGGCGCCTCGGCCATCGCCCCGGCCCTGGTCTACAGCCTGTTCTGGCGCCGGTACACCCGCGCCGGACTGATGTGGACCCTGATCGGCGGCACGGCGGTCGTGCTGGCGCTGATGCCGTGGACCAACCTGGTCTCCGGCTCACCCGTCTCGGCCTTCCCCGAGGCCGACTTCAACTGGTTCCCGTTCACCACGCCCGGCCTGGTGTCCGTACCCGCCGGCTTCCTCTTCGGCTGGCTCGGCACGATCAAGTCGGGACGCCGGGAGTCGGAGGACCAGCGACGGCAGTACGAGGCCGTGGAGGGCTGGATCCTGGCGGGGGCGGTACGCAGGGGCAACTGATCCGGGGCCGGCGGGCCGCCCGGGTCACTCCTGGGCGGCCTGGCCGGTGAGTGCCGTCAGGCTGTTGCGCATCTGGCCGATGTGGGTGCGCACGTCGTCCCACACCTCGCCGTGCTCGCGCAGCACCTGCTCGGTCTCGCGGGCGATCTCCTCGGCCCGGAGCCTGGCCTGCGTGACCAGTTCCGTCGCCCGCTCCTGCGCCTCCTCCTGCACCTTGCGGGCGGCGGCGTCCGCCTCGGCGTAGAGCTCCTTCGCCTCGGCCAGCGCCTCCTGCGCCCGCCTCTCGCGGTCCTCCTCCGCCGCCTGCTGCGCGGCGAGCTTCTCCCCGGTCTCCTGCTCCAGCACGGACCGGCGCTCGTCGTGGTCCTTGGACTGCTCGGTGAGCATGCGGGTGGTGCGGTGCCGCAGCTCGCGCAGCGCGAGCAGTTCCAGACCGCGCTCCTCGCGCACCATGCGCCGGGCGGCGACCCGGATCTCGTCCGCCTCGGCACGCGCCGCGAGCATCCGCTCCTCGGCGTACGCCTCAGCCTCCGCGTTCAGGGCGTCGGCATGCGCCTGGGCCGCGTCCCGCAGCCCGCTCGCCCACGTCCTCGCCTTGCCGACCAGGCTCTCGGCCTCCTGCCGCGCGCTCTCCCGCACGGCCTCGGCCTCCTTCTGCACCAGCTCGAAGAGCCGCCGCGCCTGGTCCCCGAGGGCCTCGTAGGTCTGTGGGCCGAGCTGCGCCACCTCCTCCCGCAGCCGCTCCGCCTCCGCCTCCATCTCCTTGGCCAGCACGGTGAGTCGGGCGGCCCGCTCCCAGGCGGCGTCCCGGTCGCGGAAGAGGGCCTCGACGTAGACGTCGACCTGATCGGGACGGTAGCCACGCCCCTTGACGACCACGAAGTCGTGGAGCGAGCCCGGTTCGCTGCTCATCCTCAGAACCCCTCTCCGCCGAGCGACTGCGAAAAATGATGATTTAGCGCACATCTTGCGGGATGGGGCAGAGACGGTCATAACGCGACACTCCGGGCACGGGGTGGGTGCGCGGAGGGCGGGGGCCGGGCATGCGAAAGGGCCGGACCCGGTCGTATCACCGGGAGCCGGCCCTTTCACCGCCTCGTCCGGCCGCCGTCACCGGCGACCGCGGGAGGTCCTCACAAACAGTCGGGTGGCGGCGTCACAGCAAGCCGTCCCACATCTGCTCCAGCAGCACCGACCACCAGCTCTCCGGCGAACCCAGCGCCGCCGGGTCGAGGGCGGCGAGCTGGGCCTGGAAGTCGACGGTCCAGCGGCCCGCCTGCTCCTGGTTCAGGCCGAAGCGCAGACGCCACATCCGGCCGAGCAGCGCCAGGCAGCGCTGGAGCTCCGGCAGACCCGTGTTCACGAACTGCGGCGGTACGGGCGCACCGCCCGGCCCGGCCTCCACCGGCACGGCGACGATGTTCGCCGTCCCGTACTGCACACAGATGGCCTTGCCGAAGTCGCTGCCCATGACGAGGTACGACCCGGCGTCCGACGCCGGCTGCACCCCGCGCTCCTGCGCCAGCTCCGCCAGCGTCGGAACGGGCCGCCCGGGCTGGGCCTGCGCCCAGAAGAACGGACCCATGTCCATCGGCAGCCCACCGACGACCAGGCTGTGCGCCACGACCGGCGGCACGCCCTGCCGGGACACGGCGGCCTGCTCGAACCGGAACAGCCCCGGTCCGAACGCCCCCGCCAGCTCCTGCGCCACGCCCTCCGGCGGAATCGGCGGCGCCGCCTGCACCTGCGGCAGCGGGGCACGCACCGGCGCCGGCCGGGCGGGCCCATCGGCGACCTCGTGCAACTCGCCCTGGTGGGCGAGCAGTTGCTGCATGCCCTGCTGCCGGCTCGCGTGATCGGTGCCGTACGGCGCGATCGAGGTGATGCGCGCCTGCGGCCACTGCTCCCGGATCATCCGCGCGCAGTACGCACCCGGCAGCTCGCACGACTCCAACTCGGTGTGCAGCTCCAGGACCTGGTCCGGCGGCACGTTCATGCCCCGCAGCTCATGGAAGATCTGCCACTCCGGGTGCGGCGTGCCCGGCGCCGAACGCCGGATCAGCTGCTGCTCCGAGCCGTCCTGCGCCCGGTACCGGAGAACGGCCTGGTAGCCGGGACCGACGGTCGGCTGACCGAGGGGCGGCGGGTAGCCGTACGAGGGCTGACCGGGGCCGGGGGGACCAGGGTTGGGGTGTCCGGGGGGCTGGTGTCCCGGGGTGGGTTGACCGGGCGCGGGCTGACCGGGGCCGAGATGTCCGGGGGCGGGCTGCCCGAGACCGGGGTGACCGGGGTGACCGGGCGGCGGCGCGACGGCACCGGGCGGCATGGGCGACTGCGCGGCGCCGGGCATGCCGGGCATACCGGGGGCGCCAGGCATGCCGGGGGCACCCGGGACGCCGGGAGCGCCGGGAGCGCCGGGAGGCGGCATGCCTGGTCCCGCCGGGGGCATGCCGGGTGCACCTGGCATGCCGGGGGCACCCGGAGGCTGCGGCGCGCCGGGGGCCTGCGGCGGCGGAGGCACTCCGGGGCCGCCGACCGCCGGACCGGCGAGCACGGTCTCCGCGTGGTGAACGGCACCTCCCGCACCGGCGGAGCCTGGAGCGCCGGGAGGCTGGGGCACACCGGGACCGGCGGCGCCAGGCACACCGGGGGCTCCGGGAGGCGGGGGCATGCCGGGGGCGCCCGGCGTACCGGGCGGATGCGGGATGCCGGGAGCGCCAGGAGTGCCCGGCGCGTGGGGAACGCCCGGCGGGTTCGGAGCGCCGGGACCCTGCGGAGCACCTGGAGCACCCGAAGCACCCGAAGCACCCGGAGCACCCGGAGCACCCGGAGCACCCGGAGGATGGGGTGCCCCGGGAGGCTGGGGCGCACCCCCCATGCGGCTCGGGTCGGCCAGCATCGTGGCGGCGTGGTGCACCCCGCCGGGGGGCGTACCGCCGGGCGTTCCGGGCGGGTTGGGGGCGCCCGGAGGCTGCGGCGCGCCGGGCATGCCGGGCGCACCCGGAGCACCGGGAGGCTGCGGAAGGCCGGGCTGGTTCGGAAGGCCGGGCTGGCTGGGAAGGCCGGGCTGGTTCGGAGCACCGGGCGGGTTCGGCGCACCCGGACCCTGCGAAGCTCCCGGACCCTGCGCAGCACCGGGCCCCTGCGATGCGCCGGGACCGGCGACGCCCTCCGGCCCGTCGGGCCCGAGCGACGACACAAGCTGCGTGGGCACGTAACCGCCACCGGAAGCACCCGGCGAACCCGGAGCACCCGGAGCCGACGGCGGCGCGGGAGTGCCGCCGACCGGCGCACCCGGCATCCCCGGCGCACCCGGCGGCGGAGGCGGCGTCGCCCCGCCCCGCGCCCGCGGAGGCGCGGCCTTGCTCGTGGCGGCATCGGCGATGTCAGCGGCGTTCGCCCCCGCGGACTGCCCCGGCGCCCCGGGAGCACCCGGAGCGTGCGGCACCCCGGCGTTACCGGACGGAGGCGGCGTACCGGGCCCACCGGCGCCCTGCGGATAGCCGTACGAAGGCGCACCCGGCGGAGGCGGAGGCGTGGCGCCCGGTGAAGGCGTACTCCCCGACCCACCGCCACCCGGGTAACCGTACGAAGGCGCACTGGGCGGAGGCGGAGGTGTCGCACCCGGCGAAGGCGTACTCCCCGACCCACCGCCACCCTGCGGGTAACCGTACGAGGGCGGAGGCGGCGTACCCGGCCCACCCGCACCCTGCGGATAGCCGTACGAAGGCGCACCCGGCGGAGGCGTCGCGCCGGTGCCGCCCGCCGCGTTCGCGTCGCCGAGCGCCCGTGAGACCGCCGTGGGCGGAAGCTGGCTGCCGCCCGACATCAACGCCGTCTGGGCATCCGCCTGCACATGCTGCGGCACGCTGTCGTCACCGCTCAGCGGCGGCGCGAACACCGTCTCCGGCAACGGCACGGAACGGTCCTCACCGGGATCGGCGTTGGTGTCCGTGCCGGCCCACGGAGTCGCCCCGTCGGGCACACCGGCCGCACCCGGCCCACCGTCCGCCGACGGCCCACCCCACGTCTCGGCGAGCCCCCCGCCACCGGACGCGCCACCGGCGGCCCCGGCACCCGAAGCACCTCCGACGGACGCACCACCAGCACCCGGAGCGCCCGAAGCACGACCAGCGGACCCGGCACCGGCACCGGCACCCGAAGCGCCACCGGCGGACCCGGCACCCGCGTCACCCGCGCCGCCGCTCGCCGCCAGCGCTCCGCTCCGGCCGCCCGACGTGCCCATCCGGTCCGCCGCCTCCTGCAACCACTCCGGCGGCGTCAGCAGGAACGACGTCTGGTTCAGGTCCACCCGGGCCGGAGGCGCCGGCGCGGGCTCGGCGACCGCGTCGGCGCGGCCGTACTCCTCCTCGTAGCGGCGGATCACCTCGCCCACCGGCAGCGCGGGCCACAACGTGGCCTCCCCGCTGTCCCGGGCGATCACCAGCCGCTGCGCACCCCCGTCCGAACGCGGCCCGTCGGCGCGGTCCTCGGCCCACACCACGAACCCGAGCTCGAACTCCCGCACCCGCACCTCACGATGCTGGTACGACGGCACGTCCCCGTTGATCCACTCCTCGGCGCGCTCCTGCGCCTGCGCGAACGTCACCATCGCGAAGCTCACTCCCCCACAGCCGTGGCCGCGACGGGTACCGCATGCGCGAACCCACCGTCCACCATCAGATTCGCCACCGTCTCCAACTCCGGCGGAGAACCGGCCAGCCGCGACAGGAACGTGTCGAAGTCCTCACCGCACGGCATCAGCAGCCGCTCCACCCGTTCCGCCGGCGGCCACGAGGGATCCACGTCCCGGGCGTCGTCGAACGCGCAGAACCACACCGAACCGATCCGGTCGCCCTTCACCTTCACGGCCAGCAGCCCGCCCTGCACGAACCCGACGCCCAGGTAGTCCTTGGTCAGGTGGTCGCGCAGGCACTTGTTGACATAGACGAGGTCGTTGACCGCCGCCTCGTCCCGCACCGTGAAGAACGGCTGGTCGATCAACAGGCCCAACTCGGCGTCCAGCGCGGTCCCGACGGGCGCGCACCCGCCCGCCGCCTTCAGGAACGAGCGGTACGCGCCGGGCAGCCGGTAGCCGAGGTCCTCCTCGACACCCAGCGCCTGCGCCTCCGTCACCGCCACACCCGACTTCGGCAGCCGGAAGTGCGCCGGCCGGGTCTCCTGCAACGGGCGCGTCCCGCGCTTGTCCTGGTCCACCGTCGAGGTCGCTATCCCCCCGTGATGCCGCAGCAGCGCCTTGACCTCCACCGGAACCAGCTCCAGCCGACGCGTGCCCACCGCGTGATGCCACGTCCAGCCGTGCGGCGTCGCCACCGCGGGCACCGTGTCCCACAACTCGTGCCCGGTGGCCGCCAGCGCCGCGTTCGCCGACACGTAGTCCGTCAGCCGCAACTCGTCGACGCCGAAGCCCTCCGGCGGCTCCGCGATCTCCGCCGCCACGCGCGCGTACGGCGAGAAGTCGGGGTAACCACGCTCGTCGACCCGTACTCCTCTCGGGTGACGGGACGCCCGTACCGGATCCGGGAAATGCACGACCTGCCCGGCGTAGGCCGCGTTCGGCGGCGCGGCTTGTCCCCCGGCCTGGCGGCCGGGAGGTGCCCCCAGCCCGAGCCGACCTGTCGTCATGGCGGTTGCCCCCTGCGGCGTTCTGATGCGCGCCACCACGACCACTCTCGGTCACAACGGCACGTATCGACTGTCTCGTCTGCGTCCACGCGTCACCGCATGGAAAGCGGTGCCGACAGCCTATGCGGTACGACGAGCCCGGTCACCGGCGCCGGTCACGACCCCCTCCGCTTCCGTGACCAGCCGTCACCCCGCCGTGACAGCCTGCCCAAACCCGGGCGTGTCGCGTCGCCCCAGCTTCCGCACCCGCCACGGCATTTGGCACTCTGTGACGTCCGAGAGCATGCCCGGGGGATGCTCGGGAGGGGATGATGATCATGAACGCGACGCAGACAGGGCCGCAGGCCGCGAGGTCCGGCGACCCCCGCATCGGCTGGAGCGCCACCGAAACCATGCAGGCGCCCGCCCTCCACCACCGCCGCGACGGCATACTCCCCACCGTCGCCGCCGCCCTCTCCGTCCGCGGCGCCACGCTCACCGGCACCGCCGCCCGCGGCGACCAGGCCCCCGATCTGCACCATCTGGTGCAGGACTTCCTCGACACCCTCACCAGTTCGGAACGCGACCGTTTCACCGGGCGCTGCGCGGAGACCATCCTCATCTCGCGCCACATCGCCGCCGCCGACGCCACCCGCAGCAAACGCGCCGCGCGCAAACCCATGACCAACGGCGAAGCGCGCAAAGCCCTCAAGCAGGCCAAGCTCACCGCTCGCCGCATCCGCGAGGACGGCGATCCCCTGCACGGCAGCTTCGCCGCGCCGTGCCGCGCCTGCACCGCCCTGAGCGCCCACTTCGGAGTCCGCGTCGTCGACCCCGCGGCGGCCGACGGCTGACCCGGCGCCGCCGGACGCTGCCCCTGCGGCCCACACCCGGCCCACCACACCCACCCCCACACCACCAGCACCACCGGCACCATCCGCACCACCGGCTCAACCTGTACGACCGGCTCCACTTGTACGACCGCACCCCGCCGGGCGGCCGAACACCACCGCCGCCACACCGGCGCACTCGACGAACGAAGGGCAGATGCACACCGACCGCACCTCCACCACCCGCTTCCCCGTCCCCGTCGACGCCGCCCTGCGCGCCGCCGGCTGGCAGCCCGGGCGCTGGGACATACAACAGGCCGAAGTCTGGGCGGACGCCCTGCGCGAACACGTCTCACCCGCCGGCCACCGGCACGCCGTCTTCCCCGCCGCGGTCGAGGCCTGGGCCGAGTTCGGCGGCCTGCACATCGCACCCACCGGCCCCGGACGCCAGGTCGCCCCGGCCCACCTGCACTTCGACCCCCTGCACGGCCTCCACATGGCCCGCACCCTCGGCGACCTCGGCCGCGCCCTCGACACCGAGGTCTGCCCCCTCGGCGCCGAACCCGACACCCAGGCACTCCTCGCCATCGACTCCGAGGGACGTATCTACGCCCTCGACCACACCGGCGACTGGTACCTCGGCCCCGACATCGACCAGGCCCTCTCCGGCCTCGTCGCGGGCATAGAGCCGGTACGGCTCACCGCGGGCTGACCCGGCACCCCGCCCGGCCACCGGCACGGACAGCCGCCCACCGGGCACGGACAGCCGGTCGCCGCCCGGCTAGGCCGGAATCACCGCCGACACCCGGAAACCCCCCGCGTCCGTCGGCCCGGACACGAACACCCCGCCGAGCGCCACGACGCGCTCCTTCATCCCCACCAGGCCGTTCCCACCCGACGGCAGCCGCGCGGACGACGCCGACGACAACTCCGGCGGCGGACCGTTCTCCACCTGCATCGCGATCTCCGACATCCGATGCGCGAGCCGCACATGCGTCTTCGCGCCCGCCGCGTGCTTGTGGACGTTGGTCAACGCCTCCTGCACCACCCGGTACGCCGTCTGCTCGATCTCCGCCGCGTACCCCCGCGTCTCGCCCTCCACCGACAGCTCCACGACCATCCCCGCCGCGGCCGACTGCCCGATCAGCTCCTCCAGCTCCGACAGACAGGGCCCCTCCACGGCGCCCTCGTCCCCGCCGGCCAGCTCCCGGTCCGCCGCCGCGGCGGCGGCCGCCCCCACCGCGGCGAGCGGCACGACCGCACCCCGCGCCCGGTCCGCCGTGGCGGCCCCGCTGCGCAGCACGCCGAGCATCTCCCGCAGCTCGGTCAGCGCCTGCCGGCCCATGTCCCCCACCAGCGCGGCGTTCTTCACCGCCTTCTCCGGGTCCTTACGGGCGACCGCCTGCAGCGCGGCGGCGTGCACCACCATCAGACTCACCCGATGCGCGACGACGTCATGCATCTCCCGCGCGATCCGCGTCCGCTCCTCGCCCCGCGCCCACTCGGCACGCTCCTCCGCCCGCTCGGCCAGCAGCTGAAGCTCCCGTTCGAGGCTGTCCGCCCGCTCCCGCAGGCTCTCCATCAGCCGCCGTCGCGCACCGACGTACAGGCCGAGAAGAAGAGGAGGCGCGGTCACACCGAGGGCCGTGGTCACCGACGCGAACGGAACCACCCAGTCCCCGAAGGTCAGATCGCCCCGGGCCACGCCCTGGCGCACCCACACGAACGTCACGATCAACGTGCCGACGAACGACATCCCGGCCAGGGAGGCGATGATCCGCCGCGGCAGTTCGGAGGCGGCGAGCGTGTACAGCCCGACGATGCCGAGCAGGAACCCCATCTGGGCGGGCAGCACCGCGATCGACACGAGCACGACCGCGATGGGCCAGCGGCGGCGCAGCACCAGCACGGCACCGGCCAGTACCCCGAACACGACTCCCGCGGCCACCGGGATCCCGGCGTCACGGGCGAACCGGACCCCTTCCGCCCCGCACTCCAGTGCGGACACCACCGCCAGACTCACGTCCAGCACGGCACTGCGCATCCTGCCCCACCACCACAGCCCCGCCCCCGGTGGCGGGTCCCCGGCGCGGTCTTCCCCCGTCGTGGTCATGCCTCCAGCCTAAGGGCCGACCGCCCCGCCTTTCCGGCGAGTTTCGCGGACTGGCCTACACCACACTCCGTGACCGAACGTAAGCGAAACCGCCCGATATCCATCGAACAGTTGAATCACCTGCCGTTCAACTCCGGAACAGATCATTCCGCCCGGACGGTATGCCCACGGCACATTCACCCGCACAACCAGCGAGTGCGCGGACCCGAAGACGCCTCGGCCTCGCAGCGGGCCGCCCTCAAGGAACAGCACCCTCAAGACCGTTCACGAGAACGGCGGCGACTCCTGCCGGGGCTGACCGATCGTCCACGTCACGAGGAGCGCCGAGTTGCACCGTCGCACGGAGGGCGTCCGGTACGGCATAGTAGGAGGCGCCGCTCGGCGACCTGACTAAATGTCCGGTTCAGTCGAGAATGATCCCCCGTGGTGTAATTGGCAGCACTGTGGCTTTTGGTGCCATCTGTCCGGGTTCGAGTCCTGGCGGGGGAGCCCTGGTTCGTACGGGCCCTGACTGCTGACAGCGCAGTCAGGGCCCGCTCTCATATCCCCCATGAAACGCCCCGGTATCCTGCGGATGTCACCCCACCCCCGCCACATCCGAAGGGCAAACCGTGAGCGCCATTCGCCCGGCAGCCGTCGTCGTTCTCGCAGCGGGTGAGGGCACCCGTATGAAGTCGGCCACACCGAAGGTCCTGCACGAGATCTGCGGACGCAGCCTCGTGGGCCATGTGCTCGCCGCCGCACGTGAGTTGGACCCCGAGCATCTCGTCGTCGTGGTCGGCCACGCCCGCGAGCAGGTCACCACGCATCTCGGCGAGATCGACCCCGGCGTACGCACCGCCGTGCAGGCCGAGCAGAACGGCACCGGTCACGCCGTCCGTATGGCTCTGGAGGAGCTCGGCGGTGCCGTCGACGGCACGGTCGTCGTCGTGTGCGGCGACACCCCGCTGCTCACCGGCGAGACCCTCACCGCGCTCGCCGCCACCCACTCCGCGGACGGCAACGCCGTGACGGTGCTGACCGCCGAGGTCCCGGACGCGACGGGCTACGGGCGGATCGTGCGGGACGGCGCCTCCGGTTCCGTGACCGCGATCGTGGAGCACAAGGACGCGACGGAGTCGCAGCGGGCGATCCGGGAGATCAACTCGGGTGTGTTCGCGTTCGACGGGCAGCTGCTCGCGGACGCGCTGGGCAAGGTCCGCACCGACAACAGCCAGGGCGAGGAGTACCTGACCGACGTGCTCGGCATCCTGCGTGAGGCCGGTCATCGGGTGGGTGCCTCGGTGGCGGCCGATCACCGTGAGATCGCCGGGATCAACAACCGGGTGCAGTTGTCCGAGGCCCGCCGGATCCTCAACGACCGGCTGCTGACGGCCGCGATGCTCTCCGGTGTGACCGTGATCGATCCCGCGACGACGTGGGTCGATGTGACCGTGACGTTCGAGCAGGACGTGACGGTCCAGCCGGGCACGCAGCTGCAGGGCGCCACCCATCTGGGCGCGGGTGCCGAGGTCGGCCCGAACAGCCGGCTGAAGGACACGCGGGTCGGGGCCGGGGCGCGGGTGGACAACACCGTGTCCAACGGCGCCGTCGTCGGCGCGCAGGCGAGTGTGGGGCCGTTCGCGTATCTGCGTCCGGGAACGCGGCTGGGCGCGAAGGGCAAGATCGGTACCTACGTCGAGACGAAGAACGCCTCGATCGGCGAGGGGACGAAGATCCCGCACCTGTCGTACGTGGGTGACGCGACGATCGGTGAGCAGTCGAACATCGGTGCCGCGAGTGTGTTCGTGAACTATGACGGACAGGACAAACACCACACCACGGTCGGCTCGCACTGCCGTACCGGTTCGGACAACATGTTTGTGGCTCCTGTCACGATCGGGGACGGTGCGTACACCGCCGCCGGGTCCGTGATCACCAAGGACGTGCCGCCCGGTTCGCTGGCCGTGGCCCGTGGTCAGCAGCGGAATATCGAGGGTTGGGTGGCTCGCAAGCGTCCGGGCAGTGCGGCCGCGAAGGCCGCGGAGGCGGCGTCTCGGCAGGTCGAGGGCGAGGACTGACCGGAAACGGGTGCGCCAAACACGGCGTACCGTGATAAGTGCACACCCAGTTGAGACACCTCTGAGGAGACAGCTGTGACCGGGATCAAGACGACCGGCGAGAAGAAGTTGATGTTCTTCTCCGGCCGCGCCCACCCCGAGCTTGCCGAGGAGGTCGCCCAGCAGCTGGAGGTCGGGGTCGTCCCGACGAAGGCCTTCGACTTCGCGAACGGCGAGATCTACGTGCGCTACCAGGAGTCGGCGCGCGGCGCGGACTGCTTCGTGATCCAGAGCCACACGGCTCCGATCAACCAGTGGATCATGGAGCAGCTGATCATGATCGACGCACTGAAGCGTGCGTCGGCCCGCTCCATCACGGTCATCGTGCCGTTCTACGGTTACGCCCGTCAGGACAAGAAGCACCGTGGGCGTGAACCCATCTCGGCGCGTCTGATCGCGGACCTGATGAAGACGGCCGGTGCGGACCGCATCCTGACCGTCGATCTGCACACCGACCAGATCCAGGGCTTCTTCGACGGCCCGGTGGACCACCTCTTCGCCCTGCCGCTGCTCGCGGACTACGTGGGCCGCAAGGTCGACCGGGAGAAGCTGACGGTCGTCTCCCCGGACGCCGGCCGCGTGCGGGTGGCCGACCGCTGGTGCGACCGCCTGGGCGCCCCGCTGGCCATCGTGCACAAGCGGCGCGACAAGGACGTGGCGAACCAGGTGACCGTCCACGAGGTCGTCGGTGAGGTCAAGGGCCGGGTGTGCGTCCTGGTCGACGACATGATCGACACCGGTGGCACGATCTGCGCCGCCGCGGACGCCCTGTTCGCGCACGGCGCCGAGGACGTCATCGTGACAGCCACGCACGGTGTGCTCTCCGGCCCCGCCGCGGACCGGCTGAAGAACTCCCGCGTGGGCGAGTTCGTGTTCACCAACACCCTGCCGACGCCGGGTGAGCTGAGCCGTGATCTGGACAAGCTGACGGTGCTGTCGATCGCGCCGACCATCGCGAGCGCGGTGCGTGAGGTGTTCGAGGACGGCTCGGTGACGAGCCTCTTCGACGAGCAGTAGGAATCGCGCGGCGGACCGTGCCGCAGAGATCCTTTTGGGAACGGCCTCCCCTTCCGAGTAGACTGCTTCAGTTGCTCGGCGAGGGAGGCCGTTTCCCGTTCACGGGATCCGGCGGTCCGTTATCGACGCGCTCTTCGTAGCAGGCCGTTCGTGGCCGGGTGACCACGTCCGCCCCCAGTTTTCTACGAGGAGTGATCATGTCCGAGGTCAAGATCTCCGCCGAGACCCGTACCGAGTTCGGTAAGGGCGCCGCCCGTCGCATCCGTCGTGACTCGAAGGTCCCCGGTGTCCTGTACGGCCACGGCTCGGACCCGCTGCACCTGACCCTGCCGGGCCACGACCTGCTGCTCGCGCTGCGTACGCCGAACGTCCTGATCGCCCTGGACATCGACGGCAAGACCAACGAGCTCGCGATCCCGAAGTCCGTGCAGCGTGACCCGATCAAGGGCTTCCTGGAGCACGTCGACCTGCTGCTGGTCAAGCGCGGCGAGAAGGTCACGGTCGAGGTCCCGGTGCACGCCGAGGGCGAACTGGCCGCCGGTGGCAACCTGCTGGAGCACGTCCTGAACGCGCTGCCGGTCGAGGCCGAGGCCACGCACATCCCCGAGTCCTTCACCGTGTCCGTCGAGGGCCTGGAGGCCGGCTCCTCCGTCCTCGCCAAGGACATCAAGCTGCCCAAGGGCACCACGCTGGCCGTCGAGGAGGACACGGTCGTCCTCCAGGTCCTGGCCGCCCAGGCCGAGGAGGCCCCCGAGGGCGAAGAGGCCGAGGGCGAGGAAGTCGCCGAGGCCTGATCCCCGGCTCCGGCGGAGGTGTGATCCTCGCCTCCGTCATCGCTTCGTCAGCCGCTGTTCCCGTGGGGGGCAGCGGCTGGCGCGTATCAATGGAGACATGGACGTGACGACCGATCCGAGTGCGCCGTGGCTGGTTGCCGGCCTCGGTAATCCGGGACCCGAGTACGCGATGAACCGGCACAACGTGGGGTTCATGGTGGCGGATCTGCTGGCCGAGCGGATCGGGGGGAAGTTCAAGCGGGCCGGGAAGGCGCAGGCGCAGGTCGTCGAGGGGCGGATCGGACCGCCGGGGCCGCTGAACCGGCGGGTGATCCTGGTGAAGCCGATGTCGTACATGAACCTGTCCGGCGGGCCGTTGAACGCGTTGCGGGATTTCTACAAGGTGCCCGTGGGCAACATCGTCGCCGTGCATGACGAGTTGGACATCGACTACGGCACGCTGCGGTTGAAGCTCGGTGGCGGGGACAACGGGCACAACGGGCTGAAGTCGATGACGAAGGTGATGGGTGCGGACTATCACCGGGTGCGGTTCGGGATCGGCCGGCCTCCGGGTCGGATGCAGGTCGCGGACTTCGTGCTGAAGGATTTCGGGTCGGCGGAGCGCAAGGAGCTGGACTACTTCGTGGACCGTGCGGCGGATGCGGTGGAGTGTCTGGTGATCGAAGGGCTGGAGCGGGCGCAAAGCACGTACAACTCCTGACTTGTCCGCCTGTCCGGCCGGGCCGAGGTTGACCGGGCGCAGGGGCATGGCCAAGGATCGCGGCCATGCCTTCTGCCGTTGTCTCCAGTCAGGGCGCTGTCTCGGCGCTGCGGTTCGGGCGGCTCGCGGCGATGGGTACGGTCGCGGTGCTGATCCTGATCGCGGGGGTCTGGGCGTCGTGGGGCACGGCTCAGCATGTGATGCTCACGAAGGGCCGGGAGAGCGGCACGATCGAGGTGACGCGGTGTGGTGCGGACACCTGCAGCGGGCCGTACACGCCGGTGTCGCAGGGTTCTCGGGCGCGTGCGTCGGTCGTGGTCGAGAAGAACGTGGCCGTGCGCAAAGGGCAGACGTACACGGTCGTGATCAAGCCGGGCAGTGACGAGGTCGTGCGGTCGGGGCCGGCGGGCGTGCTCTATGCGTGGGTTCCGCTGGGTGGGGCATTGCTGCTGGCGTCGGTGGTGGTCGCGGGCGGGTTGCGGCGGACGCGGTCGGCATGGGTGCTGGCGGGGTTGGGAACAGCCTTGCTGACGGCGGCTTTTGTGGTGGTTTGACGGCGCTCAGGGGCCGTCAGGGGTGTGTTGCTTGTGGCAATTCTGTTCGTTCCCTGTTCGTGATTGACCTGGAGTCATTCCCGGCAGGAAGCTGAGCCGCCCCCTCCACATCTTCCCGTTCCTTCTCGAAGATGGACTACTGCCCCATGCGTACCCTCAACCGCGTCGGTGCCCTGTCCGCCGTCGCCGCGGCAGCGCTGCTGTCCGCTCCGGCCGCGCACGCGACCGCTCCTGGTGACAACGGCACCGTGAAGATCCATGACGCCACCACTGGCGAGGAACTGCGCAAGAACGAGCCGCACGTGTGCGAGTTCTACCTCGACGCGTTCGGTTTTGACTCCGTCCAGCAGGTCTCCTGGCATATCGAGGCCTGGGCTCCGACGGCCGCCGTCAAGGGCGAGACCGTCGAGTCCGGCGCGATCACGCTGGACGGCGACGGTCACGGCCGCACGGACGACATGACGCTGCCCGACGGCCACTACAAGCTGTTCTGGAACTTCGACGGCGAGAAGGGTGCCGCGAAGCACAAGGTGTTCTGGACGGACTGCGAGGACGAGGAGCCGGGCGGCGGCACGCCCACGCCGTCCGCCTCCGAGCCCGGGTCCGAGACGCCGGGCGAGGAGACCACCGAGCCGGCCGCGACCCCGTCCACGTCCGCCGGCGAGGCGGCCCCGTCGTCCTCGCCGTCCACGCAGGGCGACGCCGAGGGCGACCTCGCCGAGACCGGCAACGGTGCCCCGGTGGGCCTGCTGTCGGCGGCCGCGGCCGCGCTGCTGGGCGCCGGCGGCTACCTGGTGTTCCGGCGTCGCAGGGCCTGACGCGCGGAACAGGTGAACGAACGGTGCCCCCGTGCTCGTACGAGCGCGGGGGCACTGTCGTGTGTGCGGTCAGCCGGTGTTGCGCAGGCCGGCCGCCACGCCGTTGACGGTCAGGAGCAGGGCGCGGGAGAGCAGCGGGTCGGGTTCGGCGTCGCTCGCCGCCGCCTCGCGCTGGCGCTTGAGCAGGGCGACCTGGAGGTAGGAGATCGGGTCCAGGTAGGCGTCGCGGATGGCGAACGTCTGCTTCAGCACGGGCTGCGCGGCGAGGAGTTCGCTCTCCCCGGTGACGCGCAGGACCTCGGCGACGGTGAGTTCGTGCTCGGTGACGATGTCGTCGAAGACGTGCTTCAGGTTGTCCGGGACCAGCGTGTCGACGTAGTGGCGGGCGATGCGCAGGTCGGTCTTCGCGAGGGTCATCTCGACGTTGGAGATGAAGTTGCGGAAGAAGTGCCACTGCTCGTGCATCTCGTCGAGCACGGTGTCCAGGCCCGCCTCGCGCAGCGCCTTGAGGCCGGAGCCCACACCGAACCAGCCGGGCACGATCTGCCGCGACTGGGTCCAGCCGAACACCCACGGGATGGCGCGCAGCCCGTCGAGGGAGACTCCCGAGCCGGGGCGGCGGGAGGGCCGCGAGCCCAGGTGCAGGTCGGCGAGCTGGTCCACCGGCGTCGACGCGAGGAAGTACGTCGGCAGGTCCGGGTCCTCGACGAGCTTGCGGTACGCGGCGTGGGCGGCGTCGCTGACGACGTCCATGGCCGCGTCCCAGCGGGCGAGTGCCTCGCCGGACTGGCGGGGCGCGGTGTGCAGGGCGGACGCCTGGAGCGTGGCCGCGACGGTCAGCTCCAGGTTCTCCCTGGCCAGGGACGGCACGAGGTACTTGTCGGAGATGACCTCGCCCTGCTCGGTGACCTTGATCTCGCCTTCGAGGGTGCCCCAGGGCTGGGCGAGGATCGCGTCGTGCGAGGGGCCGCCGCCGCGGCCGACGGTGCCGCCGCGGCCGTGGAAGAGGCGCAGCCGGACGCCGTAGCGGTGGGCGACGTCGCGCAGGCGGCGCTGGGCGCGGTGGATCTCCCACTGCGAGGTGGTGATGCCGCCGAACTTGGAGGAGTCGGAGTAGCCGAGCATGACCTCCTGGACGTCGCCCCTCAGCGCGACGAGGCGCCGGTAGGACGGGTCGGAGAGCATGTCCTCCAGGATGGTGTCGGCGGCCTTGAGCTCGTCGGTGGTCTCCAGCAGCGGCACGATGCCGATCTTGGCCCAGCCGGCGTGCAGGTCGATCAGGCCGGCCTCGCGGGCGAGGACGGTCGCGGCGAAGACGTCGTCGGCGCCCTGGCACATGGAGATGATGTACGACTCGACGACCTCGGGTCCGAAGACCTTCAGGGCCCGCTTGATCGTCTCGAACACGCCGAGGGTCTTCTCGCCGGCCGCGTCGACCGGCGCCGGGGTGGGCGCGAGGGGCCGGCGGGAGCGCAGTTCCTTGGCGAGCAGCTTGGCGCGGTACTCGCGGGGCATGTCGGCGTAGCGCCAGGACTCCTCGCCGAGGCGGTCGAAGAGCTGGCCGAGGGCGTGGTGGTGGGCGTCGGCGTGTTCGCGGACGTCCATGGTGGCGAGCTGGAGGCCGAACGCGGACAGCGTGCGGATGGTGCGGTTCATGCGGCCGTCGGCGAACAGTCCGCCGCGGTGTTCGCGCAGCGAGCTCTGGATCAGCTTCAGGTCCTGCAGCAGTTCGCCGGTGCCGAGGTAGTCGCGGCCGGCCTCGTGCGGGATGTTCCTGGCGAGCCGGGTCTTGGTGTTCTCCAGCTTCTGCCGGACGCAGGTGGCCTTGAGCCGGTAGGGCTCCTCGGCGTTGAGGCGCTTGTAGCGGGGGCTGATCTCGGGCAGGGCGTCGAGGTCGGCCTTGAGGGACTCCAGGAGTTCCTCGGTGGCGCCGGTGTAGCGGATGGAGTTCGACAGGAAGCCGCGCAGCTCGTCGATCATCTCCAGGGCGTCGTTGATGCCGTGCTCGTGCTGGAGGATGAGGACGTCCCAGGTCACCTGGGGGGTGACGTTGGGGTTGCCGTCGCGGTCGCCGCCGATCCAGGTGCCGAAGGTGAGCGGGCGGGTGGCGTCGGGCAGCTTGTAGCCGACGCGCTCCAGTTCCGCGGTCAGGTCCTCCAGGACGTCGCCGACGGCGCCGGCGTGCAGTTCGTCGAGGTAGTAGATGGCGTTGCGGGCCTCGTCGGCGGGCTCGGGGCGTACGACGCGCAGCTCGTCGGTCTGCCAAACGAGGTCGATGTTCTCGGCCAGTCGGGTGTCGTGGCGGCGCCGGTCCCCTTCGAGGACGGGGGCCTCCAGAAGGGCGGCGATGCGCCGGAGCTTGTTGAGGACCGAGCGGCGGGCGGCCTCGGTGGGGTGCGCGGTGAAGACCGGGCGGACGTTGAGGTGCTCGATCGTCTGGCGCAGGTGCTCGGGGTCGGCGTCCTTCAGCCGGTCGGCCGTACGGGCCAGGAGGCCGCCCTCGGCGGCGCGCCGGGCGCGCAGCTCGCGGCCTCGGTGGACCTGCTCGGTGACGTTGGCCAGGTGGAAGTAGGTGGAGAAGGCGCGGACCAGCTTGGCCGCGGTGTCCAACTCGGTGCCCCTCAGCAGCTCGGCGGCTGCTTCGCCGTCCTCGCGGGTGAGACGGCGGACCTTCTCGACGAGATCGAGCAGCTCGGGGCCTTCCTGGCGGACGAGGGTCTCGCCCAGGAGGTCACCCAGTCGGCGGATGTCGGCTCGCAGCTCACTGCCGGTCGTCGTGGTCTGGTCGTCGGCACTGCTCACAGGTGCGGCTCCTTGCAGTGTTGAAGCTCGTCCGGGAGGGAACCCGGTCGCAGGTGCCGCGCGGCGGGTGCCGCATACGGCTCCTGACTTCCGGGAAGAAATCAGAGCGGACCGCGCTGTCCGACCGACACCAGGATAGGTGTCCATGCGGACGCGCAGACTCTCGGGCTCTTGCCGCCGGGCAACGCACTGCCATACTTACGTCGCCGTAGGTTACGGAACCGTAGGCACCCTCGTAACGAAACCCGGGAATGGTTCCGGCAACCCCGGCACCTGCCAAAACCCTCGACCCCACAGGGGACGCCCCATGACCACGAGCTCCGATGTGATCGAAGACGCCCCGAAGGCGAACGACGACACCCCGACGACCTCTGCCACGCTCGGCGGCGAGAAGAAGGGGTCGCTCGAGCAGTTCGCGCTCCTCCTCTTCATCGTCGTCCCGTTCCTGGCGCTCGGCGCAGCGGTGCCGCTGGCCTGGGGCTGGGGCGTGAGCTGGCTCGACCTCGGTCTGCTGGTCTTCTTCTACTTCTTCGCCTGCCACGGCGTCACGATCGGCTACCACCGCTACTTCACCCACGGTTCCTTCAAGGCGAGGCGTCCGCTGCGCATCGCGCTCGCGATCGCCGGCTCGATGGCGGTGGAGGGCCCGCTGGTGCGGTGGGTCGCCGACCACCGCAAGCACCACAAGTTCTCCGACGCGGAGGGTGACCCGCACTCGCCGTGGCGGTACGGCGAGACCGTCCCGGCGCTGATGAAGGGCCTGTGGTGGGCGCACATCGGCTGGATGTTCGACGAGGAGCGCACCCCGCAGGACAAGTACGCGCCGGATCTGATCAAGGACCGGGCGATCCGCACGATCTCGCGTCAGTTCATCTGGTGGACGGTGCTGTCGCTGGCCCTGCCGGCGATGATCGGCGGTCTGGTGACGATGTCCTGGTGGGGCGCCTTCACCGGCTTCTTCTGGGGCTCCCTGGTCCGGGTGGCGCTGCTGCACCACGTGACGTGGTCGATCAACTCGATCTGCCACGCGGTGGGCAAGCGGCCGTTCAAGTCGCGTGACCGCTCGGGCAACGTGTGGTGGCTGGCGGTCCTGTCGTGCGGCGAGTCCTGGCACAACCTCCACCACGCCGACCCGACGTCGGCCCGGCACGGTGTGGAGCGCGGGCAGATCGACTCCTCGGCCCGGATCATCCGCTGGTGCGAGATGTTCGGCTGGGCCTACGACGTGCGCTGGCCGTCACGCTCACGTATCGATTCGCGCCGGAACGACGAGGAAGGCAGCGCCCGGCGCCGGAAGGAACCCGTAAAGACGGCATGATTGACGCCGTGGCGACCGACTCCAGCAGTACCCCCAGCAACGAGAAGCCTCGGCGGACGCGCCGTACCCGGATGACCGGTGCGGAGCGCCGCCAGCAGCTGCTGGAGATCGGTCGCACCCTCTTCGCCGCGAAGGGGTTCGAGGGCACGTCGGTGGAGGAGATCGCCGCGAAGGCGGGAGTCTCGAAGCCGGTGGTGTACGAGCACTTCGGCGGCAAGGAGGGGCTGTACGCGGTCGTGGTGGACCGGGAGATGCGGCGGCTGCTCGACATGGTGACGAGCAGCCTGACGGCGGGCCACCCACGGGAGCTGTGCGAGCAGGCCGCCTTCGCCCTCCTGGACTACATCGAGGAGTACACGGACGGTTTCCGCATCCTGGTCCGTGACTCGCCCATCCCCCAGTCGACGGGGTCCTTCGCCTCGCTGATCTCGGACATCGCCACCCAGGTGGAGGACATCCTGGGCCGCGAGTTCAAGAGCCGCGGCTTCGACCCCAAGCTGGCCCCCCTGTACGCGCAGGCCCTGGTCGGCATGGTCGCCCTGACCGGCCAGTGGTGGCTGGACGTGCGCCGCCCCAAGAAGGCGGAGGTGGCGGCCCATCTGGTGAATCTGGCCTGGCACGGGCTGGACGGCCTGGAGGCGAAGCCGCATCTGATAGGGCGCCGCAAGAGCTGACCCCGCCGCCGGCGCCGGCCGTCGCCCGGCCGGCGCCCGGTCGGCGCGCTCAGTGCTTGAAGGTGTCCTTGCCCTTCTCCTTCGCCTGGCGCGCGTCGCCCTTCATCTGGTCGGCCTTGCCCTCGGCGGTCATGCGCTCGTTGCCGACGACGCGGCCCACGGCTTCCTTGGCCTTGCCCTTGGCCTGCTCCTTCATGGCACGGGTCTTCTCTTCCTTCGCCACGTTGCTCACTCCCGCAAGGTTGGACTTCGCTGTCCCCCAGCGGGTGACCCGGTGCGGGGCCGCTCAAACAGCGGCCTGGGCCTCCAGGAACTCCAGCCGGTTGCCCACCGGGTCCCGGGAGTAGAACCGCCGGTGCCCGGGCAGGCTGTCGTCCCACTCCACCGGCACCCCGTGCGCCCTCAGCCGGTCGCCGTACCGCTCGATCCCGGTGACCCGCAGCCCGGGGTGCGCCTTCCTCGCCGGTCTGAAGCCGGTCTCGATGCCGAGGTGCAGCTGCACGCCGCCCGCCCGGAACCAGCAGCCGCCGCGCGCGGCGAGCACGGAGGGCTTGGGGATCTCGGTCATGCCGAGGACGTCCACGTAGTACGTCCGCAGCCGTTCCTCCGAGCCGGGCGGGGCCGCGAGCTGCACATGGTCGACGGCGGTGATCATCACGCCTCCCTGCGGGCCACGGCGAAGATCCGGCGGAACGGGAAGGGCGTGCCGTGCGCGCCGGTGGGATAGGCCGTGCGCAGGGCCGCCCGGTACTCGTCCAGGAAGGCGTCGCGCCGCTCGGGTTCGTCGGCGAGCGCGGTGAGGACCGGCCGCAGCCCCGTCCCCTTGACCCAGTCCAGCACCGGGTCCTCGCCGGTCAGGAGGTGGACGTACGTCGTCTCCCACACGTCCGCCGCGCAGCCCAGGTCGGCCAGCCGGGCCAGGTAGTCGCGCGGGTCGAGCACGGCGTCGTCGTGGCGCAGGACGTCGTCGAGGCCGTGGCGGGGCGCGAGGTCGCGCATCAGGCGGTGGCTGGGTGCGGCGAAGTTGCCGGGGACCTGGAAGGCGAAGGTGCCGCCGGGACGCAGGGCGGCCACCCAGTCCGCGAACCGGTCCGCGTGCCCGGGCACCCACTGGAGCGTGGCGTTGCTGATGATCAGGTCGTGCGGCTGCCCGGGCGTGAAGGTCCGTACGTCGGCCGGGGCGAAGTCGAGGCGGCCGCCGCCGGCCGTGGGGCCCTCGTGCTCGACGTGGGCCTTGTCGAGCATCTCGGCGGAGTTGTCGTAGCCGGTGATGTGCGCGGTGGGCCAGCGTTCGGCGAGCAGGGCGGTGACGTTGCCGGGTCCGCAGCCGAGGTCCGCGATGCGGGGCCGCTCGGTGGGCAGGCCCGGGACGCGGGCCAGCAGGTCGGCGAAGGGGCGGGCGCGGTGGCCGGCGTGACGCAGATACTGGGCGGGGTCCCAGGTGGGGGTGGCGGCAGCGGACATGAGGGCCTCCTGTCTCGGCTCGCTCTCCAGCCTGCCCTGACAGGTATCTTGACGTCAAGAGACTTCACGTCGACACAACCACTACACTGATCGTCATGGAGGACGAGGTCGATCGGCTGGTCGCAGCGTGGCGCCGGGAGCGCCCTGACCTCGACGTGGAACCGCTCGAGGTGCTCAGCCGCGTCAGCAGACTGGCCCGGCATCTGGACCGCGCACGCCGGCTCGCCTTCTCCGAGCACAGCCTGGAACCCTGGGAGTTCGACGTACTGACCGCGCTCCGGCGCGCGGGGACGCCGTATCAGCTCTCCCCGGGACAGCTGCTGACCCAGACCCTGGTCACCTCGGGCACGATGACGAACCGCATCGACCGCCTGGCCAAGAAGGGCCTGGTGGAGCGGCTGCCCGATCCCAGCGACCGGCGCGGGGTCCTCGTCCGGCTCACGGACGAGGGGCGCGATCGGGCGGATCAGGCGCTTGCCGGGCTGCTGGACCAGGAGCGGGCGATCCTGGCGGAGCTCTCGCGGGCGCAGCGGGGTGAACTGGCCGGGTTGCTGCGCCAGTTGACCGCGCCGTTCGACAACATTCCCGGCTGAGCCGAGAGCCGCGACCTACCGTTCGCCGTCCGCGGCTCCGTCGTGGCTGGTCGCGCAGTTCCCCGCGCCCCTGGGGGGTGCGGCTCAGCGGTGCCGGTCAGGGCCGTCGGCACGGCCCCCGCCCCTTGGGGGGTGCGGCTCAGCGGTGCCGGTCAAGGCTGTCGGCACGGCCCCCGCGCCCTGGGGGTGGAGTTCGGCTGCGTGCGTCAGGCGCTGCTGCTTTCCTCCGGGATGATGCGGCCCGTCGCGCCCAGGTCCACCGGGCCCACCCCCGCACGGCGGGCGAGTGCGACCGCGGCCAGGGTCGAGTGGACGCCCAGCTTGCCGAGGACGTTCTGCATGTGTGTGCGGACGGTGTGCGGGGAGAGATACAGGCGCTCGGCGACGGCCTTGCGCCCCAGGCCCGCCACCATGCAACGCAGCACCTCGCGCTCCCGCGGTGTCAGCGACTCGACCAGCCGCTCGCTCTCGGTGCGGTGCTTGCGGGCCGCCGTCAGCTCCCGCAGCACCCCGGTGAGCAGGGCGGGCGGCAGATGGGTCTCGTCGCGCAGCACCCCGCGGATGACGGTGAGCAGCCGGGACAGCGAGCAGTCCTTGGCCACCCAGCCGGACGCACCGGCCTGCAGCGCGAGCGCGGCCCGGCGCGGATCGTCCTTCTCGGCGAGGACGACGGTCCGAACCGCCGGCTGCGCGGAGCGGACCCCGGCGACCAGCGAGATGCCGTCCACGAGCCCGTCCTCGCCCACCTCCTGAACGGGCACGGCGGGCCGGACACCTGGCACGTTGCCGCCCAGATCGGCGTCGACGAGCAGGACATCGAACCGGCGCCCCTCGGCGGCGGCGCGCTCCAGACTGCGCAGCGCGGCCGGACCGCTGCCCGCGGCGGAGACGTCGACGTCGGGCTCGGCGGCCAGGGCGGCGGCGAGCGACTCGGCGAAGATGCGGTGGTCGTCGACGACCAGCACTCGGATGCGAACCACGAAACCCCCTTCCCCACGCTCTCGAAGAGCAGGGGATACCCCATCGTCGAAGACGACACCGGGAGACGAACACCGTCGCGGGCACGACGCCCGAAGCGGGGATGGCGCACGGCCGCCGCCGTGCAGGAACTGCTACCCCCCACTTCGGGCGTCGAACCCGACCTGTCTCGCCCCCTGATCAGCACCGGCCCCCACCGGTGCTGTTCATCAGGGTACGGCCGGGGGCCAGGAGCGGAAGGTAATTTGCAGAACTGGTTGTCCAGCGCGTTTATGGTGAGCCGCATGTTTCGTCTGGAGACAGAAGTCGACAAATCACGGCTGGATCTGCTCCGCCGCCGGCTGCGGGACGCCAACACCGCGGCCTCCCCGATCCTGCGCGCCCTGCGCGGAACCCCAGGTGAACGTGAACTTCCGCTCCAGGTATGGGCCTTGCACGACTCCGGCGCCCTGGCCGGCGGTCTCGTCGGCCACACCTGGACCAGTTGGCTCCACGTCACCTATCTCTGGGTCGACGAGCGCGCCCGCGGGACCGGACTGGGTTCGCAGTTGCTCGCACACGCGGAGAGCGTGGCCCGTGCCGAACGGGGCTGCACCTCGGCACGCGTGGAGACCTGGGACTTCCAGGCGCCGGGGTTCTACCGGAAGCAGGGGTACGAGGTGGTCTGCGTGATCCCGGACTATCCGCCGGGCATCACGGAGTACACGCTGACCAAACATCTGAACCAGAGCTGAGTCTCAGTGTCGTCTCAGACACCTCCCCTACCCTCCGCCCCATGAGCATGCTGCGGAAGCTGAACTCGAAGATCGGTGCGACGACCGGGTACCAGGTGCGCAAGGTGCCCGTCCCCCGGCCGGCGCCGGGCAGCCTCGACGCCATACCGAAGCCCCGCGGTCCGCGCCCGGAGCGCCCCGCGGCCGAGGCCGCGGGCAGGCCCGTGGATCCGGCGGTGGACCGGCTGCTGAAGCGGCCGGTGTTCATCCTGACGTCGGTGCGGTCCGGATCGACGCTGCTGCGCATGATGCTGGGCGCGCACTCCCGGCTGCACGCCTCGCACGAGCTGCATCTGACCGGTCTGGAGGTGTACTTCAAGGCGCACAGCCCGACCGAGAAGTCCATGCGCGCGCTCGGGCTCGGGCACGAGGAGCTCGAAGCGCTGCTGTGGGACCGCACCCTGCACCGGGAGCTGGTGAAGGCCGGCAAGTCGTTCGTCGTGGAGAAGACCCCGGGCAACGCCTTCGCCTGGCGGCGCATCGCCGCGGCCTGGCCCGACGCCCGCTTCGTCTTCCTGCGCCGGCATCCGGCCGCGGTGGCCCGGTCCTGGCACGAGGCCGTCCCGGACCGCACCGCCGGCGACGCGGCCACCCGCGTACTGAAGTACATGGAGGCCATGGAGGAGGCGTACGCCGAGGTCGGCGGGCACATCCTGCGCTACGAGGACCTCACCGCCGACCCCGCCGCAGCGCTCGGCGGCATCTGCCGCTTCCTGGAGCTGGAGTACGAGCCCGGCATGCTCGACTACGGCGGCAGCCTGGAGGGCGCCGTGCTGGGCGGCGGCTTCGGCGACTGGAACGACAAGATCCGCTCGGGCCGCGTCCAGCCGGACCGCCCGGCACCGCCGCCGGACGACATCCCGGAGGCGCTGCGGCCGATGTGCCGCGAGTGGGGGTACCTCTGAGCGAGCCGGCCCGCAGCGCCGCCCCCTCCCCCGGGGGCGGGCAGGCGCGTGGCGCCGCCCTCAGGGGCGCGGGGAACTGCGCGACCAGCCCCCACGGCGCCGCACACGACCGACAACGTGACGCGGCCCACCCAGCGGAGCGTCAGCGCACGCGCCGCGCCCCCGCCGCCGGTACCGCCTCGAACACCCTCGGCGCCGTGAACCCGGCGCCGGCGAAGGCCGCTTCGACCGCCTTGGTGACGGTCTCCACGTCCGCCGCCTCGGCCAGCACGATCGCCGAGCCGCCGAAGCCGCCGCCCGTCATCCGCGCGCCCAGGGCGCCACTGGCCAGGGCCGTGTCCACGACCAGGTCCAGCTCCGGGCAGGAGATGCGGAAGTCGTCCCGCAGGGAGGCGTGTCCCTCGGTCAGCACCGGGCCGATCGCCCGTGTCTCACCCGACTCCAGCAGCGCCACGACCCGCTCGACCCGCTGGTCCTCGGTGACGACGTGGCACACCAGCCGGCGCACCTCCTCCTCGTCCCCGAGCCGGTCGAGGGCCGCGGCCAGGTCGTCGTAGGCGATGTCGCGCAGCGCGTCCACGCCCAGCAGCGCGGCGCCCTTCTCGCAGCCGGCGCGGCGCTTGCCGTACTCGCCCTCGCTGTGCGAGTGCTTGACCCGGGTGTCGACGACCAGCAGCCGCATGCCCTCGGCGGCCAGGTCGAAGGGGATCTGCTTCTGGGACAGGTCGCGGGTGTCGAGGAACAGGGCGTGCCCCGCCTCGCAGCACGCGGACGCCGTCTGGTCCATGATCCCGACCGGGGCGCCGACGTACACGTTCTCCGCCCGCTGGCACAGCCGGGCCAGCTGCCAGCCCTTCTGACCCAGGTCGTACAGGTCGTTCAGGGCGAGCGCCACGACGACCTCCAGGGCCGCCGACGAGGACAGGCCGGCGCCGGCCGGGACCGTGGAGGCCAGGTGGATGTCGGCGCCGGTCACGGCGTGGCCGGCCTGGCGCAGCGCCCACACCACGCCCGACGGGTACGCCGTCCAGTCACGGTCCGACTCGGGTTCGAGGTCGTCGACGCGCACTTCGACGACGCCGCCCTCGACGTCCTCCGAGTGCAGCCGCAGCACGCCGTCGGCGCGCCGTGAGACCGCCGCGACCGCGGTGTGCGGCAGCGCGAACGGCATGACGAAGCCGTCGTTGTAGTCGGTGTGCTCGCCGATCAGGTTGACCCGGCCCGGCGCGGCCCACACCCCCTCCGGCCCGGCCCCGTACAGCTCCTCGAACCGCTCGGCGACCGCGGCTGCCGTGTCGACGTTCATCCCCTGACCCTGACCTTCCCTGCTGAACCGGCCGAACCGGCCGAAGCGGCCGGTGAGTTGACCGGCCGCACGCCTGAGAACCTGCGGCCGGCGGCACCGGCCGTAGAACTTAACCTGCGCGTCGCTGCGCGAACTCCCACGCGTCCGCGACGATGCCCGCGAGGTCCGCGCGGGACGGGTTCCAGCCGAGCCGCTCGCGGGCGGCGTCGGCGGAGGCGACCAGGACCGCCGGGTCGCCGCCCCTGCGCGGGGCCGTGACCTCGGGGATCGGGTGTCCGGTGACCTGGCGGACGGTCTCGATGACCTGGCGGACGGAGAAGCCGTTGCCGTTGCCGAGGTTGCAGATGAGGTGCTCGCCCGGCTTGGCCGCCTTCAGCGCCAGCAGGTGGGCGTCGGCCAGGTCGGCGACGTGGATGTAGTCGCGCACGCAGGTGCCGTCCGGCGTCGGGTAGTCGTCGCCGAAGACGGAGATCGCCTCACGCCGGCCCTGGGCGACCTGGAGGACGAGCGGGATCAGGTGCGACTCGGGGTCGTGGCGCTCGCCGTACTCGCCGTAGGCGCCGGCGACGTTGAAGTACCTCAGCGACACGGCACCGAGGCCGTGGGCCGCCGCCTCTCCGGTGATCATGTGGTCGACGGCGAGCTTGGAGGCGCCGTAGGGGTTGGTGGGCTGCGTCGGGGCGGACTCGACGATCGGTACCTCGGCCGGCTCGCCGTAGGTGGCCGCCGTGGAGGAGAAGACGAGCTTGCGCACGCCCGCCTCACGCATGGCACCGAGCAGCGCCATGGTGCCGCCGACGTTGTTGTCCCAGTACTTCTCGGGCTTCACGACCGACTCGCCGACCTGCGAGAACGCGGCGAAGTGCAGCACCGCGTCGAAGGAGGAGTCCAGCCACTTGGCGGCGTCACGGATGTCGCCCTCGATGAAGGACGCCCCGGACGGCACACCCTCGCGGAAGCCGGTGGTGAGGTTGTCGAGCACGACGACCTCGTCACCCGCCTCGATCAGGTGCTGCGCGACCACGCTGCCGACGTAGCCGGCTCCGCCGGTGACCAGAAACTTCCCACTCATCTACTCGCTACCTCTCGCAGTCGCTCGGCCGCGCGCTCCGGCGGCACGTCGTTGATGAACACGTTCATGCCGGACTCGGAACCCGCGAGGAACTTCAGCTTGCCGGAAGTGCGGCGGATGGTGAAAAGCTCGAGGTGAAGCGCGAAATCGTCCCGCACGACGCCCTCGAAGTCCTCCAGCGTGCCGAACGGCGCCTGATGCCAGGCGGCGATGTACGGCGTCGAGGACTCACCCTCACCGAAGATCCGGTCGAAGCGCCTCAAGAGTTCCAGATAAACCTTGGGGAACTCTGAGCGGGCGTCCTCACCGAGGGCGAGCAGATCGGGCACACGGCGCTTGGGGTACAGGTGGACCTCGTACGGCCAGTGGGCGGCGTACGGCACGAAGGCCGCCCAGTGTTCACCCTCCAGGACGACCCGCTCGTCGGCGAGTTCACGCTCCAGGACGGCGTCGAACAGGTTTTCCCCGCCGGTGGCGTCCTTGTGCGCGGCGAGAGAGCGCAGCATCAGGGCGGTGCGCGGCGTGGTGAAGGGGTAGGCGTAGATCTGCCCGTGCGGGTGCCCCAGGGTGACACCGATCTCGGCGCCGCGGTTCTCGAAGCAGAACACCTGCTGGACGGAGGGGAGGGAGGACAGCTCCGATGTCCGGTCCGTCCACGCGTCCAGGACCAGCCGCGCCTGCTCCTCGGAGAGGTCGGCGAAGGACGCGTTGTGGTCGGAGGTGAAGCAGACGACCTCGCAGCGCCCCGAGTCGCCGGCGAGCGAGGGGAAACGGTTCTCGAAGACCACGGCGTCGTACGACGAGTCGGGGATCTCGCTCAGCCGGTCGCCCTCGGAGGGGCACAGCGGGCACTGGTCGGCCGGCGGGTGGTACGTCCGCCCCTGCCGGTGCGAGGCGATGGCGACCGCGTCGCCCAGCAGCACGTCGTGACGGATCTCGGACGACGTGACGGTCCGCTCCAGAGGGCGGCGGTCGACCGCGTCCCGCACGGTGTCGTCGCGCAGGTCGTAGTAGATGAGCTCACGACCGTCGGCCAGTCGGGTCGAGGTCTTCTTCACGCCGGACTCCATTTCGAGCCGCTCAGGGTTCTTCCGAGTCTCCATCAAACAGAACTAAACACAGCGAAACACAACTCACCACCCGCGTCAACATCACAATCAAACAAAGAGCATCACCGGACGTGTTCAATTACTGAACGCAGGGGCGTAGGTTCCGCTCTGTATCGATTCGCGAGACGAAGCGAGTACGCATGCAAACCCCCACAATTTCCCCCACCACCCCCACCTACCTCGCGGCCGAGTTGCGGCTCCCGACGAACTGGCTCGACTACACGCTGCTCGGCATCTACTTCGTGGTGGTGCTGGGCATCGGCTTCGCGGCCCGCCGCTCGGTGAAGACCACCCTCGACTTCTTCCTCTCCGGGCGCTCCCTGCCTGCCTGGGTCACCGGCCTGGCCTTCATCTCCGCCAACCTGGCCGCCACCGAGATCCTCGGCATGGCCGCCAACAGTGCCCAGTACGGCGCCTACACCGTCCACTGGTACTGGATCGGCGCCATCCCGGCCATGGTGTTCCTCGGCCTGGTGATGATGCCCTTCTACTACGGCAGCAAGGTCCGCTCGGTCCCCGAGTTCCTGCTCCTGCGCTTCGACAAATGGGCACACCTGCTCAGTTCGATCCTGTTCGCCTTCGCGGCGATCCTGATCGCCGGCGTCAACCTGTACGCCCTGGCGATCGTGGTCGAGGCCCTGCTGGGCTGGCCGCAGTGGGTGGCCATCGTGGTCGCCGGCTTCTTCGTGCTCGCGTACATCACCCTCGGCGGGCTGTCCTCCGCGATCTACAACGAGGTCCTGCAGTTCTTCGTGATCCTGGCCGCGCTGATCCCGATCACCGTGCTGGCGCTGAAGAAGGTCGGCGGCTGGGACGGCCTGAGCGACAAGCTGACCCAGACCCACGGCGACGACTTCGTCACCGCGTGGGGCGGCACCGGCATCGGCGAGGCGAACCCGCTGGGCGCGAACTGGCTGACCATCGTCCTCGGCCTCGGCTTCGTGCTCTCCTTCGGCTACTGGACGACGAACTTCGCCGAGGTCCAGCGGGCGCTGTCCGCGAAGAACCTCTCGGCCGCCCAGCGCACGCCGCTGATCGCGGCGTTCCCGAAGATCTTCATCGTGTTCCTGGTGATGATCCCGGGCCTGGCGGCCGCGGCCCTGGTCCCCGGCTTCGGCACGGAGGAGTCGGGCTACCAGTACAACGACGCCATCCCCTATCTGATGGAGGGGCTGCTGCCCAACGGCGTGCTGGGCATCGCGGTGACCGGTCTGCTGGCCGCGTTCATGGCCGGCATGGCGGCGAACGTGTCGTCCTTCAACACGGTGTTCACCACGGACATCTGGGCGAAGTACGTGGTCAAGGACCGCGAGGACTCCTACTATGTCCGCTTCGGACGGCTGATCACGGCCGTCGGTGTCATGGCCTCGATCGGCACGGCGTTCCTGGCCTCGTCGTTCTCGAACATCATGAGCTACCTCCAGACGCTGTTCTCCTTCTTCAACGTGCCGATGTTCGTGGTCTTCATCGTCGGCATGTTCTGGAAGCGGGCGTCGATGAAGTCGGGCTTCTGGGGTCTGCTCGCCGGCACGACGGCGGCGATGGTGAACTACTTCGTCTTCTACAAACTGGACATCATCTCCATCCCCACCGACCAGGGCGCCAACTTCGTCTCCGCGATCGCGGGATTCGTGGCCGGCGCGGTCGTCATGATCGCCGTCTCCCTGTTCACCGCTCCCAAGCCGACGGAGGAACTCCAGGGCCTGGTCTACGGCACCCGCTCCCCGGGGATGGCCGAGCCGCCGGCCGAGGGCGACGACGCGTGGTACCGCAAGCCGGCGTTGCTGGGCTGGGGCGCGGTGGTGCTGGCGGCCGCCTGCTACATCCCGTTCTCGTTCTCGTTCTGACGACGGAGGACTGACAGACCATGACCGACCATCACTCCGAACACCCCAGGTCCTCCGGATTCTCCGAGCAGGACGTCCAGCGCGAGGTCAGCGAACTCCAGGGGCAGTCGACGACGGCCGCGCGGCTGTTCGACATCCGGCGCATCATCGGCGGGCTCTTCGTGATCTACGGCGTGATCGTCACGATCGCCGGGCTCACCGATGACGACGCCGCCATCGACAAGGCCGAGGGCGTCAACATCAACCTGTGGACCGGGCTGGGGATGCTGCTGCTGGGCATCTTCTTCCTGGTCTGGCTGAAGTTGCGGCCGACGGCTCCGCCACCGCCGGATGTCGAGGCGGAGGAGGAGGCCGGGGCGGCGCCGAAGGGCTGACGGTGGGTGGGGGCGGGCCATTCCTTTCTCGCCCCCGCCGCCCCTGCCTTCCCGTCCCCCCGGGGGCTGCCGCCCCCGGACCCCCGCTTCGGCCCTGAACGGGCCTCGTGCTCAAACGCCGGACAGGCTGAAAGGTGCCGACCGGCTCGCCCCCGAACGCCGGACGGGCCGAAGACATGCGGACCGGCGTTGCCTACTCCCCCCGAGTCTCCGCCTGCGTCACCGGACCCGCCCGGTCCAGCAACCCCGTACGCGCCGCCAGGGCCGCCGCCTCCAGGCGGGAGCCGACGCCGAGTTTCATCAGGACGCGCTGGACATGGGTGCGGGCCGTGGACGGGGCGATGCCCATGCCGGCGGCGATCAGGCGGGTGTCCTCACCGTCGGCCACCCGGACCAGGACCTCGACCTCGCGCGGTGTGAGCATCTGGAGCAGGCGCTGGCCCTCGTCGTCCGGTTGCGCGGCGGGGTTGAGCAGTTCACTGAACGCGCCCTGGAGCAGTTGCGGTGCCACCGCGGCCTCGCCCGCCCGTGCCTTCATGATCGCCCGCTCGACGCCCTCTATGCGCTCGTCGTGCCGGACGTAGCCGGACGCCCCGGCCGCGAACGCCGCCGCTATGCCCCGCGGACTCGGCACCGGGCCGAGCACCAGCACCGCCACCTGCGGGCGTTCCCGCTTGATCTTCGCCACCGGGTCGAACATCCCCGGCTCCGCGGGCGTCGCCGTCCCCAGCAGGCACACCTCGGGCGCCCGCGTGATCACCAGTTCCGCCGCCCCCGCGGCAGGCGCCGCCGCGGCCAGCACCCGGTGCCCCCTCAACTTCAGTGCCGAGGCCAGCGCCTCGGCGAGCAATCGGTGGTCGTCGACCACCATGAGCCGAACTCCCATCGAGCAACCCCCCAGTCCCCCCAGTGGATCCCCATCAATACCCAGGACCGCCTGCGCCAGTCCGGATGCCCCACTACGGGTGCCCACTGGTCTGCGCGGACAGAAGCCCCCTCCCGGCTCCCCCGCCCTTCATGCCCCCGGAAGCTACACGCTTGTTCGACGTTGCGCTCCCCCTACCGGCGAGAAGTGCCCCGGAACGGCGGATTTTCTGGCTTTCCGCGCATTCGAGGGCGATGAGGCGGTACGCGAACGGCCCCGCCCCCGAGCAGGGACGGAGCCGTCTCGACGACCGGGCGCGGCCGCGTCAGCCGCTCGCGCCGAACGCGATCACATGGGACTTGCGGGTGTCCGAACTGCCCAGCTCACTGGCGAACTTGGCGGACATGTACAGATGGCCCTGCGCGTAGAGGATCTCGGAGTACTCCGGCGACATCCGCGTCTCCACGTCCCGCACCGCCCTGGTGGACGGGTTCTCCAGCAGCTTGGTCTCCTCGAAGCTGCCGCCGTCGATGCTGACGATCTGCCCGCCCTTGTCGTAGGGGGGACGCTTGTACGCGATCACGTTGCCGCCGTCCATGCGCAGCGGTGTGATCGTGTACCGGTCGCCCGCGTCCGCGCGCTGGCCGGTCTGCTTGCCGGTGGCCAGGTCGAAGGCGACGATCTCGTTGGTCTGGCCGTACTCGCCGCCGCCGTCGTGCTGTTCGGTCTCCACATACAGCCGGTCGTTGCCCACCACGACGCCCGTGCAGGCCTCGATCGTGGTGACGCCGGAGCAGCGGGCCGCGTACTGGTCGCCCGGCACGGAGATGCGGATGCGCAGCTTGCCGGTCCTGTTGTCGATGGAGAAGGCATCCGTGATGCCGATGGCGTCCTCGGACTGGCCGGCCTCGGCCGCCACGACCAGCGGGTCGGTGGAGATGACGCTGGCGTACTCGACGCCCTCGGCCATCTCGTACTCGGAGATCACCTTCCCGGTCTTCGGGTCGATGGTCTGGATGTGCAGCTGGGGCTGGTCGTAGGAACCGCACTTGCGGACCGCGACCATCTTCGGGCCGCCCGCGTACCCGAGGTCGTAGCAGCTGTCGTCGGCCTTCGGGACCCACAGCGACTTGCCGGTCTTCAGGTCGAAGGCGGCGCCGCCGCTGGTGCCGCCGGCCGCGACCGTGCCACCGCTGAGGGTGATGTTGTCGTAGCGGATCAGCCCGTCCTCGTTCTGGGCGGTCTTCGTCCAGAGCTTCTTGCCCGCGTCGAGGTCGATCGCGGCGACCTGGGTGCAGCCGTGCGAGGGCTTGTCCTTGGTCGGCATGGCGGGCTCGAAGGCGACCGCCGTCACCCCGTCCTCGCTGATGTGCCTGGCGGCCTGGCAGACCGGGCCGGGCAGCTTGACGGACCACAGCTTGGAGCCCTTGTCGGGGTCGTAGCCGACAATCTCCGCGACACCGCTCTTGACGTACGCCTTGTCGGTCAGCCAGGAGCCGGACACGACGATGCTGGTGTCGTCGTCGACATCGGGCGCCGGGACCTGGAAGAGGACCGAGGAGGCGGTGTTCGAGGGCACCTTCTCCGACCCGTCGGGGGCGTCGAAGCCGCCGCCCGAGTCGTCGCCCCCGCCGCCGGTGCCGCCGCTGGAACTGGCGGTGTCGTCCTTGCCGCCCTTGTCACCGGCCTTCGCGTACCAGACGCCGCCGATGATCAGGGCGATCACCACGACCGCGGCCGCGATGACGACGGCCAGCTGCGAGCTGGACCGGCCACCGCCGGCGGGCTGTCCGGGCTGGGGGTGCATCGGCACGGTCTGCTGCGGATAGCCGTAGCCGGGCGGCTGGGTGTAGGGGTTCTGGGGCTGGCCGTAAGGGTTCTGCGGCTGGCCGTACCCGGCCGGCGGGGTGGGGTAGCCGTAGCCGGGCGGGGTCTGGGGGGCTCCCTGCGGGGCCTGGGGCGCCTGCGGATAGCCGTACGCGGGCTGACCGGGCGGCTGCGGAGGCTGCGCGGGCGGCTGTTGGGGCTGCTGCGGCGGCGTCTGGGGTGCGCCGAAGCCGCCGCCCGGCTGCTGGGGCGGCTGGTCCTGCGGCGGGCCGAACCCGCCCTGCGGGGGCTGGTTGGGCGGCGGAGGCGGCGGCTGGGTCATGGCGTGGGTACCTCAGGGGAGGGGGACGACGGACACGAGGTCGGGTGCGAGGGGCGCGAGCGGCGCGCGTCTCACTCGCCGAAGGCGAGCATCAGCTTCTCCTTGGCTTCGTCCTGCCCGCTCAGCCGGGTGCTGGAGAGGTAGAAGCGGCCGTCGGCCCAGTCGTAGGCCTTGGAGAAGAAGCCGTTCTCGATGTCCGCGGCGCTCGCCGGGTTCTGGAGCACCTTCGCCGGCTGGTGGCTGCTCCCGGAGACCGGGATCGCCACGACCTGGCCGCCCGCGTCGTAGGACGCCTGCACGTAGGCGATGAGCTTGCCGTCCTCGACCTTGATCGGCAGCATCGAGTCGTCGGCGGGGGACTTCACCCGCCACTTCTCCTTGCCGTTGCCGAGGTCGATGGCGACGATCTCGTTGGCGCTGGCGGTCGCCTTGGTGGGCATGTACAGCGTGTTGGCGTCGGCGACCACGCCGGAGCAGCCCTGAAGGTCACGCTGGAGGATGGCCCAGCCGCACTCGGCACCGATCTCGAGGTCGGCGTCGACCTGCGAGCGGATCTTGCCGGCGGAGTCGAAGGTGGAGATGTTCCACGCCTTCTTGTCCTCGTTGGTGCCGTAGATGACCAGCGGGTCGAGGGAGAAGACGCGTGAGACGCGCCAGCCCTTGTCGAAGCGCATGGTCCACTTCGCCTTGCCGGTCGCCGGGTCGAGCTGCTGCACCTCGTCGTGCTCGTCGCTGCTGGAGGCGGCGCAGGACGCGACGGCGATGATCTTCTCGCCGCCCGCGAACGCGTCGGGGAAGCACTTGTCCCCGAACCGCGTCTTGTCCCACATCTTCTTGCCGCTGTCGATGTCGTACGCCGTGCCGGACTGCGAGCGGCCCACCAGCAACGTCTTGCCGGTGATGGACAGTTCGACGTCGAGGGTGCTGTCGAAGAGCTGGCCGTCGGCGACGTCGCCCTTCCAGCCCTTGTCGCCGGTGTTCAGGTCGACCTGCTGCAGCTGGTTGCACTTGGCGCGGTCGCTGCTGCCGCTCATGTACGCGACGACGATCTTGTCGCTGTCGGACTTCTGCGGGGTGACCGCGCAGATCTTCTCCGGGAACGTGATCGGGTCCCAGGCGTCGGCGCCGTCGGCGACCTTGAAGCCGAAGAGCTGCTTGTACGCCGCCTTCACCGCGGTCTTGTCGGTGATCCACATGCCGGGGGCGTCGGCGCCGGACTTGGGCGCGTCGGGCGCCGGCTTGTACCAGAGCACCTTCGCCTCGCCGGCCTGGCGGCCCGCGTTGAGGTTCTCCGGGTCCTCGCCGCCCGTGCTGCCGCCGTCACCGGAGTCCGACGGCGACGCGGAGCCCTTGGGGTCGTCGCTCTGCTGGGCGACCGGCTCGTCCTTCTTGTCGTCGCCGCGGGTCACCGCGAACACGGTGCCGCCGATGACGAGCAGGACGGCGACCGCGGCACCGATGGCCACGGCGGGCTTGCCCTTGAAGGGATTGCGCGAGCCGCCGGGCGGGGTGCCGGGGGCGCCGGGGTACTGCGGCTGCTGCGGATAGCCGTAACCGGGGGCGGGCTGCTGGCCGTAGGGGCCGGGCTGCTGCGGATAGCCGTACGGCTGCTGCTGCGGCTGGGCATACGGGCCGGACTGGTACGGGCCCGGCTGGGCGGGCTGGCCCGGCTGCTGCGGGTAGCCGTAGCCGGGCTGCGGGGCGCCGGACGGCGGGGTCTGCGGGGGCGGCGGCGTCTGCGGCGGGCCCTGCGGCGGCGGGGGTGTCTGGGGGGCGCCCTGCGGCGGGGGCGGGGTCTGCGGCGCGCCCTGCTGACCGGGCTGCGGCGCTCCGAAGCCGCCCTGCCGCGGATCCTGTGGTGCGCCGAAACCGCCCTGCGGCGGCTGGTTGGGCGGCTGGCTCATGAGCGGTTCCCCCTTGAGACCGGTGTGGTGCCACGTTCTGTGCCGTCGCGTTTCCGCCACACCAGCATTTCTCAGACTGTTCTCAGGCGGCCCTTTCTATCACCCGCCACCGACAGCGCACCGGCCCCCATCACCCCCTGTTCCCAAGGGAGAACCGCCCCGTGATGCCCTCGTTATGCGCCTTCACGCCCCCTTCACAGCCCACGCGCGAACGCCGTGAAGAGACACCGCCGACGCCCTGAGGAGGCCGTGGAAGTGGCGCCGCAGGCGCCCTGAAGGGGCGCGGGGAACTGCGCGACCAGCCCCGACACCACCGCACCCGACACCCCACAGGAGCCCGGCACTTCCGTGGTCACGGCCGCCCCGCGAAGCGCTACGCGTCCTCGGCGAGTTCCAGCCAGCGCATCTCCAGCTCGTCCCGCTGACCCGCCAAGTCCCGCAACTCCGCGTCGAGTTCGGCGACCTTCCCGAAGTCCGTCGCGTGCTCGGCGATCTGCGCGTGCAGCTTGGTCTCCCGCTCGGAGAGCTTGTCGAGCTGCCGCTCGATCTTCTGCAACTCCTTCTTGGCGGCACGCGCGTCGGCCGCGCTCTTCTCCGGTACGGCCTTCTCCGCGGCCGGAGTCGCGGCAGCGGCGGCGACCTGCGCCTCCATGCGGTGCCGGCGCTCCAGGTACTCGTCGATACCGCGCGGCAGCATCCGCAGCGTGGCGTCGCCGAGCAGGGCGAACACCTGGTCCGTGGTGCGCTCGACGAAGAACCGGTCGTGGGAGATGACGATCATCGAGCCCGGCCAGCCGTCGAGGACGTCCTCCAGCTGGGTGAGGGTCTCGATGTCGAGGTCGTTGGTGGGCTCGTCCAGGAAGAGGACGTTGGGCTCGTCCATGAGCAGGCGCAGCAGCTGCAGCCGGCGGCGCTCACCGCCGGACAGGTCGCCGACCGGCGTCCACTGCTTGTCCTTGTTGAAGCCGAACGTCTCGCACAGCTGACCGGCGGTCATCTCCCGGCCCTTGCCCAGGTCGACGCGCTCACGCACCTGCTGAACGGCCTCCAGCACCCGCCAGTTCGGGTTCAGCTCGGCGACTTCCTGGGACAGGTAGGCGAGTTTGACGGTCCTGCCGACCGCGATCCGCCCGCCGGCCGGCTGGGTCTCCCCCTCGGTCCGCGCGGCCTCGGCCATGGCGCGCAGGAGCGAGGTCTTGCCCGCGCCGTTGACGCCGACCAGACCGATGCGGTCACCGGGGCCGAGCTGCCACGTCACATGCTTGAGCAGCACCTTGGGGCCGGCCTGGACGGTGACGTCCTCCAGGTCGAACACCGTCTTGCCGAGCCGGGAGGAGGCGAACTTCATCAGCTCGCTGCTGTCGCGGGGCGGCGGCACGTCCTTGATGAGCTCGTTGGCGGCCTCGACCCGGAAGCGCGGCTTGGACGTCCGCGCGGGGGCGCCGCGGCGCAGCCAGGCCAGCTCCTTGCGGACCAGGTTCTGCCGCTTGACCTCCTCGGTCGCGGCGATGCGCTCACGCTCGGCCCGCGCGAAGACGTAGTCGGAGTAGCCGCCCTCGTACTCGAAGACGTCGCCGCGCTGGACGTCCCACATGCGGGTGCAGACCTGGTCGAGGAACCAGCGGTCGTGGGTGACGCACACGAGCGCCGAGCGCCGCTCCCGCAGATGCTGGGCGAGCCAGGAGATGCCCTCGACGTCGAGGTGGTTGGTGGGCTCGTCGAGGACGATGAGGTCCTGCTCCTCGATGAGCAGCTTGGCGAGCGCGATCCGCCGCCGCTCGCCGCCGGAGAGCGGGCCGATGACGGTGTCCAGGCCCTGCGGGAAGCCGGGCAGGTCGAGCCCGCCGAAGAGGCCCGTGAGCACGTCCCGGACCTTGGCGTTGCCCGCCCACTCGTGGTCGGCCATGTCCCGGATGACCTCGTGCCGGACGGTCGCGGCGGAGTCGAGCGAGTCGTGCTGGGTGAGCACGCCGATGCGCAGTCCGCCGGAGTGGGTGACCCGGCCGGTGTCGGCCTCCTCCACCTTGGCCAGCATCCGGATCAGGGTCGTCTTGCCGTCGCCGTTGCGTCCGACGACGCCGATGCGGTCGCCCTCGGAGACGCCGAGCGAGACACCGTCGAGCAGGGCACGGGTGCCGTACACCTTGCTGACGTTCTCGACATTGACCAGGTTGACGGCCATTTCTCTCCTGCCCAGGGGGACGATCGACCTTCCAGGGTAGTCGGGCCCGCCGACAGCCCCGTACGCCGCCGTCCGCACAGCCGTGCGCCCCGGGGACCCCACCGGGGTTCCCAGGGCGCGTCGCCGTGCCCGGTGTCAGCGGCGGGCCGCCGCCGCGCGGACCTCGGCCAGGAGGTCGTACATGACCTGGCCGGGGCACTCGGTGTCGAAGTAGTCGCGGTGGCCGCCGACCGTGTTCGTGTCCTTCTTGGTGCCGTTGACGGGGTTGGTGTACGTCACCCGCGCCTGCGGGTCGAGCCCCTTGAACCCGGCTATCACCTTGATCAGCCGGATCAGGGAGGCCTTGGCGGCGTCCGTCGGGGGCCTCTCCTGGAGGTTGCCGATCAGGGCGATGCCGAGAGCGCCGGAGTTGTAGCCGACGGAGTGGAAGGCGGTGACGAGGTCGCCGTCGGGGTTGAAGGCGGGGATGCCGTCGTCGCCGGAGTAGCGGCCCTCGTAGACGGTGCCGGCCTCGTCGATGAGGAAGTGGTAGCCGATGTCGCCCCAGTCGTTGGTGATCGCGTGGTACTCGTACGTCGCGCGCACCGTCGCGGCCGGGTCGGGGTCGTCGTTCGGCGTCGCGGTGTGGTGGACCGTGATGACCTGGAGCGGGTAGTACACCTCGGGCGAGTTGACCTTGCCGTCCTTGTACCGCTTGGACTCGTCGGCGCCCCAGGCGGGGCGCGAGAGGTAGCCGACGCCACGCACGCGCGTGGGCTCGCTCGGCACCTGGACGGTGCGGTCGGGGCCGCCGGTCGTGTCGATCGCCAGTGAGCGCACGCCGTCGATGCCGGTCGGCGCCCTCAGCTCGTAGACCTCGGCCTCGCCGGCGGCGACCAGGGCCGTGCCGCCGTCCTCGACGGCCGCGCAGCCGCTGGTCAGGTTCTGCCAGTCGCCGTGCGCGAGCCGGATGGCGGCGCCCTCCTTCGCGCCGGACCAGCGCACTCCGACGTAGGAGGCGGCGAAGGCGGTGGTGGCCGGGCCGGTGCCGGTGGCGGCCTCGGTGCGGGTGGCCGGGAACTTCTCCGGCGTCGTACCCGAACCACCGGACCCGGAGGGGGAGTTGCCGGTGTCACCGGATCCGGAGGCGGAGTTGTCCGTCCCGCCGGAGTCGCCGGCGGCGAACACCATCGGCGTGAGCGCGGCTCCGGCGGCCACGGCCCCGCCCGCGGCGATCATGCCGCGACGGGACAGGGAGCGCTTTCTACGGTGAGACGACCGGTCGGGTGTGGGGGATTCGGACACAGGAGTGTCCCCTTCCAGAAGTGCGCTTGACGGTGGGCCGGGCGCAGCGGCCCGACAGTTGAACCCTCAAGCGACCCTAGACGCCCCAGCAGCCCCGCGTGTACCGCGATCGCAGTACTTCCGTGTGGAGATCGAGCGAAGAACGCGTCCGCGCGGGTACCGCGTCACGCTCCGGCGGCGCGCACGACCGTGGCGCCCTGCGCGGGCCCGGCCGCGGTGCGCACCGCACGGCAAGTCCCGGACGTACGCAGGGTGTCGGCCACCTTCACGGCCGACTCGGCGTCCCGGGCGAGGAACGCCGTGGTCGGGCCCGAGCCGGAGACCAGCGCCGTCAGCGCGCCCGCCGCGAGACCCGCGGCGAGGGTGTCGGCCAGCTCCGGGAACAGCGAGAGCGCCGCGGGCTGGAGGTCGTTGGAGACGGCGGCGGCGAGCGCGTCCGGGTCGCCCTTGGCGAGGGCGTCGAGCAGCGGCCGGGAGGCGACGGGCTCCGGGATGTCGGTGCCCTCGCCGAGCCGGTCGAACTCGCGGAAGACGGCGGGCGTCGACAGTCCGCGGTCGGCCATCGCGAACACCCAGTGGAAGGTGCCGCCCACGTCGAGCGGGCGCAGCTTCTCGCCCCGCCCGGTCCCCAGGGCCGCCCCGCCGACCAGACTGAACGGCACGTCGCTGCCCAACTCGGCGCAGATGTCGAGGAGTTCCTCGCGGGAGGCGTGGGTGCCCCACAGCGCGTCGCAGGCCAGCAGCGCGCCGGCGCCGTCCGCGCTGCCGCCCGCCATGCCGCCGGCGACCGGGATGTCCTTGGCGATGTGCAGATGCACGTCGGGCGCGATGCCGTACCGCGCGGCGAGCGCCTCGGCCGCGCGGGCGGCGAGGTTCGTACGGTCCAGCGGGACCTGGTCGGCGTCGGAGCCCTCGCAGGTGACGCGGAGCCCGCCCGGTGAGGGGGTCACGGTGACCTCGTCGTAGAGGCCGACGGCGAGGAAGACGTTGGCCAGGTCGTGGAAGCCGTCCGGGCGCGCGGCGCCCACCGCGAGCTGGACGTTGACCTTGGCCGGGACGCGTACGACGACGCTCGCGCTCACTTGCCGGACTCCTCGTGCTGGGCGGCGGACGACGGCGGCGCGGTGGCCTGCTTGTTCTCGGCGATGGCCGCGAACTCCTCGACCGTCAGGGACTCCCCGCGCGCCTGCGGGGAGACACCGGCGGCGACCAGGGCGGCCTCGGCGGCGGCCGCCGAACCGGCCCAGCCGGCGAGGGCGGCGCGCAGCGTCTTGCGGCGCTGCGCGAAGGCGGCGTCGACGACGGCGAAGACCTCGCGCCGGGCGGCGGTGGTCTTGATCGGCTCGGTGCGCCGGGTCAGCGCCACCAGCCCGCTGTCCACGTTCGGCGCGGGCCAGAAGACGTTGCGGCCGATGGCGCCGGCCCGCTTGACCGCGGCGTACCAGTTCGCCTTGACCGAGGGCACGCCGTACACCTTCGAGCCGGGCGCGGCCGCGAGGCGGTCGGCGACCTCGGACTGCACCATGACGAGGGTGCGTTCGATGCTCGGGAAGGTGGCGAGCATGTGCAGCAGCACCGGCACGGCCACGTTGTAGGGGAGGTTGGCGACCAGTGCGGTGGGCGGCGGCCCGGGCAGCTCGTCGACCTGCATCGCGTCGGAGTGCACCAGCGCGAACCGCTCGGCGCGCTCGGGCATCCGGGCCGCGACGGTCGCGGGGAGCGCGCCGGCCAGGACGTCGTCGATCTCGACGGCGGTGACGCGGTCGGCGACCTCCAGCAGCGCCAGGGTGAGGGAGCCGAGACCCGGGCCGACCTCGACGACCACGTCGTCGGGCCGCACCTCGGCGGTGCGGACGATACGGCGGACCGTGTTCGCGTCGATCACGAAGTTCTGGCCGCGCTGCTTGGTGGGGCGTACGCCGAGGGCGCTCGCCAGCTCACGGACGTCGGCGGGGCCCAGGAGGGCGTCGGGGGTGGGACTGCTCACCCGACAAGGGTACGGGGCGCCGCCGGCCCGGCCCGCCGCCGCTCACCTGTGCAGCCGCGCCCCGCAGTGCGGCCAGGGGCTGGTGCCCTGCCGCACGTACAGCTTCTTCGCCCGCATCGTCTGTTCCTCCGCGGAGGCGTCCTGCGGCCTGCCCTTCCCGCCGAGGTCGCGCCAGGTGTGGGTGTCGAACTGGTACAGCCCGCCGTACGTCCCCGACGAGTCCACGGCGTCGGCCTGTCCCCCGGACTCGCACGCCGCGAGCCCGTCCCAGTTCAGCCGGCCGGCGCCGCCGACGGACGTCGGCAGCGGCTTCGTGCCCACCTTCACCACCTGCGTCTGCGGTTCGCGCACCACCTCGGTCCTGATCCGACGCGGCTTCTGCCGTACGCCGTTGACCGTGCGCAGCGAGTACGTCATCCGCCGCAGCCCCGCCCGCCCGGCCCGCTCGACGACCTCCGTGCCCTTGAAGACCGACGGGTCGTCGACGCGCTCCACCGCGAACGGGATCGCCTCGTCGCGGATCTCCTTGCGCCCGGTGATCCGCAGCACGGTGACCGTCTGCCCGTCGCGCGGGAAGCTCTCCAGGGGGACGGAGGTGGTGTCCTGCCCGCGCAGGGTGATCCCGGCCTGCTCCACCACCTCGCTCACGCTCGCCGCGTTCGTCCGGATCGTGCGGGCCCGGCCGTCCGCCATGACGGTCACCGCCCGCTCGGTGCGCACATCCAGCGCGAGGCCCTCCCGCCCGATGCGCCGGGAGCGCGACGTCGACAGATACGCGCCCTCCGCGCGCACTCCGAGCTGGGTGAGCGCCGCCTCCACCGTGCGGGCCGTCGTCCAGACCTCGCGCTTCTGGCCGTCGAGGGTGAGCCGCACGGGGCGCCCGTAGTGCACGGCGACCTCGTCGCCGTGGGCGAGCCCCCCGTCGGAAGCGGGTGCGACCAGGTCGTGCGCCCCCACACCGACGCCCTCCTCGGCCAGCAGTTCGGTGACGTCGTCCGCGAAGGTGTGCAGCGTGCGCGGCTTGCCGCCGTCGACGCTCAGCTCGACCGCCTTGTCCTTGGCCACGAAGGCGCTGGTGCCGCCCGCGAGGAACGCCACGACCAGCGCCTGCGGGACCAGCTTGCGCATGGTCCCGTCGCTCCGCTCGGCGGCCCGCGCCCGGCGCCGGTGCGCGGCCCGCCGGCCGCTCCTGGGGCGCGCGACGGGCTCATGCGCCTCTTCGGCGATCTCGTACGCGGGCCGGTAGGTGTCCTCGTACGCCGTGTACGGCGGATGCGGCGCCGACCGGTCGAACCCGGTTCCGTAACTCTCCGTACGCGTCTCGTAGGGTGCCGGCACTCCGTACGCCAGCGTCTGTGCGCTGTACGGGTCGAAGCCGGCGTACCCCGAGGGCTCAAAGGCCGGGCTCGGGCCGTACGTCTCGAACTGCGCGTTGCTCACGACGACACGCTCCACCGGAGGGGTCCGTTTCGGGCCACCAGAACCTAGCGGAGGGGCCGTCACTCTCCAAAGCGACGCGACTACGCAACGTGGCCGTCGCCCGGACGTGGACCTGTGCGAGCGTTACCGCGCGGTGATCGTTCAGTAGCCGAAGGCATGTGCCGTGTTCGTCCCGAGGGCCGTCGCCAGCGTGTCCTCGTCGATGCCCCGTACGGCCGCCAGGGCGCGCACCGTGATCGGAATGAGATACGGCGCGTTGGGCCGTCCGCGGTACGGCACCGGCGTGAGGAAGGGCGCGTCGGTCTCCACCAGGAGCAGCTCCAGCGGGGCGATCGCCACCGCGTCCCGCAGATTCTGGGCGTTCTTGAAGGTGACGTTGCCGGCGAAGGACATGAAGTACCCGGCGCGGGCGCACACCTGCGCCATCTCCGCGTCGCCGGAGTAGCAGTGGAAGACGGTCCGCTCGGGCGCGCCCTCCTCCTTCAGCACCCGCAGCACGTCCGCGTGGGCGTCGCGGTCGTGGATGACCAGGGCCTTGCCGTGCCGCTTGGCGATCTCGATGTGGGCGCGGAACGACGCCTCCTGCGCCTCCTTGCCCTCGGGCCCGGTGCGGAAGTAGTCGAGGCCGGTCTCGCCGACGCCCTTCACCTGCGGGAGTGCGGCGAGGCGGTCGATCTCCGCGAGCGCCTCTTCGAGCGCCTGCGCGCCACCCGGCTCACGCGCCCCCTGGCGCGACCAGCCGTCGGGGTCGCCGTGCACGATGCGCGGCGCCTCGTTGGGGTGCAGCGCGACGGTCGCGTGCACGGCGTCGTACTGCGCCGCGGTCTCGGCCGCCCACTGCGAGCCGCGTACGTCGCAGCCCACCTGCACGACCGTCGTGACCCCCACCGACGCCGCCTTGTCCAGGCCCTCCCGCACGGTGCCGGACTGCATGTCGAGGTGGGTGTGCGAGTCGGCGACCGGTACCCGCAGCGGCTCCGGGAGCGGCGGGGCGGCGTTCTTGTCGGCGGCGTTCGAAGGCATGCCCCGATCCTACGAAAGGGGCATGCCCCGCCGGCCGGGCGCTCGGCTCAGCTCGCCTTGCGGTGGAAGACGTGCAGCAGATCGGACAGGTGCCAGTGGTGGTGCGGTTCGGCGGGCGCCGGCTCCGTCTCCGCGTCGGACCGCGGCTTCGACGGAGCGGGGACGGGGGCGGGACGGTGCAGGGAGTTCTGTACGGAGGACACCTGCCCGGGACGCATGATCCGCACGATGTGCCCGTCGCAGTTGTGACACGTGGGACTGCTGAGCGGGGACGGTACGACCTGGCCGTTCGCCACGTACATCACGAACTCACGGCCGTCGCCGTCGACGTGGTGCTCTATCTCGTACGACTGCTCCCAGCCATGCCCGCAGCGCATGCAGGCGAACGAATACGACTCGTGGACGACGGCGGTCGCGGCGCTGCGAAGGCCCGTGGTCTGCTGTGCGCTCTCACTCATGCCAGCTCCTGTGGTCCGCTGGGTGGGACGGCTCACGCCCCACAACCCAGTGGACTCCTCCGCAGGAGTGAACGCACGCAATCTGTCCAGTGTTGGCGCCGACTTGGGCGTTCCTTGCCGTAAGGCCCGGGGCGCTTTACCCCGGCATGGGGCGCACGCTCATGCGATATACGCCCTGCTCACCCTGCGTTTCACGCCCCCGCGTTCTTGGCCGCCACGACGGCGTCGAAGACCTCCCGCTTGGGCAGTCCGGCCTCCGCCGCGACCGCCGCGATGGCCTCCTTGCGACGCTCCCCGGCCTCTTCGCGGACGCGAACCCGGCGCACCAGCTCCTGCGCGTCGAGCTCCTCGGGCCCCTTCTGCGGAGCGCCCTCCACGACGACGGTGATCTCGCCGCGCACCCCCTCGGCGGCCCAGGCCGCGAGCTCCGCCAGCCCGCCCCGCTTGACCTCCTCGTACGTCTTCGTCAGCTCCCGGCACACCGCGGCCCGCCGCTCGCCGCCGAACACCTCGGCCATCGCGGCGAGGGTGTCGTCGAGGCGGTGCGGTGCCTCGAAGTAGACGAGCGTGCGCCGCTCCCCGGCGACCTCCTTCAGGCGCGACAGCCGCTCCCCCGCCTTGCGCGGCAGGAATCCCTCGAAGCAGAAGCGGTCGACCGGCAGCCCGGACAGCGCAAGCGCGGTGAGCACGGCGGAGGGACCGGGCACGGCGGTGACCCGGATGTCCTTCTCGACCGCGGCCGCGACCAGCCGGTACCCGGGGTCGGACACCGACGGCATCCCCGCGTCGGTCACCAGCAGCACCCGCGAGCCCGCCAGCAGCGTCTCGACCAGCTCGGGTGTACGGGCCGACTCGTTGCCCTCGAAGTACGACACGACCCGCCCGGCGGGCTGCACGTCCAGCGCCTGGGTGAGGCGCTTGAGCCGCCGGGTGTCCTCGGCGGCGATCACGTCCGCACCGGCGAGTTCCTCGACCAGCCGGGGCGGGGCGTCCTTGACGTCGCCGATGGGGGTGCCTGCCAAAACAAGGGTTCCTGTCACGTTTCCATCCTCGCAGGGCGCATCCACGCGACTCCCACAGACGTGTTCCCTACGATGGCGCGGTGACCAGTACAGCGTCGTCGATGGACTCCACGGACATCCAGCAGGGCCAGGCACCGCACGAGCAGCGGCCGTCGTGGCAGCAGCGGCTGCGCCGATTCGGCTACACGGCGGCGCCCAGAGGCGACGTGCGCGACCAGCTCGTGCCGCCCTACGTCCGGCCCGGCCCGCGGATGTGGCAGTTCCTCGGCATCTCGCAGCCGCTCGCCGAGCGGCTAGCGCGCTGGTCGTCGTGGGGCGGTCCGCTGCTGGTGACGCTGCTGGCCGGCGTGCTGCGGTTCTGGAACCTCGGCAACCCGAGGAAGGTGATATTCGACGAGACGTACTACGCCAAGGACGCGTGGGCGCTCGTCCATCGCGGCTTCGAGGTCGACTGGGACAAGAACGCCAACGACCTCGTCCTGCGGCTCGGCGACCAGGTGCACATCCCCACCGACGCGTCGTACGTGGTGCATCCCCCGGTGGGCAAGTACGTCATCGGGCTCGGCGAGCTGATGTTCGGGTTCAACCCGTTCGGCTGGCGCTTCATGACGGCGCTGCTCGGCACGCTCGCCGTGCTGATGCTGTGCCGCATCGGCCGCCGCATCTTCCGCTCGACCTTCCTCGGCTGCCTCGCGGGCACGCTGATGGCGGTCGACGGGCTGGCGTTCGTGATGGCGCGCACCTCGCTGCTCGACGGGGTGCTGATGTTCTTCGTGCTGGCGGCGTTCGGAGCGCTGGTCGTCGACCGGGACCGGGCGCGCGCGAGACTCGCCGCCGCGCTGCCGGTGGACGCCGACGGGCGGGTCCGCCCCGACGCGCACATCGCCGAGACCCTGCGTCTGGGATGGCGTCCCTACCGCTGGCTGGCCGGTCTGATGCTGGGCCTGGCCATCGGCACCAAGTGGAACGGCCTGTACTTCCTGGTCGCGTTCGGCCTGCTGACGGTCCTCTGGGACGTCGGCGCGCGCCGGGTCGCCGGCGCCCACCACCCGTACACCGCGGTGATCAAGCGCGACCTGGGCCTGGCCTTCCTCGCGACCGTGCCGGTGGCGATCGTCACGTACCTGGTGTCCTGGACGGGCTGGATCCTCTCGCCCACCGACGGCACCGGCGGCTACTACCGCGACTGGGCCACCGCCAACGGCCGCTCCAGCAGCTGGTCATGGCTGTTCCCCGACTGGTGGCTGAGCCTGTGGCACTACGAGCACCAGGTCTACGACTTCCACGTCGGCCTGTCGTCGCCGCACACCTACCAGTCCAACCCGTGGAGCTGGATCATCGCCGGCCGCCCGGTGTCGTACTTCTACGAGTCCCCCACCCCGGGCAAGGACGGCTGTCCCGTCGACGCCGGGGAGAAGTGCGCCCGCGAGGTGCTGGCCCTCGGCACCCCCCTCCTGTGGTGGGTGGCCGCCTTCGCGGTCCTGTACGTCCTGTGGCGCTGGCTCTTCCGCCGCGACTGGCGCGCGGGCGCCATCGCCTGCGGCATCGCCGCCGGCTACCTCCCCTGGTTCCTCTACCAGGAACGCACGATCTTCTTCTTCTACGCCGTCGTCTTCCTCCCCTTCCTCTGCCTGGCCGTGGCGATGCTCCTCGGCGCGATCATCGGCCCACCGGGCTCCAGCGACACCCGCCGCGTGGCGGGCGCGACGGGCGCGGGCGTCCTGGTCCTCCTGATCGCCTGGAACTTCATCTACTTCTGGCCCCTGTACACCGGCCAGGCGATCCCGATCGACGACTGGCGGTCGCGGATGTGGCTGGACACCTGGGTGTAGCGGTCAGTCCTGGACGATCGTGTTCGGGCTGGTGCCGCCGTCCAGCCGGTCCCGGCCCGGGCCGCCGTAGAGCTCGTCCGGGCCCGGGCCGCCGTACAGCTTGTCCGTGCCGGGGCCGCCGTAGAGCCTGTCGTCGCGCCTCCTGCCGAGCTTCTCGCCCACGGACAGGATCTCGTCCTCGCCCCAGATGACGTCGCCGCCGCCGTCGCCGTACAGGGTGTCGTCGCCTTCGTTGCCGTACAGCACGTCGTCGCCCGGTCCGCCGTGGATCGTGTCGTCGCCCAGTTCGCCTAGGAGGGTCTGGGCGCCCTCGTCTCCCCGGATCAGGTCGTTCCCGTGGCCGCCCCTGGCCGTGACCTCGGGGCCGGCGTGGATCGTGTCGTCGCCCGCGTCGCCGGAGACCGAGGCCTCGTTCATCGCCGTGAGGGTGTCGTCGCCGTCGTTGCCCGAGACCGACGTGCCGTAGAGCGTCGTGAGGGTGTCGTCGCCCGGTCCGCCGTAGACGACGCTCACCTCGCTGGAGGTGCCCGCCCAGGTGTCGTCCCCCGCACCGAGGCTGAACACGGCGTACCCCATGGGGTAGGTCCTGCCGGGGCCGTCGACCTTGCGGCCGCTGATGGTGTCGTCGCCGTCGCCGAGTTCCACGAACAGCGTGCGGTACGGGTCCGTGGCCATCTCCTCGATCTCCACCACGCACGAGACCTTGGTGTCGTCGGTGTCGCCGAGGTGGGCGCAGCCGGGCATCGGGGATATCGGTACCACGTCGTCGATCACATAGGTGATCTGCCCGGAGCGTGCCGACGACACGGAGATGATCACCCGGTTGTCCTGGCCCGGGGCCGCCAGGTATGCGATCCGGGTGACCGGGGCCGCCCGGTTCCCGACCGCTCCATGCGCCCCGGCCGTGGCGAGCGGCGGCGGATCCCCCCGACGGGGGCTCGGCGCTGCCGGAAGCGCCAGGGCCGTGCCGAGGGCGACGGCCAGTACCGACACGGCGCACAACGCTGGGCGTCGGGTGAGGAAAGAGTGCACGGCAGGCCCTCCTGAGGCGGTGTCCGACGACACGTCCGACTCACGACCCCCGCCCTTGGTTGCCCGTCCCCCTGTCGGGGCGTGCCGGCCCTTCGGCCAAGAATCGGTCACGCATTCGGACAACAAAAGGAAACAAGTCCCACTGGTTTCCCGCATGTCACTTACAGTGCGGAAGACATAACGGGGAGGGGACCATGTCCAAGGGGGTCAAGGCCGCCGTCATAGGCGGTGTGTTCGCGGTGATGGTGGGCGGAGCCGGCTACGGCGCCTACAACATCGTGTCGGCACTGAACGGCGGCGGGGTGACGGGGGCCGCGGGGCCCGCACCCGAGCGGACCGGGCCGCCGAGCGCGGAGGAGGTCGAGGACACCGCGTCCAAGTTCTTCACCGCGTGGGAGAAGGGGGAGGCCGCGCAGGCCTCGACGTACACGAACAACGACACGGCGGCCGGGGCGCTGCTGGCCTCCTTCGGCGAGGACGCCCACATCACCGGCGTGCGGATCACGCCCGGTGCGGCACGCGGCGCCACCGTGCCGTTCACGGTGCAGGCCAAGGTCTCCTACGAGGGCAGATCCAAGCCGCTCACCTACAAGAGCGAGCTGACCGTGGTGCGCGGCCGGACCACGAAACGGGCCCTCGTCGACTGGCAGCCCACCGTGATCCACCCGCAGCTGAAGCGGGACGACACCCTCGTCACCGGCGAGGCGGCGAACCCGCCCATCGAGGCCGTCGACCGCGACGGCGCCGTGCTGACGAAGGAGAAGTACCCCTCGCTCGGCCCGGTCCTGGACGCCCTGCGCGCCAAGTACGGCGACAAGGCGGGCGGCGAGCCGGGCGTCGAGCTGTCGATCCGGCATGCCGACGAGTCGCCGGACACCTCGCTGCTGACCCTGTCGAAGGGCAGGCCCGGAAAGCTGGAGACGACGCTCAGCGCGAGCGTACAGGCGGCCGCGGAGAAGGCCGTCAAGAAGTACGCCGAGTCCTCCGTCGTCGCCCTGAGGACCGGCACCGGCGAGGTGCTGGCGGTGGCGAACCATCGCAGCGACGCCTTCAACGCCGCCTTCGAGGGACGGGTCGCGCCCGGCTCCACGATGAAGATCCTCACCGCGGCGATGCTCATCGACAACGGCGTGACCACGATGAACGGCCCGGCACCCTGCCCGCCCACCGCCACCTGGCAGAGCCAGACCTTCAAGAACCTCGACGGCCTCAAGCCCGACGAGAGCGCGAACGCCACGCTCGCCAACGGCTTCCTGCGCTCCTGCAACACGGCCTTCATCAAGCTCGTCGACGAGGACCCGCTCACCGACGCCTCGCTGATGAACGAGGCCCAGGAGCGCTTCGGGCTCGGCCGGGACGACTGGAAGACCGGCATCGTCTCCTTCGACGGCAGCGTGCCCGCCTCCACCGGCCCGGACCGCGCGGCCAACGCCATCGGCCAGGGCCAGGTCCAGATGAGCCCGCTGAACATGGCGTCGGTCACCGCCACCGCGATCACCGGCGACTTCCGGCAGCCGTATCTGATCTCGCCCTCGCTCGACGGGCGCCAACTGGCCACCGCCAAGGGGCTGTCGTCGAGCACCGCGGCCCAGCTGAAGCAGATGATGAGGCTGACCGCGACCCAGGGCACCGCGCAGCCGGCCATGTCGTCCGTCGGCGGTGACATCGGCGCCAAGACCGGTTCCGCCGAGGTCGACGGAAAGGCCACCTCGGACAGCTGGTTCACCGGTTTCCGCAATGATGTGGCCGCCGCGGCCATGACCCAGCAGGGCGGACACGGCGGCGACGCGGCGGGGCCGATTGTCGCAGCCGTGCTACGAGCGTCCGGCTGAACTCATCCCCCGCGGCACGGGACTCTAGGGTGGGCCTCGTCGTTGGTATGCGTGAGGTCGGCGGGGCGGCGGGGGCTCCTGAATACGCGAGGGAACGGAAAGCAGTGGGCAACAGAAGGCGCGTCGCCGAGCGACGGAAGACCAACCCCGCCATGCTCGGCGGGATGATCGCCGTCGTCGTCGGCGGCGCCGGGTTCGGGGTCTACGCGCTGCTCGGCAGTGGCGCGGCCGCCGAGAACGGCACGGAGGCGACGAGCTCCGGCCAGAAGTCCAAGTCCGTCAGGACCGGGCCGCTCTCGGCGACCGAGGTCACCACCGCGGCCCGGGACTTCCTCACCGCCTGGCAGGCGGGCCAGGTGACCGAGGCGGCCGCCGCCACCGACGACACCACCGCCGCCAAGGCCCTGCTGACCGGCTACACCCAGGACGCCCACATCAAGGACGTCACCCTGACCGCCGGCACCCGCGCCGGCGCCAAGGTCCCCTTCTCCGTGAAGGGCACGGTGTCCTACAAGGGCACCACCAAGCCGCTGGCCTACGACAGCGCGCTGACCGTCGTCCGGCGCGCCGAGGACGGCAAGCCGCTGGTCCAGTGGCACGCGGCGGTCGTCCACCCCGAGCTCAAGGACGGCGACACCCTCGTCACGGGCGCGTCCGGCACCCCGCCGGTCAAGGCGCTGGACCGGGACGGCGGCGAGCTGACGGAGAAGGAGTACCCGTCGCTGGGCTCGGTGCTGGACGGGCTGCGCGAGAAGTACGGCGAGAAGGCCGGCGGCAAGGCGGGCGTCGAACTCCAGGTGGTCCGGGGCAAGGAGTCCAAGAAGGCCGAGCTGTCCGACAAGACGCTGCTGGAGCTGAGCGAGGGCACACCGGGCACGGTGAAGACGACGCTCAGCCCGGCGCTGCAGGCCGCCGCGGAGCAGCAGGTCGCCGCGAAGGAGAAGGCGTCCGTGGTCGTGCTGCGGCCCTCGACCGGCGAGATCCTCGCGGTCGCGAACTCCTCGCACGGCTTCAACACCGCCTTCCAGGGCTCCCTCGCGCCCGGCTCCACGATGAAGGTCATCACCTCCTCGCTGCTGATCGAGAAGGGCCTGGCGTCGGCGGAGAAGGAGCACCCCTGCCCGAAGTACTTCACCTACGGGCACTGGAAGTTCCAGAACGACGACAAGTTCGAGATCAAGGGCGGCACGTTCAAGGCGAGCTTCGCCCGCTCCTGCAACACGGCCTTCATCAGCCAGGCGCCCGAGCTGGACGACGACAGCCTCACCCAGCAGGCGCAGCAGGTCTTCGGTCTCTCCCTGAACAACTGGTCCGTCGGCGTCTCCACCTTCGACGGGGCCGTCCCGGTGCAGTCGCAGGCGCAGATGGCGGCCGAGCTCATCGGGCAGGGCGGGGTGCGGATGAACCCGCTGAACATGGCGTCGGTGTCGGCGACCGTGAAGACGGGCACCTTCAAGCAGCCGTACCTGGTCTCCCCCGAGGTCGACGGACGGCAGCTCGCGACGGCGTCGCGCACCATGTCCGCGGGCACCCTGTCCCAGCTGCGTGACCTGATGGCCTACACGGCGGCCTACGGCACGGCGGCCGAGGCGATGTCCGGGGTCACCGGTGACGTCGGCGCCAAGACCGGCTCGGCGGAGGTCGACGGCCAGAAGAAGCCGAACGGCTGGTTCACCGCGTACCGCGACGACCTCGCGGCGGCGGGCGTCGTCCAGTCGGGCGGCCACGGCGGCGACACCGCGGGCCCGATCGTGGCGGCGCTGCTGAAGGCGGGCGGCTGAACCCCGGTGCCGCGCGGCTGAGCCTCAGTGCGGTACGGGTGCCTCGGCGGCCAGATAGGTCCGCCGCAGGAACCGCATCAACGCCTTCGTCTCGAACTGCACCACCGACACCCCCTGCGCGGAGTGGATCTCCACGACGGCCTGGACACGGCCGCACGGCCACACCCGGACGTCTCCACTTCCCGCGGGGGCGCGCAGTCCCTGTTCCAGGAGTGAGCGCGAGAAGGTCCATTCATGGGCCTCACGCCCGGGCAGTCCGAGCCGCACCGAGCGGGGATCGGACTCCGGGTCGTACCGCAGCACCACCGGCACCGCGTCCTGATCCTGCGCGAGGATGTCCGCGTCCGTGACGACATGGGCTCGCGCGTACTGTTCGACTACGGACATCGGTCGACCCCTTACGCTGCGCAACCTTTGCGAAAGCTGTACTTCCGCACCCCTTCCAATGTCGCATATTTCCTGGATCCTGCCCGCCGGGGAAAAGGGTGTCCGTCCGCAGTTCCCAGCTCCTCGCTCTTGCAAGGAGTTCGCAACAAGCCACTATCATCGACGGGTGCACGTACCTGACGGATTCATAGACGCCCCCACGTCCGCCGTGACCGGAGTGGTCGCCGCTGCCGCGGTCGCCGTGAGCCTGCGCGGCGCACGCCGTGAGCTCGACGAGCGCACCGCACCGCTGGCCGGCCTGGTGGCGGCGTTCATCTTCGCCGTGCAGATGCTGAACTTCCCCGTCGCCGCGGGGACCAGCGGCCATCTGCTCGGCGGGGCGCTCGCGGCGATCCTCGTCGGCCCCTACACAGGGGTGCTGTGCGTCTCGGTCGTCCTGCTGATGCAGGGCATCCTGTTCGCGGACGGCGGCCTGACCGCCCTCGGCGTGAACATCACCAACATGGCCATCGTCACGACCGTCGTCGCCTACGCCGTCTTCCGCGGCCTGGTGAAGGTGCTGCCGCGCAGCCGCCGTTCGGTCACCGTCGCCTCCTTCGTCGCCGCCCTGCTGTCGGTGCCGGCGGCCGCACTCGCCTTCACGCTCATGTACGCGGTGGGCGGCACCACCGACGTCTCCATCGGCAAGGTCGCCGGCGCCATGGTCGGCGTGCACATCCTCATCGGCATCGGCGAGGCCGCCATCACCGCCCTGACCGTCGGCGCGGTCGTGGCCGTACGCCCCGACCTCGTGTACGGCGCCCGCGACCTGCGTCAGCGCCTGCGGCTGCGGGTGGGCGGCGAACTGGTCGACGCGCCCGTCGCCGAGCCGGCCGTCCCGGTCGCCGCACGCTCCTCGCGCAAGGTGTGGGCCGTCGGCCTGGTCACCTCCCTGGTGCTCGCCGGCTTCGTCAGCTTCTACGCGTCCGCCAGCCCCGACGGTCTGGAGAAGGTCGCCGCCGACCACGGCATCGACAAGAAGGCCGAGGACCACGCGAACGCCGACTCCCCGCTCGCCGACTACGGCGTCAAGGACGTCACCGACGCCCGGCTGTCCGGCGGTCTCGCGGGCGTGATCGGGGTCGGAGTGACCGTGGTCGCGGGCAGCGCGGTGTTCTGGGCGGTGCGCAGGCGCCGTGCGGACGACGTCTCGCCGTCGAGCACGAGCACCACCGCGGGTTCGAGCGCCTGAGATGGGTGCGGGGCACGCGCACCGGCTCTACCGGCACGGGCACTCGCCCGTGCACGGTCTGCCGCCGCACACCAAGCTCGCCGCGACGTTCGCGTTCGTGGTCGTCGTGGTCTCGACGCCGCGGGAGGCGATGTGGGCGTTCGGCCTGTACGCCGTCCTGCTCGGGATCGTCGCCGTCGCCGCGCGGGTACCGGCCGGGTTTCTGCTCAAGCGGCTGCTGATCGAGGTGCCGTTCGTCGCGTTCGCGGTGCTGATGCCGTTCGTGGCGGAGGGCGAGCGGGTCGAGGTGCTGGGCATGTCGTTGAGCGTCAGCGGACTGTGGGGCGCCTGGAACGTGCTCGCCAAGGGCACCCTGGGCGTCGCCGCCTCGGTCCTGCTCGCCTCCACCACCGAGCTGCGTGAATTGCTGCTCGGCCTCCAGCGGTTGAAGCTGCCGCCGCTCCTCGTGCAGATCGCGTCCTTCATGATCCGCTACGGCGATGTCATCGCGGACGAGATGCGGCGGATGCGCATCGCGCGCGAGTCGCGCGGCTTCGAGGCGAAGGGCGTGCGCCACTGGGGCGTCCTGGCGAAGTCGGCGGGCGCGCTGTTCATCCGCTCCTACGAACGCGGCGAGCGGGTGCACCTGGCCATGGTCAGCCGCGGGTACGCCGGTTCGATGCCGGTGATCGACGAGGTGACCGCGTCCCGGGCGCAGTGGTCGTACGCCCTCGCGCTGCCCGTCGCCGCCCTCGCCGTCTGCGTGTTGGGATGGACCCTGTGAGTACCGCATCTCTCGAGGTCTCCGGCCTCGCCTTCGCCTATCCCGACGGCCACCAGGCCCTGTTCGGCGTGGACTTCTCGATCGCGCGCGGCGAACGGGTCGCGCTGCTCGGCCCGAACGGCGCCGGCAAGACGACCCTCGTGCTGCATCTCAACGGCATCCTGACCGGCGGCACCGGCTCGGTGCAGGTCGCCGGGCTGCCCGTCGGCAAGCAGCACATGGCCGAGATCCGGCGCCGGGTCGGCATCGTGTTCCAGGACCCGGACGACCAGCTGTTCATGCCGACGGTCCGCGAGGACGTCGCGTTCGGGCCGGCGGCGGCCGGGCTCAAGGGCGCGGAGCTGGAGGCGCGTGTCGACCAGGCGCTGGAGCGGGTCGGCATGGCGGAGTTCAAGGAGCGTCCGCCGCACCACCTCTCCTTCGGTCAGCGGCGCCGGGTGGCGGTGGCGACGGTGCTCGCGATGGAGCCGGAGATCCTCGTCCTGGACGAGCCCTCCTCCAACCTGGACCCCGCCTCGCGCCGTGAACTGGCCGACATCCTGCGCTCGTTGGACGTGACGGTGCTGATGGTCACGCACGACCTGCCGTACGCCCTCGAACTGTGCCCGCGCTCCCTGATCCTGAGCGAGGGCGTGATCGCGGCGGACGGCAGGACCGGTGAACTCCTCGCGGACGACGAGCTGATGCGCGCCCACCGGCTGGAGCTGCCCTTCGGCTTCGACCCGCGGTCCGTGAGGGGGGTGCCCCCGCGCGAGCCGAGCGAAGCCGGTTCGAGCGTGAGGGAGGGCGCGTGACGCATCAAGAGGACGCGGGCTCGCTGTCCCTGGACGACCAGCTCTGCTTCGCGCTGTACGCCGCCCAGCGCGCGGTGACGGCCGCGTACCGCCCGCTTCTCGACGAGCTGGGCCTGACCTATCCCCAGTACCTCGCCCTGCTCTTCCTCTGGGAGCGCGGCGAGACGACGGTGAAGGAGCTGGCCGGCGCGCTGAGGCTCGACTACGGCACGGTGTCGCCGCTGCTGAAGCGGCTGGAGTCGGCGGGCCTGGTCCGCCGGGAGCGCGCGGCACGCGACGAGCGCTCGGTGCTGATCGCGTGCACGGGGCGCGCCCAGGAACTGAGGGAGCGCGCGAAGCATGTGCCCGGCTCCCTGCTCACGGCCACCGGGCTGGACGGAACGGACGTCGCGCGGCTGCGTGAGGAGTTGCGGCAGCTCGCGGCGAAGGCCGCGGCGGCGGCCGAACGCACCCGCTGATCTCGGGTTACCCGCGGTTGCTACCCCCTGGTAATGACAGGCTCCATACCGGCCAGTACCTTGTGCACGATGTACTTGTGCGCACCTTTTCCTGGGCGCACTGTTCCGTGGGGAGGGCCACCCATGACCGACGAGGGCACCGCCGTCGACACCCGTCCGACAAAGATCATGTACGTCGCCGAGGCCACCGCGCACGGCGGCCGGGACGGCTATGTCACCAGCCAGGACGGCCAACTCGAACTGAAGGTCGCGATGCCGCCCGCGCTCGGGGGCGACGGCAACGGCACCAACCCGGAGCAGCTGTTCGCCGCCGGCTACAGCTCCTGCTTCCACAACGCGCTGATCCTCGTCGGCAACCGCGAGGGCTACGACCTCTCCGGCTCCACGGTCGCCGCGAAGGTCGGCATCGGCCCCAACAAGCACCGCGGTTACGGCCTCGCGGTCGCCCTCAGCGTGTCCCTGCCGGTACTGGACGCGGGCCTCGCGGAGAAGCTGGTGGACGCCGCGCACGAGGTCTGCCCGTACTCCAACGCCACCCGGGGGAACATCGACGTCACCATCCTGCTTGGGTAGAAGGGCACCCGCACGAGGCAGGACGAGGAGACGGACGTGGACGTGAACGGCGCAGTGGCCGAGGGCTTCGAGCCGGTCAGGGACGCGTTCGTGCGGAACTTCGAGACGCTGGGCGAGCGGGGCGCCGCGGTCGCGGTGTACCGGGGCGGCCGCAAGGTCGTCGACCTGTGGGCCGGCACCAAGGACGTCGACGGGACCGAGCCGTGGCGGCGCGGCACCGCGCAGATCGTGCGCTCGGCGACGAAGGGCGTCGCCGCCGCCGTACTCCTCGCGCTGCGGCAGCGCGGCGAGCTGGACCTGGACGCGCCGGTGGCCGAGTACTGGCCGGAGTTCAAGTCCCTGGGCAAGGAGCGCGTGCTGGTCAGGCATGTGCTCAACCACCGGGCCGGACTGCCCGTCCTGGAGCACCCGCTCACCCCGGAGGAGTCCCTGGACCCGCGGCGGGGCCCGGAGGCCGTCGCCGCGCAGGCGCCCGTGTGGGAGCCGGGCACCGCGCACGGCTACCACGCGCTGACGTACGGCTGGATGCTCGACGGGATCGTGCGGCGCGTGACCGGGAAGGGCACCGGCGAGTGGATCGCGGACGAGTTCGCCGGTCCGCTGGGTGCCGACCTGTGGCTGGGTCTGCCGGCCGTGGAGGAGGCGGCCGGGCGGGCGGGCCGGGTCGGGCGTGTCGAGGCACCCGAGCCCGCGTCGGGCGCGGTCCTCAAGGCCCGTCCGAAGCGTTCGGTCACCGAGGCCTACACCGACCCCGACTCCCTCACCCGCCGGGCCTTCGCCGCGATCACCCCGTTCCCCGACCAGAACGACCCGGCGTACCGGGCATCGGCGCTGCCCGCGACCAACGGCATCGCCACCGCCGACGGTCTGGCCCGCGTGTACGCGGCGCTGATCGGCGAGGTCGACGGCGTACGGCTCTTCGACCCGGCGACCGTGGAGCTGGCGAGGGCGGAGGAGTCGTCGGGCCCGGACCGCATCCTGGTCGTGAACACCCGCTTCGGCCTCGGCTACATGCTGCACGGCACCGCGTCACCGATGCTGGGCCCCGGCTCCTTCGGCCACCCCGGACGCGGCGGCGCCCTCGGCTTCGCCGATCCGGAGACGGGCATCGCGTTCGGCTACGTGACGAACGGCTTCCGCAAGACGGTGACGGCGGATCCGAGGGCGCAGGGGTTGATCAGGGCACTGCGGGCGTCGCTGCGCTGACGCCGTGCGGACAGGCGTCACACGTGAATCGGATGCGACGTACGCCCCGAAGCCGCGTCGATCTCGCCGTGCGCCTTGCTGAGCATCTGCATCGCGAGCTCGTTCAGCGCGCGGGCGCCGGCGATCTCCTCCCCGACCCGTGGCTGATTGGAGTCCGTGTGGTGCCGGGCGGCGTGCCCGTGGGCCCGTACCTCGGTCCCGTCGGGCAGCCGCACCATCGCGACCGCCCTCGTGTGCTCGTCGTCCTCCATGAACTCCATCTCGACATGCCATCCGACTGTGGTGTGCATCATGACGATCACCTCCGGAAGTACTGATTCCAGGGTGCGCCTGTCGAGAGCCGCGGACTAGTCGGCTGCACGGCAAATCCCCCGAAGCCGCCCCTGCGCCCGTTCCGTCCCCCTCTGCACCCTGACCTCACCGGTGACACACCCGGACGAAGCCCGCAACTCGGGATCAGGTGAGACTCGGCACAGTCGCTTCGGCGGGCGGTCGCGGGCTGCTTCCATGGAGATGTCGCGCGCCGGCCCTGGCCCCGCCGCCACCGCCACGTCCCCTGTTCACCACTCCGGGCCACATGAAGGACATGCGCTGCTGCTTCTCCGCTCATCTCCCCGCTCTCGCAGCACTGTCGGCCTTCCCCGGCCCCTGCGAGGTGCTGCGCTCCGGTGCGCGCCTCGCCCCCGCCCTGCTGCGCTCGGCCTCCGCCGCCGTGCGCCGGGTCCGCTCGTGGCACCCCGACGACCTGACCGCCGTCAACCTGGAACTGGTCACCCTGACCGAGGACCGCGCCGTCATCACCTGGTACACCGGCATCCCCGGCACCGATGACGGCCTCGGCCACCCCCTGCCCGCGATCACCGAGGGCGAGATCGTCTACGGCACCCACCCCGCGCGGCTGAACCGCACCGCGTCCGAGGGCCGCCGGACCGCCCACCACCAGGTCGAACTCACCGACCTGGAGCCGGGGCAGACGTACTACTACCAGGCCCGCTCCCGGGCCGTCGCCGCCACACCCACCCCGCTGCACCTGGTGCGCGGCAACGCCGTGGGCACCTCGGCGTTCGGGCTCGGCTCGGGCGGCGGGCCGTACTCCTTCACCACCCCGCAGCCCCCGCCCGGCCGGCATCTGCTGTCGATCGCGCTCTGCAACGACCTGCATCTCGGCGAGACCACCGCCGGCCTCGTCGGCGGCCTGCCCCTGCTGCGCGGCGTCGTCCAGCAGCCGGGCCGCGCGCCCTACCCGGAACTGATGAGCCGCGCCCTCGTCGCCGAGGCCCGGCGGCGCGGGGCGGACCTGCTGCTGGCCGGGGGCGACATCTCGGCCGGCGGGTCGGCCCACGACCTCGGCGAGGCCCGGCGGATCCTGGACGGCTTCGGCGCGCACGGCGAGGACTACTTCGTCGTACGCGGCAACCACGACCGCTCCCGGGACGGCTCCTTCCACACCACGTTCCCGGGCGGGGGCGACGGGCCCGGGTACTTCGCCCGGGACCTCGGCGGACTGCGGATCATCGGCCTCGACACCTACGCCAAGTCCGGCAACGGCGCCGACGCGGGCGGGCTCGGGGCCGAGCAACTGGCATGGTTCCAGGGGCAGCTGCGGCAGCAGCCGGACCAGCCGACGCTGGTGTTCGGCCACCATCCGCTGACCGTGCGGGACTCCCTCTTCCCGGTGACCCGCGGCCAGTGCCTGGAGCGGCGCCAGGCCCGCGCCCTGGTCGACGCCTACGCCTCCGCGCCCGGCGTCTTCCTCCACCACGCCGGCCACACCCACCGCAACAAGCGCACCGTGCTGACGCGGGCCCCGCACGTCACCCATCAGGAGGTCGCCGCCGCCAAGGAGTATCCGGGCGGCTTCACCCTGGTGCGCATCCACTCCGGCGGCTACGCCCTCAACCACTTCAAGGCCGGTGACGTGGCGGCCCGGCAGTGGAGCGAGCGCAGCCGGCGGGTGGCCGCGGGCCTGTGGCCGCACCACGCGCTGGGCCGCTCGGTCACCGACCGCAACAGCATGCGGCCGCACGACCTGTCCGGAGTCGCGGTCCGTGAATAGCGCGTGACCTTCCGTGTTCGTAGCATCGAGACATGGCGACCCTGTGGGACCTCATGCGGGACTGCATCCCCGACGACCACGCCCGGCAGGTCACCTCGCGCTACTACGTGGACGAGGTGATGGCCGCCCCCGGCGCGCCCGGGCTGGTCGTGGACCTGGGGTGCGGCCGCGGCACCTCGGCCGCGCTGTTCCGCAAGCACGACCCCGAGGTGCGCTGGATCGGCGTCGACATCGGTGACTCGCCGGAGGCCGGGCAGCGCACGCCCGGCGGCGACCCGGTGGTGCACTACGACGGCGTCCATCTGCCCCTCGGCTGCGCCTCGCTGCCGCTGATCTACTCCCACCAGGTCTTCGAGCACGTGGCCCGGCCGCGCGAGCTGCTCGCCGAGATCGCGCGGGTGCTGCGGCCCGGCGGCCGCTTCATCGGATCGACGTCCCAGTTCGAGCCGTACCACTCCTTCAGCCTGTGGAACTACACGCCGTACGGGTTCCGCAGGCTGGTGGAGGAGGCGGGGCTGGTGCTGGAGGAGATCCGGCCCTCGCTGGACGGGGTGGCGCTGATCATGCGCAGCTATCTCGGCAGGCCACCGGAGTACAGCCGGTACTGGGACACCCAGTCGCCGCTGAACGACGAGATCGACCAGTGGGCGAGGAGCGGGCGCCGCAAGACGGCGCTGGTGAATCTGCGCAAGCTGACGTACTGCGGCCAGTTCGCGTTCCGGGTGGCCAAGCCGGCGCTCGCCTGACCCCTAGAACAACGCCTCGAGTCCGCCGATCAGCGGCAGTGGGGCGATCGCCAGGACCAGTGCCGCCACCGCCAGCCCCGGCCGGATGTCCCGCTTCCCCACGAAGCCCGCCACCGCGGCGACGGGCGGCAGGAGGCAGAACGCCAGGAAGCTCCACTGCCAGCCCTCCTCCTTCGTGAGGAAGAGCAGGAGAGCCAGGTACACGGGGACGGCTCCGGCGGACATCATCCGGGCGCGGGAGAGGAACAGCTCCAGGCTTTCGCCGGAGGCGGGAAAGGACATCTCAGGCCACCACCCGGTTGTCGTAGCCGGCGGAGCTGGCCTCGGGGAAGTCGTCGGCCGCCGTGAAGCCGTTGACCGCGGCGGACAGTGCCGCGCCGAGCACGGTGATGGCCGCCATCGTCGCGTCGAACGCCTTCACCAGCGCGGCGAACCGGTCGATGATCATGACGGCCTGGGCCGCGGCGAGGGCGAACATGGCGACGGACGCCGCCTGCCCGCCGATCGGGATGGCGTTGACGGCGGTGGCCGCCGCCATGTTCGCCATCCAGATGATCGCCATGTCCGCGAGGAAGACGACGCCGGCCTTCAGGAGTTCGGCGAGCTGGAAGACCTCCTGCGCCGCCGCGTCGTAGCAGGTCCTCAGGGAGTCGAAGGTCTCCTTGAAGTCGGCGAGTTTCTTGCCGAATTCGTCGAAGTAGACCTTCGCGGCGTCGTAGGCGTTCCCCTGCCAGGTCACGCCGACGTTCGCGGTGCCCTTCTTCAGGTTCGCGGCGACCGCGTCGCAGAACGAGCCGAGATTCGCCCAGACCTCGGCGCAGTCCTTGTACTTGCTCCAGTCACCGAGAACCCAGTTGTTGATCTCGCCGAAGATGTCGAAGCCGAAGAGGAGTTTCACCGCCTCCACCGCCACGGTCGAGGGGCTGCCCAGGTCCAGGACGGTGCCGAGGGTCTTCTGGACCGGGTTCATCATGTATTCGTCGGCGTGCCCCTGGCCGTAGCTGATCAGCGGGTTGTCGCTGTCCCCGGCCGGCGCCTTGAGGGCGGCCGACGCGTCCTGCGCGTCGGCGAAGTCGCTGCCGTTGCCGCCGCCGGCCGCCGCGCCACCGCCGCCCTTGGAGCCCGGGTAGGTGGCGTCCATCTTCGCGGCCTGATCGGTGTCCGTCTCGCGGTAGTACGTGGCGGACTTGGACAGTTCCGACTGGGAGGAGTTGAGGACGCTCTGTGCTTTCCGCAGGGCTTTCTTGGCGGATTCCACGTACTCGTCGTGACTTCCCGCGACGAGATCCCAGAGCTGCCCGCCGCCCGCCTTGTCGATCTGCGTGTGGTTGCCCGCGTACTCGACGGCCTTCGTCGCGCCGTCGGCGCCACGCGACACGAGCGAGGCGAAGCCCTGGATCGCGTCCGGCTCTACTTGAAAACCCACAGTCGTCTCCTGCCCCCGTCAGTACAGTGACCAGCCCCGGCCCTCGTGCCGGGACTTGTGGCCGGCGCCCTTGTCGGGCACCGCGCGTCGTTCCTCGTCGATCTGCTCCTGCTCCGCGGCGATCGCGCGCCTGCCCTCAGCGGCGAGCTCCTCGCGCTCGGCCTCGGAGAGCGCGGCCCACTTCTCCGCCATCGGGGCCGCCTGCTCCACCAGCTGGTCGGCGTACGCGGACACGTTCGCCGCGTCCCGCAGGCCGACCCGCCCCGAGAGGACCTCCTGCGCCATCTCCTTCAGAGCGTCGCCGCCGTGCCCGGCGGCGAGGGTCTCCAGGGACTTGCGCAGCAGCCTCGCCTGCGCCGGGTCGCCCTGGGACATCTCCAGGAGTTCGGAGTCGTCGAACTGCTTCTCCGAGTCCGGACTCTCGGCCACATGTCCTCCCTTGGGCAGATCACAGATGCCGTGCATGGCGAAACCAGGGTGCCCGGCACGACACCCCCGAGGCGATGCAATCACAGATCTGTCACACGCCCCGCGCGTCACAGAGACGCGACGGGGCGGCACGAACGGCCCGGATCAGCCCATAACGCCCGCACGCCTCGCTCGGACGTCGTGTCGTCCGTGCTGTCGCACCGGGCGTCAACCCGCGCGCAGCATCAGGGCGATCCCGGCGACCAGCAGCCCCGCCGCCGCGATCCGGGGCGCTCCGAAGCGCTCCTTGAAGACGACGGCCCCGATGGCCGCCCCCACGAGGATCGACGACTCCCGCAGCGCGGAGATCGGGGCCAGCTCCGCCTTCGTCTGGGCCCACAGGACCAGGGCGTACGCGGTGACGGACAGGGCCGCTCCCAGCAGCCCCAGCCAGGCGAACGGGCGCAGTACCGCGACCGTCTCACCGCGCCAGCGCCACACCGCGTACGCCGGGATCACCAGGCCCTCGATCGCCATCAGCCAGGCGATGTAGCCGAGGGAGGAGCCGGAGGCACGGACGCCGAGGCCGTCCAGGACGGTGTACGCGGCGATGCTCAGCCCGGTCGCCAGCGCCGCTCCGATCGCCGCCCAGTTCGGCCGGCGCCCGCGCAGCCCCCACAGGGCGACACCGGTGAGTCCGGCGCAGGACAGGGCGATCCCGGCGGCCCCCCAGCCGTTCGGCACCTCGTGCGCGAAGACGGCCGCGAAGACGGCGACGACCAGCGGCGCGGTACCGCGCGCGATGGGGTAGGCCTGCCCGAAGTCGCCCAGCCGGAACGACTTCATGAGCAGCGCGAAGTACACGATGTGGACGAGGGCGGAGGCCAGCAGGTAGGGCCACGCCCGCGCCGCGGGGAACGCCCCGAAAGGCATCAGCGCCAGCCCGATCAGCACCCCGCCGCCCGCGATGAGCGTGAACCCGACGAGCTTGTCGGTGATCCTGTGCGCGATGGCGTTCCAGCCCGCGTGGGTGACCGCGGCCAGCAGGACCGCGGAGGTGACCAGCGGGGTCACGAAGTCTGCTCGCGCACGTCCACCAGGGCGGCGCCCGCGTGGGCGACGAGAGCCTTGGGCTCCATGGGGAACACGGCATGCGGGTTGCCCGCCGCGGCCCACACGACATCGTGCTCCAGCAGCGAACGGTCGGCCAGCACCCGCGTCCGCGTCACATGCCCGAAGGGCGGTACTCCCCCGATGGCGTAGCCCGTCGTCTCCCGTACGACCTCCGCCTTGGCCCGTGTGACCTTCTCGGCCCCGAGCTCCGCGCGCACCCGTTCGACGTCGACGCGGGAGGCGCCGTCCATGAGCACCAGCACCGGCACCCCGTCGGCCGCGAAGACGAGCGACTTGCAGATCTGGCTGAGCTCGCAGCCGATCGCGGCGGCGGCCTCGGCGGCGGTGCGGGTCGCGTCCGGGAAGCGCCGGATCCGCGCGTGCACGTCACCGAGTCCCAGCTCTTCGAGGGCGGCGGCGAAACGGGGGTGGGCGGCTGTCGTCATGCAGGGCACGTTAGCGGTGCCTGTAAGGGCCACGCGAATGGGATTCTCCGCACGCCGGGCGCGCGGGAAGCCGGTGAGGGCACCCCGTCCCCACGGGGCCCTCACCGGCCGGTCCACCCGGTCGGGTCAGGTCAGACCCTTGCCAGCGCGCGGTCCTCGTCGGGGTCGGCGTCCTTGCCCGACTCGTCCTCGGCGCGCAGGCCCTCGCCCTCCACGTCCACGTTCGGCAGGGCCCGGTCCAGCCACTGCGGGAGCCACCAGGCCTTCTTCCCGAGCAGGGCCAGGACGGCCGGCACGATGGCCATCCGCACGACGAAGGCGTCGAAGAACACCGCGATCGCCAGGCCGAAGCCGATCATCTTGACCATGGACTCGGACGAGCCGATGAAGCCCGCGAAGACCGCCATCATGATCACGGCGGCGGCCGTGACGACCCTCGCGCCGTACTTGAACCCGGTCACCACCGCCTGGCTCGGCTTCTCGCCGTGGACGTACGCCTCACGCATCCGCGTCACGAGGAACACCTCGTAGTCCATCGCCAGGCCGAAGACCACGCCGACCATGAAGATCGGCATCATGGACATCACCGGGCCGGTCTCCTCCACGCCCAGGAGGCCCGCGAACCAGCCCCACTGGAAGACCGCGACCACCGCGCCGAGCGCCGCCATCACGCTCAGAAGGAAGCCGAGCGCCGCCTTCAGCGGGACCAGGATCGAGCGGAAGACCACGATCAGGAGGAGGAAGGCGAGGCCGACCACGAGCGCCAGGTAGGGCAGCAGCGCGTCGTTGAGCTTCTGCGAGACGTCGATGTTCATCGCCGTCGAGCCGGTGACCAGCACGGTCGCGTCCGTGTCGGCCTTCACCTCGGCGCCCTTGTCGCGGATGGAGTGCACCAGGTCCTCGGTCGTCACCGACGAGGGCTTCGACTTCGGGATGACCGTGATCGTCGCGGTGTCGCCCGCCTTGTTGGGCGCGGCCGGCGTCACCGTCACGACGTTCTTCAGGCCCTTGATGTCGTCGCCGACCTGCTGGAAGACCGCGTCCGGGTCGTCCTGGCCCTTGGCGTCGACCACGACCATCAGCGGGCCGTTGAAGCCCGGCCCGAAACCGTCGGACAGCAGGTCGTAAGCGCGGCGCTGGGTGGTGGACGTCGGCTGGGTGCCGTCGTCGCCGAGGCCCAGTTCGAGGGAGCTCGCGGGGATCGCCGCCGCGCCGAGGCCGATGACGCCGAGCAGCAGCACGGCGATGGGACGGCGTACGACGAAGCTGGCCCAGCGGGTGCCCATGTTGGGCCTGGTCCTGCCGGAGGCCGCCTTCTTCTTCGCCCGGTTGCCGCCCATCCAGCGGCTCTTGGTGCCCGCCGGGCGCACCTTCCCGCCCGCGTATCCGAGCAGAGCCGGGATCATGGTGAGCGCGATCAGCACGGCGATCACGACGGTGCCGGCGGCCGCGATGCCCATCTTGGTCAGCATCGGGATGTTGACCACCGACAGACCGACCAGCGCGATGACGACGGTCAGACCGGCGAAGACCACCGCCGAGCCCGCGGTGCCGACGGCCCGGCCGGCCGCCTCCTCCCGCTCGCGGCCCTCCGCCAGCTCCGCGCGATAACGGGAGACGATGAACAGGGCGTAGTCGATACCGACCGCGAGGCCGATCATCATCGCCAGTGTCGAGGTGGTGGAGCCCAGCTCCAGCGCGTTCGCCAGCGCCGTGATCGTGGAGATGCCGATGCCGACGCCGATCAGGGCGGTCAGCAGCGGAAGCCCGGCGGCGATCAGCGAGCCGAAGGTGATGACGAGGACGACCGCGGCGACGGCGATGCCGATGACCTCCGTGGCGCCCGTCTCCGGCGTGGTCTGGAGCGCGTCACCGCCGATCTCCACGGTCAGCCCGGCGTCCCGCGCGTCCTGCGCGGCGTCCTCCAGGGCCTCACGGGAGGCGTCCTGGAGCTCCATGCCGGAGACCTCGTACTTCACCGACGCGTACGCGATCGTGCCGTCCTTGCTGACGGCCTTCGCGGTGTACGGGTCGGCGACGGAGGCGACTTCGGAGCCGTCGGACAGCTCCTTGACGGTGTCCTGGACGGTCGCCTTGTTGCCGGCGTCGGTCATCTTCTGGCCGTGCGGCGCCTCGAACACGACGCGGGCGGTGGCGCCGTCGGCGCTCATGCCGGGAAAGCGCTGGTCCAGCAGGTCGAAGGCCTTCTGCGCCTCGGTGCCGGGGATGGAGAAGGACGTGGTGCCCGCAGCGGGCGCACTGGCCGCGCCGACACCCGCGAGGGTGAGCAGCGCGACCCATATCAGGGCGACGAAGTGCCGTCGCCTGAAGGCGAGCCGGCCGACTTTGTAGAGGAACGTGGCCACGAGGGCGACTCCCGGTCAGGTCGTGGGGTTGGTTCTGGGCAGGGGTGATCAGCCCGACGACGTGAGCGGTTACGTCAGGTGGAGGGCTAGCTGAAGGGGACTCGTCAGTTGACGGGGACGCCGAGGGCGGGGAGGACCACGGCGTCGATGTACGACATGAGGAAGGACTGGGTCGGCGGCTGGTCGTCGATCAGCGTGCGCGTGGCGAACGCGCCGACGAGCATGTGCACGACGTAGTCCAGCGCAGGACGGTCGGCGCGGACCTCACCGCGGTCGACAGCCCGTTGCAGCACCCGGCGGAACTCGTCCATCTCCGGCTCGACCAGCAGTTCCTTGAACGCCTGGAGGAGGTCCGGATTGCCGTGCACCGCCATGAACAGACCCCGCATCAGCGCGGCGTTCTGCTGCATGGCGCAGTCGTCCTCACGGGAGGTGAGGGCGTGCAGGTCGCCCCGCAGGGATCCGGTGTCGACGTCGGAGATGCCGCCCGGCTTGTTGTGCCGGATCGCCTTCGCCACCAGCTCCGGCTTGCCGCCCCACTGGCGGTAGAGCGTCGCCTTGCTGGACCGGGTGCGGGCCGCCACGGCGTCCATGGTGAGGGCGTCGTAGCCGACCTCCCGGAGCAGATCGAGCACGGCCTCGTACAGCTCGGCCTCGCGCTCGGGGGTGATCCGGCTGCGACGTGCAGTTGCGACCTCGGCCACCGAACTCACCTTCCCACTCCGAACGACACGGTTTCGTACACCAACGACGATAGCGCACCCACAAGCGAAACGAAACTGTTTCGTTCGTGTTCTGGCTCACGCCGGGTCCCGATGACACGGGACGTCACGAGTTGCTCCGATCCGTCCGCGGGAAAAGCATGGGGAGGTGAGCTATCTGCGCCTGCCTCATCTCCATGACGACCTGCTGTGCTTCGTGGCCGAGGACGACCTGTGGCTGGCTCCCCTGGACGGCCCGGGCCGTGCCTGGCGGCTCACCGTGGACCGCACCAAGATCGGCCACCCCCGCTTCGCTCCCGACGGCCGCCACATCGCGTACACGAGCTGGCGCAGCCTGGTCCCCGAGATCCATCTCGTCCCGGTGGACGGCGGCCCCGGCCGGCAGCTCACCCACTGGGGCTCCGCGGACACCCAGGTGTGCGGCTGGACCCCGGACGGGGTCATCCTCGCCGTCGCCTCCCACGGCGAGCCCTTCTCCCACTACACCTGGGCCTACAAGGTCCGCCCCGACGGCGACCCCGGCCGCAAGCTGCCCTGGGGACCCTGCTCCGACATCCAGGTCGCCGGCCTGGAGGACGAGCGCAGGACCCTGCTGCTGACCGGCACCCCGCCGCACGAACCGGCGTCCTGGAAGCGGTACCGGGGCGGCGCCACCGGCCGGCTGTGGCTGCACTGCGAACGTCTGCTCCCGGACCTCGACGGCCATCTGGCCTCCCCCATGTTCGTCGGTGACCGGATCGCCTTCCTCTCCGACCACGAGGGCGTCGGCAACCTCTACTCCTGCGCCCACGACGGCACTGGCCTGCGCCGGCACACCGACCACGACGCCTTCTACGCCCGGCACGCCGCAAGCGACGGCACCCGGGTGGTGTACCAGTGCGCGGGCGACCTGTGGCTCGTGGACGACCTGAGCGCCGGCTCCGCACCGCGCCGCCTGGACGTCCGGCTGAGCGGGTCGTGCACGGGCCGCCGCACCTACCAGGTGCCCGCCTCCCAGCACGTCGACGGCGTCTCCGTCGACGAGACGGGCCGCGCGAGCGCCGTCGTCGTCCGCGGCAGCCTGTACTGGCTGACCCACCGGGACGGCCCGGCCCGCACGATCACCGACACCCCCGGCGTACGCGTCCGGCTCCCGGAGATGCTCGGCTCGGTCGGCCAGGTCGCCTATGTGACGGACGCGGAGGGCGAGGACGCGATCGAGATCGCCTACCTGCCCCGCGCGACCGGCGACCGCGACCCGCGCCGGCTGGCCTCCGGCGAGGTGGGCCGGGTCCTGGAGATGGTCGCCGACCCCAAGGGCGAGCGCCTCGCCATCGCCGCGCACGACGGACGGCTGCTCCTCCTCGACGCGACGGAGGACTCCAACGGCGAGGTCACGGAGCTGATCCGGTCGGTCAACGGCCCCGTGCGGGATTTGGCCTTCTCCCCGGACGGGACCTGGCTGACCTGGTCGCATCCCGGGATCGGCCGTTCACTGCGGCAGATCAAGCTCGCCCGCATAAAGGACCGCCTGATCGTCGACGTCACGGACGGCCGCTTCGAGGACGAGAACCCCGTGTTCACCCGCGACGGCCGCTACCTCGCCTTCCTGTCCTGGCGGGGCTTCGACCCGGTGTACGACGTCCACACCGGGGACCTGTCCTTCCCGCTGGGCTGCCGCCCCTATCTGGTGCCGCTGTCCTCCGCGACCCCCTCCCCCTTCGCCCTGACCCCCGAGGGCCGCCCGGCCGCCGGGGGTCTGGACCCGGTGCAGGACGACGAGGGCGACGGCGGCGGCGCGACGATCGTCGAGGTCGAGGGCCTCGGGAGCAGGGTCACCCCCTTCCCGGTCGCCGCCTCCAAGTACTCGGCGCTGTGCCCGGTCTCCGGCGGCGGTCTTGTCTGGCTGCGCTGGCCGATCTCGGGCGCGCTGGGTGAGACGTTCGCCAACCCGGACGACACGACGGGGCGGCCCACCCTGGAGCACTTCAACATCAGCAAGGCCAAGAAGTCCGAACTCGTCGACCACCTCGACTGGTTCACGGTCAGCGGCGACGGCAGCCGGCTGGTCGTGGTCGACGAGGGCGATCTGCGCGCGGTGCCCGCCACGGAGTCCGGCGACAGCGACTCCACGGTGTGGATCGACGCCCGCCGCATCCTGCACGAGGTGGATCCGGCGGCGGAGTGGCGGCAGTCGTACGAGGAGGCGGGCCGGCTGATCCTGGCGTACTTCTGGGAGCCGGGCATGTGCGGCATCGACTGGGACGCGGTCCTCGACCAGTACCGGCCCCTGGTCGAACGCGTCGCCTCCCCCGACGACTTCGCGGACCTGCTGCGCGAACTGCTCGGCGAGCTAGGCACCTCGCACGCCTACGTCACGGCGGCCCGCCGCAACGAGGGCCCACCGCACTACCAGCGCTGGCAGGGCCTGCTCGGCGCCAACTTCGTCCACCGCGACGAGGGCTGGACGGTCAAGCGCATCCTGCCCGGCGACTCCTCCGACTCCAAGGCCCGCTCCCCGCTGGCGGGCACGGGGATCCGCGAGGGCGCGGTCCTCACCCACGTCGACGGCCGCCCCGTGGATCCGGCCGCCGGCCCCTACCCCCTCCTGGCCGGCGCCGGCGGCACCACGGTCGAGCTGACGTTCACCCCGGCGGAGGGCGTGGCGGGCCGGGCGCGCCGCGTGGCCGTGGTCCCGCTGATCGACGAGCGCCCCCTGCGCTACCAGGACTGGGTGGCCAAACGCCGTGCGGTGGTCCGGGAGTTGAGCGGCGGCCGCTGCGGCTATCTGCACATCCCGGACATGGGCGGCTCGGGCTGGGCCCAGTTCAACCGGGACCTGCGCAGGGAGATGTCCCATCCCGCGCTGATCGTCGACGTCCGCGGCAACGCGGGCGGCCACATCAGCGAGCTGGTGGTGGAGAAGCTGACCCGCACGATCCTGGGCTGGGACCTCACCCGCAACGCCCAGCCGGTGTCGTACGCCTCGAACGCCCCGCGCGGCCCCGTGGTCGCGCTGGCCGACGAGGCGACCTCCTCCGACGGCGACATGATCACGGCCGCCTTCAAGCTCCTCAGGCTCGGCCCCGTCGTCGGGCAGCGCACCTGGGGCGGAGTGGTCGGCATGACCGGCCGCCACCGCCTCGGCGACGGCACGGTGATCACGGTCCCGATGAACGCGGCCTGGTTCGACGCGTACGGCTGGTCCATCGAGAACAAGGGCGTCACCCCCGACCTGGAGATCCTGCGCACCCCACTGGACTGGGCGGAGGGCCGCCACGCCCAGCTCGCCGACGCGGTCGAACTGGCCCTGGAACTCCTGGAGTCCAACCCGGCGGCGACACCCCCGGACTACTCCCACGTCCCGGACCGCTCACGTCCCAAGCTGCCGCCGCGTACAACGCCCTGAGCGGCACGACCAACCGCTCACCTCTTGAGGCACAGCTCCACCAACTCCCCAGGGGGCGCGGGGAACTGCGCGACCAGCCCCCACCGGCCCGCACCCGGCAACGCACCCCTCGAGGGCAACGCAAAACGCGGGGCACCCACCAAACCGTGGGCACCCCGCGTCGCGTTCAGCGCGACGACTGACTACCGGTCGTAGTCCTCGTCGAACCGCTCCTCGTCCTCACGCATCCGGTCGGGCTCGTGGTCCCGCTCCGGACGCTGCGGGCGACCCCGCTCCGGCTGCCCCTGCGGACGGCCCCGCTCCGGCTGCCCCTGCGGACGCCCGCGCTCCTGCTGACCGTGCTGGCGAGCACGCTCCTGAAGCTGCTCGGACTTCTCCTTGAACTGGTCCTTCATGCCCATGTGGGTTCACTCCCGTAGTGGGTGGGGATTGGCCCCTCGGTGGGGCCTCGACCAGATTCACACGGGCGATAACCCTGCGCATGTCGATCAGTTACGCCGCGTAATACGCTCCTGCTCATCGGCCGCGCCGCCCGCTCCGACCAGCCCCGTGCGCATGCCCTCCAGCCGGTCCGCGAACCGCCGCATCTCCCGCTGCCCCACCGTCCCGATGAGCGCGGGCAGATATCCGCGCACGCCCTGCATCCCGCGCAGCCACCACTGCCCGTACACATGGCTGGAGCGCCGCTCGATCCCGGCCACGATCCGCTCGACCGCCGGCCCCAGCGGGTAGGTCTTGTTGGACGGCCACGGCAGCCGCTGCCTCAACTCCCGCATGACGTCGTCCTGATCGGCCCCGCGCACCATGTCGGTGTCGGTCCAGGACAGGTAACCGACCCCGACCCGCACACCCTTGTACCCGACCTCGGCACGCAGGCTGTGCGCGTACGCCTCCACACCCGACTTGGACGCGCAGTACGCGGTCATCATCGGCGCCGGGGTGATCGCCGCGAGCGAGGCGATCTGGAGCAGATAGCCCCGGCTCTCCATCAGCACGGGCAGGAACGCGCGAGCCGTGACCGCCGACCCGATGAGGTTGACCTCGATGACCCGCCGCCAGGCGTCCGGGTCGGAGTCGACGAACGGACCGCCGGTCGCGACGCCCGCGTTGGCGACGACGATGTCGACCTTCCCGAACCGCTCCTTGACCTCCTGCGCCACGCGCGCCATCGCCTCGTGGTCGGTCACGTCGGCGTACCAGTGGTCGCTGTCGCCGTGCAGCCGCTCGGAGACCTGCTTGAGGGCGTCCGCCTCCAGCCCGACCAGCGCCACGGCGGCACCGCGTGCGGAGAGCTTGCGCGCGAGCAGCTCCCCGACGCCCCGCGCCGCGCCCGTGACGACGGCGACCTGTCCTTCGAGGCTCACCTTGCTCATGCGCCCTCCTTCACCTGCGTGTTCTTCGTGGCCTTGGGTGCTGTGGTGACGAGTTCCCGTATTTTCGCGGTCACCAGGTCGGGCGCCTCGACCGGCGTCATGTGCCCGAGGCCGGGCAGTTCGGTGACGTCGATGAGCTGCGGCAGCGCGGCGGCGAGGGCGTGCGTGTGCACCGGCGGGGTCATCCGGTCGGCGGTGCCGACGAGTACCGCGGTCGGCACCGTCAACTGGCGTACGCCGTGGTCGAGATCGAGCAGGTCGAGCACCCGCGACCAGGCGTGGCGCACCTTGCGCGGGCAGGCGTGCACGATCCGCGCGCACGCCTCGACCATGTGCGGGGCCGAACCGGGGCCCATCGTCGCGTACTTCAGGATCGCCCGGGCGACCGGCGTGACCGGTCCGAGCGGCGCCCGGGAGCCGAGGACGCGCCCGGTCAGCCAGGTGCGCAGCCGGCCCGCGCGCAGCGGTATGACGGTCGACTCGGCGACCAGCCGCGAGGCCCCGGTGCTGCACAGCAGGACGGCGGCGGCGTGCTCGCGGAAGCCCGGGCGCGCGGCGGCGGCCATCACCGTCATGCCGCCCATGGAGTGCCCGGCGATCACGGCCTTCTCGCCGGGTGCGAGGGTCTCCTTCAGGACGGCTTCCAGATCGTCGGCGAGGGCGTCGGCGGTGCAGGCAAGGCTCGCCGGGCTGCGTCCGTGGCCGCGCTGGTCGTAGGCGATGACGCGGTGGTCGACGGCGAGTTCGCGGATCTGCGCCGCCCAGAAGGCGGTCGAGCAGGCCCAGCCGTGCGCGAGGACGACGGCGGGCGCGTCGGGGTCGTCGACGCGGCCGTGCACCTCGACGTGGAGCCGGGCGCCGTCGGCGGACACCACCGTCAGCTCACGGGCGGGGACGGGCGGGGCGTACGGCCCGGAAGCGGCGTTCATCAGGCGGCTCACGCGGACACCTCCGCGCTCTCGCCGGCCTTCGCGCTCGCGCCCTTCTTGGCGCTCCCGCCGGTCTTCACGCTGTCGCCCTTCTCCGCGCTCCCGCCGGTCTCCTCGCGCGCCCCGGCGGACGCCCGCACGACGGCGTACTCGGCGAGATCCACGCGCCGGGTGGCCCGCCGGAACTCGCTCGTGGTGCCGGGCCAGACGGTCGTGTTACGCCCGTTGGCGTCCAGGTACCAGCTGGTGCAGCCGCCGGTGTTCCACACCGTCCGCTTCATGCGCTCCTGCACCTGCCGGTTCCAGGCGTGCACGGCGCTGGGGCGGGCGTCGAGGGCGACCCGGCCGCCGAGCAGGCCGAGCTGCCGTACGAAGTCGGCCATGTAGTTCAGCTGGGACTCGATCATCAGGATCATGGAGGAGTTGCCGAGGCCGGTGTTGGGCCCGATGACGGTCATCCAGTTCGGGAACCCGGCGGCGGAGGCGCCGCGCAGGGCCTCCATGCCGCCCTTCCACGTCTCGGCGAGCGTCTTGCCCTCCGCACCCACCACCCGCTCGGCGATCGGCATGTCGGTGACATGGAACCCGGTGCCGAAGACGATCGCGTCGACCTCGGCCTCGGTGCCGTCGGCGGCGACGACGGTCGAGCCGCGGATCTCGCTGAGCCCGCTGGCGACGACGTCCACGTTGGGCCTGGCGAGCGCCGGGTAGTACGCGCTGCTCAGCAGGATCCGCTTGCAGCCGATGCGGTAGTCCGGGGTGAGCTTGGCGCGCAGTGCCGGGTCCTTGATCGCGCGGGCCATGTTCTGCTTGGCCAGCCGCTCGATGAAGCCCAGCTCGTTGGGATGCTTGGTGAACGCCTGGACCTGCAGCTCGCGGATGCCCCACAGCAGCCCGCGGCGCAGCCGGCTGGTGAAGGGCAGGGCCCGGTGCAGGGAGCGTTCGGCGCCGCTGATGGCGCGGTCCATCCGGGGCATGACCCAGGGCGGGGTGCGCTGGAAGAGCGTGAGCCGCTCCACGTCGGGCTGGATGGACGGCACGATCTGGATGGCGGAGGCGCCGGTGCCGACCATGGCGACCCGCTTGCCGCGCAGGTCGTAGTCGTGGTCCCAGCGGGCGGAGTGGAAGACCTTGCCGGGGAAGGAGTCCAGGCCCGGGATCTCCGGCGTCTTGGGGTCGGACAGCGGCCCGGTGGCGGAGACGACGAAGTCGGCGGACAGGCTTCCGCTGCTGGTCTCGATGTCCCAGCACAGCCGCTCGCCGTTCCAGGCCATCCGCTTCACCTCCGAGTCGAAGCGGATGTGCGGCCGCAGCCCGAAGGTGTCCGTGACGTGCTCCAGGTAGGCGCGGATGTGCTCCTGCCCGGAGAAGGTGCGCGGCCAGTCGGGGTTGGGCGCGAAGGAGAACGAGTACAGGTGGGACGGCACATCGCAGGCGCATCCCGGATAGCTGTTGTCCCGCCAGGTGCCGCCGACGCTGCCGGCCCGCTCCAGGACGACGAAGTCGGTCACGCCCTCGCGCCGCAGCCGCACGGCGGCACCCAGCCCGCCGAACCCGGACCCGACCACCGCGACCCGCACATGTTCGCGTTCGGCCATGCCTGTGCCTCCACACTCGAACCGGAACCATGCCAGTGAACACTGGCGCAATGGGGAGCGTAGAGGAGGTCCGTACCGACCGGTAGGGGTAGGGACGAGGAAAGTTACCGCCGGTACGAATTAAGGTTCCCGAGTGACCGAGAAGCGTGAATACCGCATGGAGGAGCTCGCCCGACTGGCCGGCATCACGGTGCGCACCCTGCGCTTCTACCGAGAACGCAAGCTGATCCCGCCGCCGCGCCGCGAGGGCCGCATCGCCTGGTACGACGAACACCACCTGGCCCGACTGCGCACCATCGCGGCCCTGCTGGAGCGGGGCCACACCCTCACCGGCATCGCGGAGCTGGCGGAGGCCCTCGACCACGGCCGCGATGTCGCCGACGTCCTCGGCGTCACCCCGACCGAGGAGGAGCCCGTCCGCCTCACCCCCGAGGAACTCGCCGCCCGCTTCGAGGGCCAGGTCACCCCGGAGAACCTGGCCGCCGCCCTGGATCTCGGCTACCTGGGCACCGACGGCGACGAGATCGTCCACATCAGCCGCCGTCTGCTGGACGTCTCCTCAGCCCTGGTCCGCGAGGGCATCCCCCTCGCCGAGGTCCTGGCCGCCGGCAAACACGTCCGCCAACACGTCGACGACCTGGCGGAGATGTTCGCCGAACTCGTCCTCCGCCACGCCCACGAGGACGACCTCCAACGCCTGCGCCCCCTGGCCCGAAGCGTGGTGGAGGCGGAACTGTCACTGGCCCTGGACCGCCGCCTGCGCAAGCAGTAGCGCCCCGAAGGGCGCGGGGAACCGGGCGAACGACCACGCCGGTGCCGCACCCCAGCGGCGGCACGTCGCGGTGCTCAGCGGTCGTAGACCACCGTCACCGGCGCGTGGTCCGACCACCGCTCGGCATGCGTCGCCGCGCGCTCGACGTGACCCTTGACCGCCCGCGCGGCCAGACCCGGCGTCGCCACGTGGTAGTCGATGCGCCATCCCGTGTCGCTGTCGAAGGCCCGCCCCCGGTACGACCACCACGAGTACGGCCCCTCCACATCCGGATGAAGCGCGCGCACGACGTCGACGTAACCGCCGGTCGACGGGTCGAAGACCTCGGTCAGCCAGTCCCGCTCCTCCGGCAGGAACCCGGAGTTCTTGGTGTTGCCGCGCCAGTTCTTCAGGTCGGCGCGCTGGTGGGCGATGTTCCAGTCGCCGCAGACGAGGACCTCGCGGCCGTCGGCGGCGGCGCGTTCGCGCAGGTCCTTCAGGTGGGCCAGGAACTCGCCCATGAACCGGAACTTCTCGTCCTGCCGTTCGGTGCCGACCTCACCGGAGGGCAGGTAGAGCGAGGCGATCGTCACACCCGGCAGGTCGGCCTCGACGTAGCGCCCGCTGCCGTCGAACTCGCTCGACCCGAAGCCGACCTGAACACGGTCCGGCTCCCGGCGGGTGTAGAGGGAGACACCGGCGCGGCCCTTGGCGGCGGCGGGCGCGTGCACGACGTGCCAGCCTTCCGGCGTGCGGACGTGCTCGGGCAGCTGCTCCGGCTCCGCGCGCACCTCCTGCAGGCACAGCACATCGGCGTCGGTTCCGGCGAGCCACTCCACGAAGCCCTTCTTCGTGGCGGCCCGCAGCCCGTTCACATTCACAGAGGTCACAGTGAGCACCTCGGCACCCTACCGGCACACTGGACGGTGTCCGGTTCTGGAAGCCCTTGATCTTGAATTGATATACGGTACCTAGCATGCATATACACCCCGTCTCCTTCGACCACCCTGACGCCGTCAAGCTCAGCGACCAGGTCCAGGCCGAGTACGCGGTCCGCTACGGCGACGACGGCGACGCCACGCCCCTCGCCACGACCGACTTCGCCCCGCCGAACGGCCTCTACCTGATCGCGTACGACGGGCAGGGCACCCCGGTCGCGTCCGGCGGCTGGCGCGCCCAGGACGACAACGGCGAGGGCAACCAGGACGGGGACGCCGAGCTCAAGCGCATGTACGTCGTCGAGGCGATGCGCGGACGGGGCCTGGCGAGACGCATCCTGGCGGCGCTGGAGGAGGACGCCCGGGCGGCGGGCCGTATCCGCATGGTCCTGGAGACCGGCGCCAAGCAGCCGGAGGCGGTGGCCCTGTACCGGTCCAGCGGCTACGAGCCGTGCGGGAAGTTCGGCTACTACCGCTTCCACGACCTGAGCCTGTGTTTCGCCAAGGCGCTGTGAGCGCTCACTTCTCCGTCGCGTTGATGCGGTACACGTCCCGCACGCACAGGTTGAGCAGGACGGCGGCGACGACCAGACAGGCGCACGCCACGAGCACCGTCCGGTTGTCCCACAGGCCGGCCGCGAGCGCGGTCAGCAGATAGCCGAGCGGAATCGCCAGCCGTTCGCCGACGCTGTTGAACGCGCCGAGGCGACCCAACTCGCCCTTCGGCACGTGCTGCTGAAACGCCGTCGCCCAGGCGACGATCGCGACATCGAGCCCGATGCCCGCGAGCAGCGTGGCCAACAGCACCCAGGGCAGCGCCAGTCCCCACCCCAGGGCGAGCAGGGGTGCGGCGAGCGGCATGCCGCCCGCGACGGCCACGGCCAGCAGGCGATACGGCCGCCAGCGCAGACACACCAGCGTCCCGGCCAGCAGCCCGGCCGCGAACGCCCCCTGCACCAGCCCCCAGTCACGCGCGCCCGCGTACCGCTCCGCCGCGACGACCGGACCGAGCAGCTGGAACCCGGCGAGCCAGGCGGCGACCAGGACGCTCCCGGCGGCCGTATAGGTCCACAGCCAGGTACGCGACCAGAAGCCCGTCCATCCCGCGCGCAGATCGCCGAGCGCGCTGGTGACGGTGACGGGCGCGTCCAGGCGCAGTCCGAGCAGCAGGACGGCGGCGACGGCGAAGGTGAGCGCGTCCCAGGCCAGCGCCCAGGCCGGGCCGCTGATCGCGACGACGGCACCGCCGACGGCCGGTCCGAGCACCTTGACGGCGTTGCCGGGCAGCCGGAGCAGGGCGTTGGCCTGCTGCAGGTGCTCGGCGGGCACGATCTGTGCCACGGCGCCCTGGTTGGCGGGCACGGTGAAGGCGACGGCGGTCCCGGAGACGAAGCCGCAGACCGCGACCGAGGTCGTCGACGCCTGCCCGACGGCGACGATCACGGCGAGCGATCCCTGCGCGGCGGCGGCCAGCAGATTGCCGAGGAAGAGCATGCGGCTGCGGGAGAGCCGGTCCGCGAGCACGCCGCCCATGACGAGGAAGACGATGGTGGGAACGGTGTTTGTGGCGAGCACCACACCGAGGTCCCCGGCTCCGCCGCCTTCGCCGATCACGGCGTAGGCGAGGGCGAGGGGCGCCATCGCGGATCCGGTGGCCGAGATCAGACTGGCGGTCACGAACCGCCGGAACGCCGCGATCCGAAGCAGCGCGGTCCGCCCGGTCGGTAACGGTGCGACGGTCTTCTCCACGCTCCCCCTCAAGCCTTGGCCCCCCGGGCGTCCTGGGCGCAACAAAAATCCCGCCCGATCAACAGATCGGACGGGATCTCGCCAACTTCCCAGGTTTCCCTGGGGAGTCGTTGCTGTGGACCTGAGGGGATTTGAACCCCTGGCCCCCTCGATGCGAACGAGGTGCGCTACCGGACTGCGCCACAGGCCCTTGCAACGAGTGAAACTTTAGCACCCCGATCGGCCTGCTTGAAAATCCGTTCCTGGTCGGCCGCCTGCTCGCCGCCGGGGGCCGGCTACTCGTTGGCGGCGCGCGGCCGGTCGCCGTCCTCGTACTGGTCGAACAGCGGCGTACGGCCCCGCTCACGCGCCCGGCGGGCGGAAGCGGCCCGTCGCGCGTCGCTGCGGCCGCCCCCCTCGCCCTTGTCGTCGCCGCGCTCGGACTCCGGCGCCTGCGTCTCACGGGCCGCGTCGGCGCTCTCGGCGCCCGTCTCCCGGTCCCGGGCGACGGAGCTCGACCGTGCCGAGCTCCAGGCGTCCGGCGCCCCGAGGTCCACGTCTGAGGAGGCGCGGGGCGCGACGGGTGCCGTCACGTACGTCGGCAACGGCACCGGGACCGGGTCCCAGCTGTCGCCGTGGCCGGGCCGGCGCTGCCGCTCGCGCTGCTGGTCGACCCACTCGGCGTGATCGGTCTGCTCGACGAGGGCGCGCCGGTCCGCGGCGAGGGCGGACAGCCCGGTCTCGGTCCCTGGTTCGGGCCTTTCGTCGAGGTCGTCGGCACCGGCGGAGGCGTCGACGCTCCCGCGGCGCCGGGACTGGCGTGCGTGCTCGCGCAGCCGCTGCGCGGCGGCCTCGGCCTGGCGCCGGTCCATCTGGTAGGCGAAGCGGCGCCGCTCCTGCGACCGCAGATACGCGATGTACCCGCTGAGCAGCACGGCGGGAATGCCGGGCGCCCACAGGAAGGCGAGTCCGCCGACCGCGGCGACGATCGCGCCGAGGGTGAAGGCGAGGAAGAGGACGACGGTGGTGCGCCTGCGGCGGGCGAGCACCTTCGTGCGCCGGGCCCGTGCGGCGGCCGCCTCGTCCGCGGGGGGACGCCGTGCCGCCGGCACCCGCTTACGTGCCGGGGCGCCCTTGCCCGCCGGGCCGGGGCCCGGTTCGGCCCGTTCGGGCGCCGGCTTGGCCGCCTGGGCGGTGCGCTCGGGCGTCGTTCTGGCCGCGGGTTCGCGGGCGGGTTCTCGCGCCGGCTCCGGACGCCCGGATGCCTGCGCCTGGGCCGTCGCCTGGGGCTGCGGACGGGTCGGAGGTACGGCGAAGGCCCGGACGTCCACCGACTCGGTGGCGTCGCCCGGGTCATCGGCGCTGGGCTCCCCCTCGGCGGTGGAGCGCGCGCGCAGGTCCTTGGCGTACCGGCGCTCCATCCCCGCCCGTCCGGACAGCAACCGGATGGCTGTGCTGAAGCGTTCCGTCGGACGGGCCTCGTTCAGCTCGTCCTGCCTACGGAGCCACATCGGCACCAAGTAGGCGGCCCAGGCCCCGACAATGACTGCGTAGATGAGGCCGCTGCTGCTCACGTCTCACACGGTAGAGGGGTTTGCGTGAGGCCATCCGCCAATTGAGCCGGTGTGTCGCACGATCTGGCTGATATTTCGAACTTTTTTTGTGACCGATGCGATCAGCAGCCCGCTCGGGGCGCGAATTTAATGCCCCGAGGCGGTCATCCGGCGATCAATTTCGAACACGCATTCAATTACCGGGGCCACTTCAGTGCTACGCGGGATTCCCCTGCGAGTTCTGCCGGGTGTTCTGCGGGGTGCTCCGCGGGTTCGAGTGCGGCGCCTTCTGCGAGCGTGTCCGCTGCCAGCGGCCCAGCAGTCCTTCCGGGACCTCTTCCGCGGTGAGCGCGAAGACGAGATGGTCGCGCCAGGCTCCGTCGATGTGGAGATATCGCGGACGCAGCCCCTCCTCGCGGAATCCGAGTTTCTCCACCACCCGGCGGCTCGGCCCGTTCTCCGGGCGAATGCAGACCTCGATGCGGTGCAGACCAACGGTGCGGAAACAGTGGTCCACGACAAGCGCCACGGCCGTCGGCATCACTCCGCGGCCCGCCACCGACTCGTCCACCCAGTAGCCGATATGCCCGGAACACATCGAGCCCCAGGTGATCCCGGCCACGGTCAACTGCCCGACCAGCCGCCCCTGGTACTCGATGACGAACGGCAGCATCCGGCCCGCGCCCGCCTCGGAACGCAGGTGCCGGACCATCTGACGGTAGGTCGGCCGGTGCGCGATCGGCCCGCTGGGCGTGGGCGGCGGAATCGTCGCCTCCCACGGGCGCAGCCAGTCCCGGTTGCGCCGGTTGACCTCGCGCCAGGCCCGCTGGTCGCGCATCTTTATCGGCCGGAGGACGATGTCGCCGTCCCCCAGCACGACGGGCCAGGATGGGGTGTTCAGCTCGCACCCCCACTGCTCGGTCTGGGGTGGTCGCCGCCGCGCAGCTGGTCGACGGCGTGGATCAGCAGGGGCTCGAGGACGGCCAGTCCGTCCTTCACCCCGCCGCTGGAGCCGGGCAGGTTCACGATCAGCGTGCGTCCCGCCACTCCGGCCAGGCCCCGGGACAGCGCCGCGGTCGGCACCTTCTCCCGGCCGAACGCCCGGATGGCCTCCGCGATGCCCGGCACCTCGTGGTCGATCACCTCACGCGTCGCCTCGGGGGTGCGGTCGGTGGGCGAGATGCCGGTGCCGCCGGTGGTGACGATGACGTCGTACCCGGCGTCGACACCGGCGCGCAGGGCGGCAGCGACCGGGTCCCCGTCGGGCACGACCTGGGGGCCTTCGACGTCGAAGCCGAAGCCCTTGAGGCCATGGGCGATCAACGGGCCGCCCTTGTCCTCGTAGACCCCGGCGGCGGCCCGGTTGGAGGCCGTGACCACGAGTGCGCGATACGTCATGCCCGGCTCCAGTCGCCCGACTTGCCGCCCGTCTTCTCCTCGACCCGTACGTCCGTGATGACCGCTCCCTTGTCGACCGCCTTCACCATGTCGATCACGGTCAGCGCCGCCACACAGACCGCGGTCAGGGCCTCCATCTCGACGCCCGTGCGGTCCGTGGTCTTCACGGTGGCCAGGATCTCCACGGCGTCGTCCGCGACCGACAGGTCCAGTTTCACACCGGAGAGAGCGAGCGGGTGGCACAGCGGGATGAGGTCAGGGGTGCGTTTGGCGCCCATGATGCCCGCGATGCGCGCGGTGGCGAGGGCGTCGCCCTTGGGGACTCCCTCTCCGCGCAGCAGCTCGATCACGCGCGGTGAGACGAGGACGCGTCCGCCGGCGCGGGCGGTGCGCGCGGTGACGTCCTTCCCGGAGACGTCGACCATTCGGGCGGCGCCCGCGTCGTCGAGGTGCGTGAGGCGGTCCTGCGTGGGTCGGTCCTGCGTGCTCATGCTCGTGTGGCGCTCCCGGTCCGGGCCCGTCGCGGTGCGGCGCACGGGCCTGCTGTGCGCGACACGGTACCGCCAAGCAGGGCCGCTCAGCCGAGCAGGACCACCTCGACCTCGGTGCCGGGCTCGACGCTCTCGGTGTCCTCGGGGACCACGATCAGCGCGTCCGCGTGCGCGAGGGCCGCGATCAGATGGGAGCCGGCGCCGCCGACCGGACGCACCTCGCCGTCGGCGTAGCTCCCGCGCAGGAACTGTCTGCGCCCCTTCGGCGAGGTCAGCGCCTCGTCGGCGGCGAGGGTCGCGGTGGTCCGGGGCCGGTGGACGTCCTCCAGGCCCATCAGGGTGCGGATCGCGGGCCGCACGAAGATCTCGAAGGAGACGTACGACGACACCGGGTTGCCGGGCAGGGCGAGCAGCGGGGTGTGGTCGGGGCCGATGGAGCCGAAGCCCTGGGGCTTGCCGGGCTGCATGGCCAGCTTGCGGAACTCGATGCCGCTGCCGGCCTCGTCCTCGTCGCCGACGTGGGAGAGGGCTTCCTTGACGACGTCGTACGCCCCGACGCTGACGCCGCCGGTGGTGACCATGAGGTCGGCGCGCACGAGCTGGTCCTCGACGGTGGACCGCAGCGTCTCGGCGTCGTCGGCGACGGCACCCACGCGGTAGGCGATGGCGCCGGCGTCACGGGCGGCCGCGGTCAGGGAGAAGCTGTTGGAGTCGTAGATCTGCCCCTCGGCCAATTGCTCGTCGGGCTGGACGAGTTCGCTGCCGGTGGACATGACGACCACGCGCGGGCGCGGGCGCACCCGGACCGTGCCGCGCCCGATGGCGGCGAGCAGGGCGATCTGCGACGGTCCGAGGACCGTGCCCGCCGCGAGCGCCTTGTCGCCGGCCTTGACGTCGCTGCCCTGGGCGCGCACATGGGCGCGTGCCTTCGCGGGCCGGTAGATGTGCACCTGCCCCTGCGCGCCCTCGGGGGCGAGGCTGCTGGCGCGCATCCCGCTCACCGGGCCCTCGCCGAGCCCTCCGTCGGTCCACTCCACCGGGACCACGGTCTCGGCGCCGGGCGGCAGCGGGGCGCCGGTCATGATGCGGGCGGCCTGGCCGGGGCCCACCCGGGGCACGTCGGCCTGGCCCGCCGCGACGTCGCCGACGACTTCGAGCACCGCCGGGAACTCCTCGCTCGCACCCTCGACATCCGAGACCCGTACCGCGTACCCGTCCATGGAGCTGTTGTCGAACGGCGGCAGGGAGACCTGCACCGTGACGTCGTCGACCAGGACACAGCCCTGGGCGTCGAGCAGTTGCAGCTCGATGGGTTCGAGGGGGCGGACGGTCGTGAGGATGTCCTCCAGGTGCTCGTCCACCGACCAGAGGTGGTCCTGACCGGCGGGGCGGGGCGCGGCGGTGCTCAACTCGCTACATCTCCTCGGCTACGTAACTGCGAAGCCAGGTCCGGAAGTCCGGGCCCAGGTCTTCACGTTCGCATGCGAGTCTGACAATGGCACGCAGGTAGTCGCCACGGTCTCCGGTGTCATAGCGGCGGCCCTTGAAGACGACGCCGTGCACGGGGCCGCCGACCTTCTCGTCCTGCGAGAGCTGCTGGAGCGCGTCGGTGAGCTGGATCTCCCCGCCGCGGCCCGGCTCGGTCTTGCGCAGTATGTCGAAGATGTGCGGGTCGAGGACGTAGCGGCCGATGATCGCGTAGTTCGACGGGGCGTCGGCCGCGGCCGGCTTCTCGACGAGGTCGTGCACCTTGACCACGTCACCGTCCTCGGTGGGGTCCACGGCCGCACAGCCGTAGAGGTGGATCTGCTCGGGGGCGACCTCCATGAGCGCGATGACGCTGCCGCCGTGCTGCTCCTGCACCTCGACCATCCGCTTGAGCAGCGGGTCGCGCGGGTCGATGAGGTCGTCGCCGAGGAGGACGGCGAAGGGCTCGTGGCCCACGTGCGGGGCGGCGCACAGGACGGCGTGCCCGAGGCCCTTGGGGTCGCCCTGGCGGACGTAGTGCATGGTGGCCAGGTCGCTGGACTCCTGCACCTTCGCGAGCCGGCCGGCGTCGCCCTTCTTCTGAAGGGCCGACTCCAGCTCGTAGTTGCGGTCGAAGTGGTCCTCCAGGGGACGCTTGTTGCGGCCCGTGATCATGAGGACGTCGTCGAGGCCCGCCGAGACGGCCTCTTCGACCACGTACTGGATCGCCGGCTTGTCGACGACCGGCAGCATCTCCTTGGGAGTGGCTTTGGTGGCCGGCAGGAAGCGGGTGCCCAGACCCGCTGCGGGGATGACAGCCTTGCTGATCCGAGGGTGAGACTGAGTCATGCCCGCAACCTTATCCGGTGCCTTTGTAGGGAATCTGAGGCTCCGGTTATTTGGCTCTCATATGAGCACATTGGGAAGGGTACGGGAGAACCAGTGAGTCACACCGGACGTCCGGCAGAGCCTGACAAGCGAACGTTGCGGCGAGAGTTCCTCACGGTGAGAAGCAGGTTGACGGCGGATGACGTGCGGTTGTCCGCGACCGCGTTGGCCGGCCGCGCACGGGAGCTGCCCGAACTGGCGCACGCGGGCACGGTGGCGGCGTATGTCTCCGTCGGGAGCGAGCCGGGCACCCTCGCGCTGTTGGACGCGCTGCGCGCGCGGGGCGTACGCGTGCTTCTCCCGGCGCTGTTGCCCGACAACGACCTCGACTGGGGCGTGTACGCCGGGCAGGAGTCGCTGGAACGCGTCCGGCACGGCGGGAAGATGGCCCTGTTCGAGCCCGGCGGGGAGCGCCTCGGTCCGGACGCCGTGACCGACGCGGACGTCGTCCTGCTGCCCGGCCTCGCGGTCGACGCGCGCGGGATGCGGCTGGGGCGCGGCGGAGGGTCCTACGACCGCGTCCTCGCCCGTCTCGAACGCGCGGGCGCCCGGCCCTCGCTCGTGGTGCTGCTGTACGACACGGAGGTCGTCGAACGCGTCCCCGCGGAGCCGCACGACCGGCCGGTGCACGCGGTGGTGACACCGTCGGGGGTACGGCGGTTCGGCTGACGCGCACGGCCCGGGAGATGCGAGAGGCCGCCACGCACGCGTGGCGGCCTTTCGCATCAGCCGACCGGGGTCAGGGCTTGAGTACGAGCGTGTCGTTCGTGCCGTCCTCGACCGCCTTCTCCGAGAAGGACCAGTCGAGCAGTTCGCCGTCGGCCCACTTGTCCGTCTGGTCGGTGTAGTGCGCGTTGTAGGCGTGCCCGGAGGCGCCGGTGAGGTTGATCCACTTCGACTTGTCGAGGTCGCCGAGGTTGACCACCATCCGCATCGACGGCACCCAGACGACGCCGTAGCCGCCGGCCGCGTTCCAGCCGCTGGCGTTGACCGTCGCCTCGCCGCCGCTGAGCTTCCAGGGGCCGCGGTTCAGGGCGTACTGGAGGAATCCGGGGCCCTCGGTGCCGAGGGTCTGGTTCTTCAGGAACAGGCGGTGCAGCCGGCCCCAGTTCCAGGTGTCGATGTCCTTGCCGAGCTTGGCGGTCAGCTCCCAGCGGGCGTCGATCATCGCGCGCTTGAACAGGTCGTCGCGGTTGTGGTCCGCGCCCTCACGGGCACCCGAGTCGGGCGTCGTCCACCAGTCGCTGTCCTCGTCGTCCATCAGGCTGCGCACGACCTCGAACCAGCGGTCGCCGCCGTCCGGCTGCGCCTGGTCGGGTTCGCGCTCACCGCACTCGCGCACCTTGTTCTCGCCCTCGTCCACCGGACCGGTGGAGTCGGCCTTCTCGACGTACAGGCACTGCCCCTCGACCCGCAGCTCCTTGGGCAGCTTGTTGCCGAAGGCGAGCTTGAGGATGTTGCGCCAGACCGAGTTGAAGTAGGCCGCGGCGGCCGAGTCGGCGTCCTGGGTGTAGTCCCAGCCCTGCAGGAGCTCCTGCGCCTCGCGGACGTCGGGGTCCTCTATGTCGATCTTCAGCAGCTTGGGCACCAGCAGCTTGGCGATCTCGCTGCTGTTGTCGAGCTGCATCTGGCGCATGTCGTCGGTGGAGATCTTGCCGCCGTCGTCGATCTTCGACTGGATCAGATCGTTGATGCGCTGGCTGCGGGCGCCGTAGCCCCAGTCCGTGGTCAGCGTGTAGGGGTACTTGGCCTTGTCGACCACGGCCTGGTTGGCGGTGACGATGTAGCCGCGCGCCGGGTCGTACTCGTACGGCAGCTCGTCGTCGTCGATGTAGCCCGTCCAGCGCGACCTCGGGTCCCAGCCCGGCACCGGGACCGAGCCGTCGTTGCCCGACGCGCGCGTGGGGATCTTCCCGGGCAGCGTGTAGCCGATGTGGTTCTCGGTGTCGGCGTAGATCAGGTTCTGCGAGGGCACGTCGAACAGGGCCGCCGCGGCACGGAAGTCGGTCCAGTTCTTCGCCTTGTCCATGGCGAAGACGGCGTCCATGGTGGTGCCCGGGTCCAGCGCGGTCCAGCGCAGCGCGATGCCGTAGCCGTCGCCGCGGTCGGGAGCGGCGGTGTCGACGGTGGCCTTGCGGCCGACCTTCACGAGCTCGTCGCTGCGGTCGGACAGCAGGGGCCCGTTGTTGGTCTCCCGGACGACGATCTTCTTCGGTGAGCCGCCGGCGACCTTGATGGTCTCCTGGCGCGAGGTGAAGGGGACCGTCTTGCCGTCGTACAGGTAACCGTCGCCGGAGAGCTTCTCCAGGTAGAGGTCGGTGACGTCGACGCCGGAGTTGGTCATGCCCCAGGAGATGTTCTGGTTGTGGCCGATGACCACGCCGGGCATGCCCGCGAAGGTGTAGCCGCTGACGTCGTACTGGCACTTGCTGGAGACCGTGCGGCAGTGCAGGCCCATCTGGTACCAGACCGACGGCAGCGAGGCCGACAGGTGCGGGTCGTTGGCCAGCAGCGGCTTGCCGGTGATCGTGTACTTGCCGCCGACCACCCAGGAGTTGGAGCCGATGCCGTTGCCGTTCACGCCGACGGCCGTCGGGAGGTCGTCCAGGACCTCCTGCAGGCCCGCCAGCTGGCTCTGCAGGCCCGCGGTGCCGGACGAGGTGCCCGTGCCCGTGCTGCCGCCCGCGGACGAACCGGCGCCCGCGGCGGAGCCCGTCGAGCCGAAGGTCTTGGTGGCCTCGTCGTACTGGCCCGCCTGGACGATCGTCTTGTTGCGGCTGTACGGGTACTGCGGGTACAGGTCCGCGATCTCCTTGGGGCCGAGGCGGCTGGTCATCAGGGCGCGGTCGATCTCGTCCTGCATGTTGCCGCGCAGGTCCCAGGCCATCGCCTTCAGCCAGGCGACCGAGTCGACCGGGGTCCACTTCCCGGGCTTGTAGTCGTTGGTGAAGCCGAGGGCCGCGTACTCCAGCGAGATGTCCTTGCTGTCCTTGCCGTCCAGGTAGGCGTTGACACCCGCGGCGTAGGCCTGGAGGTACTTCTTCGTGGACGCGGACAGCGTCTTGTCGTACTCCTGCTTCGCGATCCGGTCCCAGCCCAGGGTGCGCAGGAACTCGTCGTTCTCGACCTGGCTCTGGCCGAACATCTCCGACAGGCGCCCGGACGTCATGTGACGGCGTACGTCCATCTCCCAGAACCGGTCCTGGGCCTGGACGAAGCCCTGCGCCATGAACAGGTCCTCGTCGGAGGAGGCGTAGATCTGCGGGATGCCGTAGCCGTCGCGCTTCACGTCCACGGGCCCGGACAGGCCCTTGAGCGTGATCGATCCCTTGGTCTGCGGGAACGAGGCACGGACGGTGCTGATGGACCAGTACGCCCCGCCGGCGACGCCCGCAACGACGGCCAGTACCAGCACGAGGACGAGCAGGCGGGCTCTGCGCCCCTTCTTCCTGCCGGACTTGCCGGGCTGCTGACCCGTGGAGGCGGTGGTGTTGGGGGGCATCGCTGTCCTTGCTGTCCTAACGCGAGAGGCAGGCGGTCCTGGAGTGCTGGAGCAACCATAGGCGCAGGGTCCGGTCGGACTTGACGCGGAGTAGGGAACCAGCACGGACGGACGTTCGATCATGCCTCCAAGAGTGTCAAGAAATCGTCAAGAGTTAGGTAAGGTAACGAAGTAGTTGGGTGCGGAGAACCGCCACTTCGTGTCCTATGTACGTGAGCCCTTACGCGCCTGCGCGTAGGCCAGGGAAAGGGAACGGCCGCTGACTGTCCACGACCTCAACCAGCTCCTGCTCGTCTGCTCGCTCGTCCTGCTCGTCGCCGTCGCAGCGGTTCGGATCTCCTCGCGCAGCGGGCTCCCCAGCCTGCTCGTGTACCTGGGCATCGGTGTGCTCATGGGCCAGGACGGCATCGGCGGCATCCGCTTCGACGACGCCGAGCTCACCCAGGTCATCGGGTACGCGGCCCTGGTCGTGATCCTGGCCGAGGGCGGTCTGGGCACGAAGTGGAAGGAGATCAGGCCGGCCCTGCCGGCCGCCTCCGCGCTGGCGCTGGTCGGGGTCACGGTGAGCGTCGGGGTCACCGCGACGGCCGCGCACTACCTGGTCGGGCTGGAGTGGCGGCAGGCGCTCATCATCGGGGCGGTCGTCTCCTCCACGGACGCCGCCGCCGTCTTCTCCGTCCTGCGCAAGATCCCGCTCCCCGCGCGCGTGACGGGCACCCTGGAGGCGGAGTCCGGCTTCAACGACGCCCCCGTGGTCATCCTGGTGGTCGCGTTCTCGCAGGCCGGCCCCATCGAGCACTGGTACGTGCTGGCCGGTGAGATAGCCCAGGAACTGGCCATCGGAGCGGCCATCGGACTCGCGGTGGGCTGGCTGGGCTCCTGGGGTCTGAGACATGTGGCGCTGCCCGCCTCCGGCCTCTACCCGATCGCCGTCATGGCCATCGCCGTCACCGCCTACGCGGCCGGCGCGATGGCGCACGGCAGCGGCTTCCTCGCCGTGTACCTCGCCGCGATGGTGATGGGCAACGCCAAGCTGCCGCACTGGCCCGCCACGCGCGGGTTCGCCGACGGGGTCGGCTGGATCGCCCAGATCGGCATGTTCGTGCTGCTCGGCCTGCTGGTCACCCCGCACGAGCTGGGCGACGACATCCTGCCCGCGCTCGTCATCGGACTGGTGCTGACCATGGTGGCGCGTCCGCTGAGCGTCATCGCGTGCCTGGTGCCGTTCCGTGTGCCCTGGCGCGAGCAGGCGCTGATGTCCTGGGCGGGGCTGCGCGGCGCCGTGCCCATCATCCTGGCGACGATCCCGATGGTGAGCGGTGTCGAGAGCAGCCAGGCCATCTTCAACATCGTCTTCGTACTGGTCGTCGTCTACACCCTGATCCAGGGGCCGACGCTGCCCTGGCTCGCCCGCAAGCTGGACCTCGGGCAGGGCCCCACGCCCGCCGACCTGGGCATCGAGTCGGCGCCGCTGGAGCGGCTGCGCGGGCATCTGCTGTCCTTCGCGATCCCCGAGGGCTCGAAGATGCACGGCGTCGAGATCAACGAGCTGCGGCTGCCTCCGGGGGCCGCCGTCACCCTGATCGTGCGCGAGGGAAAATCGTTCGTTCCGATGCCGGCGACGGTGCTGCGGCGCGGGGACGAGCTGCTCGTCGTCGCCACCGACCCGGTGCGCGACGCCGCCGAGCACCGGCTGCGCGCCGTGGGCGCCGGAGGCAAGCTGGCCGGATGGCTGGGGACGAACGGGGCAAGCTGATCGAAGGCGGCTCGCCCGCGAGGCGATCCGTTCACAGGTGAGACGCTGCGCAGTGCTCATTTTCACAAGGTCGAGGCCCCCTGCTCCCTGTACTATGCAGGCGTAACCCCAGATCGAACCAACTCTGCCTGACGCAGAGCTGGCGCGACCGTATGGCGGCCGGGACGTCCTTCCTCGAAGTGGGCTCCGGTATCTACCGCAGTTCCGCGCAAGAGGACAGCTCTCGGCGCCGCCCCCCACCCGCAGGGGCCGTGCTACCAGGCGGCAGAAAGGCACGGGCCGTGGCGTCCACGGTCACCCACGAGCCGTCGAAGGACTCGTCGGCCGCCTCCCGCCCCGGATACGGACAGCTGCTGCGCACCCGCGGCGCCTGGACGTTCCTGGTCCCCGGCTTCGCGGCACGCCAGCCGTTCGCGATGCTGACCATCTCCATCGTGCTGCTGGTCCAGCACACCACCGGTTCCTACGGCGCGGCGGGCGCCGCCGCGGCCGTCACCGGCGTCTCCATGGCCCTGTTCGCGCCCTACAGCGGCCGCCTCGCCGACCGCTACGGGCAGCGTGCCGTCCTGGTTCCCGGCATCCTCGTGCACACCGTCTCCGGCCTCACCCTGACGGCGCTGGCCCTGGCCCACGCACCCCTGTGGGCACTGTTCGTGGCAGCCGTCCCGACCGGTGCCTCGGTGCCGCAGGTCGGCCCGATGGTGCGGGCCCGCTGGGGCGTGAAGCTCCAGGGCTCCCCCCTGATGACGACCGCCGCCGCCTTCGAGTCGGTCACCGACGAGCTGACCTTCGTCGTCGGCCCGCTGCTGGCCACCGCCCTGTGCACCGCCGTCGACCCGGCCGCGGGCCTGGTGACCGAGGCCGCGCTGACACTGCTCGGCGGTCTGCTGTTCGCCGCGCAGAAGAGCACCCAGCCCTCGGTCGCCGCCGCCGGCCACGCACGCGTGGAGCACACGTCCGCGCTGCGCGTCCCCGGGGTGCGCGTGCTGATCGTGACCTTCCTCGGCATCGGTTCCGTCTTCGGCGGCATGCAGGTCTCGCTGGCCGCGTTCACCGAGTCGATCGGCGAACCCGGCCTCAACGGCGTCCTGTACGGCACCTTCGCCGCGGGCAACATGCTCTCCGGCGTCGCCTGCGGCGCGATCGCCTGGAAGGTGGCCCCGCAGCGCCGCCTCCTCGTCGGCTACGCCGCCCTCGCGCTGGCCGCGTCCGGCCTGTGGGCCGCGCACTCGGTGCTCGTCCTGGCGGGCCTCGGCCTGCTGGTGGGCATGTGCATCGCCCCCGCCCTGATCACCGGCTACACGCTGGTCGAGAGCCTGGTTCCGGCCGGTGCCCGCACCGAGGCCTTCACCTGGCTCACCGGCGCGGTGGCGCTCGGCCAGGCCGCCGCCGTGACGGTCGCCGGGCAACTGGAGGACCGCCTGTGGGGCGGCGCCGGTTTCCTGGTGCCGATGGGCGGCACACTGCTGGCCCTCGCGACCCTGCTGGCACTGCGTTCGCGGCTCGCGACGCGGTCCGCCGGCCGTACGGTCGCACGTGGCGTGGGTCACCGCGTGCCGGTGGCAGTGGACTGAGCGGCTGGAATACGTCACTATGGACCGTCGTTAGCACTCATCGAGTGAGAGTGCCAGGAGGAAGACAGTGCCGACCTACCAGTACCAGTGCACCGAGTGCGGCGAGGGCCTCGAGGCGGTGCAGAAGTTCACCGACGACGCCCTGACCGAGTGCCCCAACTGCCAGGGACGCCTCAAGAAGGTCTTCTCCGCGGTCGGCATCGTCTTCAAGGGCTCGGGCTTCTACCGCAACGACAGCCGCGGTGCCTCGTCGAGCAGCTCGCCGGCTTCGTCGAAGCCGTCGTCCTCCTCGTCGGACTCCTCCTCGTCGTCCTCTTCCTCGTCGACTTCGTCCTCCTCGGACGCGAAGCCGTCGAGCGCGGGCAGCTCCTCCAGCAGCTCCGCCGCCTAGGGCGCACCACTTCTTACGGGACCCTGTCCTCGCACGGCGACAGGGTCCTCGGCATGTCCGGGTCCGGTTAGGGTGCGGACATGGCGAACAAGGCGAACGTCGAACTCGGCGTGATCGGCGGCTCCGGTTTCTACTCGTTCCTCGACGACGTGACCGAGATACAGGTGGACACGCCCTACGGGCCGCCCAGCGACTCCCTCTTCCTCGGCGAGATCGCCGGCCGGCGGGTCGCCTTCCTGCCCCGGCACGGACGCGGCCACCATCTGCCGCCGCACCGGATCAACTACCGCGCCAACCTCTGGGCGCTGCGCTCGCTCGGTGCGCGCCAGGTCCTCGGCCCGTGCGCGGTGGGCGGCCTGCGGCCCGAGTACGGGCCGGGCACGCTGCTGGTGCCGGACCAGCTGGTGGACCGCACGAAGTCCCGGGTGGGGACGTACTTCGACGGGCTGCCGCTGCCCGACGGCACCGTGCCGAACGTGGTGCACGTGTCGCTGGCCGACCCCTACTGCCCCACCGGGCGCGCGGCCGCGCTGAAGGCGGCGCGCGGGCGGGACTGGGAGCCGGTGGACGGCGGCACGCTGGTCGTGGTGGAGGGGCCGCGCTTCTCCACCCGTGCCGAATCGTTGTGGCACCAGGCCCAGGGGTGGTCGGTGGTGGGCATGACGGGTCACCCCGAGGCGGCGCTCGCCCGTGAACTGGAGCTCTGCTACACGTCGCTGACGCTGGTCACCGACCTGGACGCGGGCGCCGAGACCGGCGAGGGCGTCTCCCACGACGAAGTGCTGCGGGTGTTCGCGGCCAACGTGGACCGACTGCGGGGGGTACTCTTCGACGCGGTGGCGGGGCTGCCGGCGAACGAGGAGCGGGACTGTCTGTGCGCGAAGGCGCTGGGTGGGATGGATCCGGGGTTCGTGTTGCCGTAGGGGTGGGGGGACGGATCCGGGGTTCGCGTTGCCGTAGGGGTGGGGGATGGATCCGGGGTTCACGTTGCTGCAGGGGGTGGGGCGGGTCCGGGTGACGGGCCTCTCGGTGGTCGGGGCGGGTTCGGGTATCGGGCCTGCCGGTGCCGGGGCCTCTCGCAGATGCGATGGAAGCCCTCATTCGGGTGGGGGAGTTTTCCACAACCGGTCGGTAGTCCACGGGGCCCGGCGCGCGTCGGCGGGATGACTCATCGTGAGCGGGCAAGCCGTTCCGTCGTCGCAGGTGGTGCCCCCCATGTCCGTTGCTCGGTCCTTCTCGCCCTTCTCGCCCTCGTCCTTCCCGTCGGCGTCCTCACCCTTCCCGTCGTCGCCCCCGTCCCTCCCGTCCTCGCCTTTCCTGTCCTCTTCCTCCCCGGCCGTTCCGCTCCCGGCGGGCGGCGATGCCCCGGCCACCTGCGAGGTGCCGCACTTCGCTCCGGTACGGGTGCGCGGCGGGCGGCATCGTCTGCGCCGGCTCGTCCGGCATCGCAGGCGGGCCTTGGCGGCCGGGCTCGCCGTGACCGCCGCGGCGCTCGTCGCGGCGGGGCCGCGGGAGGCCGACCGGGCACGGGGGCACCCGGTGGCGGAGCCGACGCGCCGGCACCGCGCCGTCGAGCCCGTGTCCGCCCCGGTGTCCGCGCCCGTGCGGATCTCCGACGGGGCCACCGTGCGGCTGCTGCGGCCCGGCGACCGTGTCGACGTGATCGCCGCGCAGGAGACCGCGACGGGCGGTACCGCACGGGTGGTCGCGCGCGGGGCCCGGGTGACGAAGGTGCCGGAACCACTGGACTCCGCCGTGGAGAGCGGGGCGCTGGTCGTGCTGTCGGTGCCGCGTGCCACGGCCGCCCGTCTCGCGGGAGCCGGCGCCACGGCCCGCCTGGCGGTGACCCTGTGCTGAGCCGGATCATGGGGCCGAGCCGGACCACGGGCGACCCGCTGTCAAGTCACTCGTTGGAGGGCCCCCATTGGACAGGATGGCCGAGCGCTGACGTAGGTTGCGGAGCGGTCTGTTCCACAAGCTGTGTGTGCGAGGGGTGGCTCGGGAGTGAGCGAGAACAAGGGACCGAGCGTCTGGGAGGGCTTCAAGGCCTTCCTGATGCGCGGAAACGTCGTCGACCTGGCGGTCGCGGTGGTGATCGGTGCCGCTTTCACCAACATCGTGAACGCCGTGGTGAAGGGCGTCATCAACCCACTGGTCGGAGCGATCGGCACGAAGAACCTCGATCACTACAGTTCCTGCCTCAGCTCGACCTGTGGGGGCGAGCAGGGCATCCAGATCCTGTGGGGCTCGGTGCTCGGAGCGGCGCTCAGCTTCGTGATCACCGCGGCCGTCGTCTACTTCCTGATGGTCCTGCCCATGGCGAAGTACCTGGCCCGCGTGGAGGCCCGTCGCAAGGCGAAGGAGAGCACGCACGAGGTCATCGAGGTGACCGAGCTGGAGGTGCTGAAGGAGATCCGCGACGCGCTGGTCGCGCAGCGCGGCTCGGGGCACAACGAGCAGTAGCGGCTCAGAGGTGGTGGGGCGGCTTCTCGTCGAGGAACCGCTTCAGGTCGGCCGCGCTGTCGCCGCCGCCCTGCCGTTCGCCCCATCCACGGTCCGTGTCGTCCGAGGACTGCTGGTCCAGCGGGTCGTCGAAGATCAGCGCGGCCTTCGGCTCACGCGGCTCCGGGGCGGGGTCGGGGGCGGTGCTCATGCGTCCAGGGTACGGCCCCCGTGCGGACCGCCCCTGTCCCCCGCGGGCGGGTGATCCCCTACAGGAGAAATTCCCCGCGCCATCTGCTGTGCTTGTCCCCATGACGTCCAGTTCCACTCCCGCGCCGGACTCGCCCCGCCCTCACGGACGCCGACGCCCGCTGCGCAGGCTGAGCGCCCGTGGCCGTGGTGAGACCCACCGGGTCGCCACTCCCCTGGAACTCTTCTTCGACCTGTGTTTCGTCGTGGCCATCGCCCAGGCCGGCATCCAGTTGGTGCACGCGGTCGCGGAGGGTCACGCGGGCCAGGGGATCCTCGACTACGCGATGGTCTTCTTCGCCATCTGGTGGGCCTGGATGAACTTCACCTGGTTCGCCTCGGCCTACGACAACGACGACGTCCTGTACCGGGTCGTCACCCTGCTCCAGATCGCCGGGGTACTGGTCCTGGCGGCAGGGATCTCCAGGGCGTTCGAGGATCACGAGTACCTGGCGGTGCTCCTCGGCTATGTGATCATGCGGCTCGCTCTGGTGGGTCAGTGGCTGCGGGTGGCCCGGTCGAGTTCGGGGCCGGAGCGGAGAATGGCCCTGCGGTACGCCGGCGGCGTGCTGCTGTGCCAGATCGGCTGGGTGGGCCTGGTGGCCCTGCCCGAGGACGTCCGGCCCTGGTGGTTCCTTGTGATGGCGATCCTGGAGATGTGCGTGCCGCCGTTCGCGGAGCGGGAGCACCCCACCTCCTGGCACCCCCATCACATCGCCGAGCGGTACGGCCTGTTCACGATCATCGTCCTCGGCGAGACCATCGCGGCGGCCACGGTCGCCGTGAAGACCGGCATCGACGAGAACGACGCCCTGGGCGAGGTGCTGCCGATCGCCGCCGGCGGCCTGCTGATCATCTTCGCCGCCTGGTGGATCTACTTCGTGGTGCCGATCCACGGTCATCTGCGCTCCAACAGGCAGGCGTTCCTGTGGGGCTACGGCCACTACGTGGTCTTCGCCTCGGCGGCCGCGATCGGGGCCGGTCTGGAGGTGGCGGTCGAGCATGCCGTGGGCAAGGCGCACATCTCGACGCTGGCGGCGTCGGCCGCGGTGACCCTGCCGACGGCGCTGTATCTGCTCACGGTCTGGCTGCTGCACTCGCGCTACTTCAAGGTCGGCATCGCCCAGCAGCTGGTGCTCCCGACCACGGCCCTGCTGGTGATCTGCTGCACGTTCCTGGGCGACTGGGCGGTGCTCGCGGCCGGCATCGTCTCGGCGCTGGCGGTGGCGACCGGGGAGACGTTGTCGGCACGTATGACGACCCACGATCGCGGGACGGAGACGAGAACACCGGTCGGCTGACGGGCCGCCCCGGCGGAGCCCCCCCCACATGGCCGGACCTCACGCCGGCGCGCCCCGTCGCGGCGGGGGCTGGACGAGACTGGCCCCATGACAGTTGACGCTCTGACAGATGTCGCCGGACTCCGGGTGGGGCACGAGACACGGACCGGCGGGGGTTGGCTCACCGGCACGACCGTGGTCCTCGCGCCGGAGGGCGGGGCCGTCGCCGCCGTGGACGTGCGCGGTGGCGGGCCCGGCACCAAGGAGACGGACGCGCTCGATCCGCGCAACCTCGTGCAGAAGGTCGAGGCGATCGTGCTGACCGGGGGCAGCGCGTACGGGCTCGACGCGGCGTCCGGGGTGATGGCCTGGCTGGAGGAGCAGCGGCGCGGGGTGCGCGTGGGGGTGGATCCGGCGCATGTGGTGCCGGTGGTGCCCGCCGCCTGTGTCTTCGACCTCGGGCGGGGCGGCGACTTCCGGGCCCGGCCGGACGCGGCCACCGGGCGGGCGGCGGTCGAGGCGGCCGCCGCGAGCGAACCCGGTGCACCGGTACGTCAGGGCTGTGTGGGCGCGGGCACGGGGGCGACCGTCGGGCCGGTCAAGGGCGGGATCGGCACCGCGAGCAGCGTGCTCGACTCCGGGATCACGGTGGCCGCGCTGGTCGTGGCCAACGCGGCGGGGTCGGCCGTGGATCCCGAGACCGGGGCACTGTACGGGGAGTTGTTGCAGGGGCGCGTGAGGTATCCGCGGGAGGACGTCCATGAGGCGGCGCGGCTGCGTCTGGCCGAGGCCGCGGCGAAGAACGCGCCGCCCCCGCTGAACACCACGCTCGCCGTGGTCGCCACCGACGCGGACCTGTCGAAGGCACAGGCGCAGAAGCTGGCGGGCACCGCGCACGACGGCATCGCGCGGGCCGTGCGGCCGGTGCATCTGCTCAATGACGGGGACACCGTGTTCGCGATGGCCACCGGGGATCGCCCGCTCGACGCCGGGCACCCGCTGGCGCTGAACGAGGTGCTCGCGGCGGGCGCGGACGCCGTGACGCGGGCGATCGTGCGGGCACTGCGCGCGGCCGAGTCGGTGGACGGACCGGGTGGACTGTGGCCGTCCTACCGGGAGTTGTACGGGGAGGGGTAGGCATCCCGCGGCGGCGGGGGCCGGCCGGCGGCCCCCTTCCCCGCCGCTCCGTGCGGGCGATCACGCGTGCGATTGTCGCGGTTCTGTCACGTGACGGCATTCACCGCGAACGCTGGGAACCCGGTCCCGGGGCGATGACCTCTTCCCCCCTGGAACGGAACGCATCCCGCAGATCGCATGAAGATGGAGCAGATCGTGACAACGCCGGACATAGCAGCGCGGCGCGCACTGGGGGCCTGTGCCGCCCTGATGATCGGCGCCCTGACGCTCACCGCCTGCGGTGGCAGCGCCAATGCCGACAACGACGACAAGGGCGGCAAGGACTCCAAGACGTCCGCCGCGACGATCGACATCTCGGCCAAGGACGGCTCGAACGGGGCGTCGATCAACTCGACCGGTGTGAAGGTCAGCGACGGCAAGCTGACCGAGGTGAAGATGACGGTGGCGGAGAGCGGGGAGCCCGTGCCGGGCTCCCTGGCCGCCGACGGGGGCAGCTGGAAGCCCAAGGAGCAGCTGGAGCGGGGCACCAAGTACCGCATAGCGGCCACCGCGAAGGACGGGGACGGGCGCAGCACCGCCGCGGACTCCACCTTCACCACGGTCTCCTCGGCCAACAGCTTCATCGGGACGTACACGCCCGACGACGGCACCACGGTCGGCGTCGGGATGCCGGTGTCGTTCAACTTCGACAAGGCGATCGGCGACAAGAAGGCCGTCCAGTCGCACATCACCGTCAGCTCCAGCAGCGGGCAGAAGGTGGTCGGGCACTGGTTCGGTGAGCAGCGGCTCGACTTCCGGCCCGAGGAGTACTGGAAGGCCGGATCCAAGGTCACGATGAAGATCGACCTGGACGGCGTCGAGGGCGCCAACGGCGTCTACGGGGTGCAGAAGAAGACGGTCACCTTCACCATCGGGCGTTCGCAGGTCTCGACGGTCGACGTCAACACGCAGACGATGACGGTCGTACGGGACGGAAAGACGATCAAGTCGGTGCCGATCTCGGCGGGCAGCTCGGAGTTCACCACGTACAACGGGCAGATGGTGATCACCGAGAAGTTCGAGAAGCTGCGGATGGACAGCCGGACCGTCGGCCTCGCCAACGCGTACGACATCCCGGACGTGCCGCACGCGATGCGGCTGACGCAGTCGGGGACCTTCATCCACGGCAACTACTGGTACAACAAGGGCAACCCGCCCTTCGGCCGCCAGGGCACGAGCCACGGCTGCGTCGGCCTGCAGGACGTGCAGGGCGGACAGGGCGACACGCCTTCCAAGTGGTTCTTCGAGAACTCGACGGTCGGCGACGTCGTGATCGTCAAGAACTCCCCCGACAAGACCGTGACGCCCGACAACGGCCTCAACGGCTGGAACATGGCGTGGAGCGAGTGGGTCGCGGGCAGCGCTTCCTGATCACTGCACGGACGCAGTGAAGTAGCCCTCCAGCAGGGATTTTTGACGGTTCGTCGGGCCGCGCGGGAACTTCTCGCGCGGCCCGCGCGTTTTGCCGGACGTACGTTTTCTCGGTTCCCGGACATGATGTCCGACCGAGGGGCTACGGTATGCACCCACAAGGTGACATGCAGCAACGCCGGGAGAAACCTTGAGCGTTCCGTACGAGACGACAGCGTACGAACCACCCGAGTCGGCGGAGTCTCCGGAGGAGCATCTCGCGCGACTCCTCGGCCGTGCCCTGAACAGCTTCGAGCTGCCCGACGAGGCGATACGGCGGCTCGACTGCGCGCTGGCGCATGACAGCTCGCTGCACTCCGCGCACCACAGTGCGGGGCTGCACCGGGAGACGTACCGGCACACATGGCTGCTCGCCGACGGCTCGGCGCTCACCCTGTGGGAGCTCGTCCACAACACCGCGCGCGGCAGCGACCCGCAGCACGAGGTGTACGCCGACGAGGAGGAACTGCGCGCCGCGACCGCGCGGCTGCCGCTGCCGCCCGACGCGCCGGACTTTGAACTGCCGGTGACCGTGCAGCTGTCGCCGATATCCGCGCCCCGGCACGCGTACGTGCCGGACGACTCGGCGGACCACGCGCGCCGGCTGCTGCGCCGGGCGGAGAACACCGACCGGCCGGGCACGGAGACGGCCGCGCTGCTGGCCCGGGCGTTCGCCCACCAGATCACGCAGGCGTTCGGACGCCCGTGCCGTGCGGGCCGCGCCGGGCTGTGCTTCTCGCTCTACGAGCACGCCTTCCTGCTGCGCGACGGCGAGGAGGTCTCCCTCTGGGAGGTCGAGCACACGGCGACGCCGGACGGGCGGCACATGTGCGAGGTGTACGTCACCGAGGACGCGGCGCGGGACGCGATGGAGCGGCGAGCGGCGCAGGTCCCGTAACGCCGAAACAGCGGCGGTGCAGCTCCGGTTGAGGCGGCGCGACCAGGTCAGCGGCTGTCGCCGAGCTGTCGTACCAGGCCCGCGAAGGCGTCACGCTCGGCCGGGGTGAGTTCGACGGCCTCCAGCGCGGGGGCGGTCTGCCGCTGGTGCGGGAGCCCCGGGAGCATCGGGTCCGACGGCCGGGGCATGGCCTCGGGGCGGCTGCGGCGCAGAAGGCGGACGAGTCCCATCACCCAGAGGACGGCCGCCAGGGCGAGAACGACGGGGCCCAGCAGCTGGAGGATCGAGACATTGTCCGGCATGTCCCCCAGTAGACACCACGGTCCGGGCCTATGGGCCCGGACCGTGACGTATATCGCAGGTGCCGTGAACAACTCACAGCGCCCGAAAGGGACAAGCGGTCGGCTGGTCCGGCGGAGGACTACGCCGCGACCGGCTGCTTCGCCCGCGCGGTCGTGGCCGCCGGGGACTCCGCGGCCGACGTGCCCTCCGGGACCGTCCTGCGCATGCCCTTCAGCAGGATGACCAGGCCCGCCGTGACGGCCGTACCGGCCGCGATGGCCAGCAGGTAGAGGAACGGCTTGCCGATCAGGAAGGTGACCCAGATGCCGCCGTGCGGGGCGCGCAGGGTCGAGCCGAAGGCCATGGTCAGCGCGCCGGTGACCGCGCCGCCCGCCATCGAGGCGGGGATCACGCGCAGCGGGTCGGCCGCCGCGAACGGGATCGCGCCCTCGGAGATGAAGGAAGCGCCCAGCACCCAGGCCGCCTTGCCGTTCTCGCGCTCGGCGGTGGTGAACAGCTTCTTGCGGATCGTGGTGGCCAGGGCCATGCCGAGCGGCGGGACCATGCCGGCGGCCATCACGGCGGCCATGATCTTCATCGCGGAGTCACTGGGCGCCGCGACCGAGATGCCGGCCGTCGCGAAGGTGTACGCCACCTTGTTGACCGGGCCGCCGAGGTCGAAGCACATCATCAGGCCGAGGAGGACGCCGAGGAGGACGGCGTTGGTGCCCGAGAGGCCGTTCAGCCAGTCGGTCATGGCCTTCTGCGCCTCGGAGATCGGCTTGCCGATCACCACGAACATCAGGAAGCCGACGACCGCCGAGGAGACCAGCGGGATCACCACCACCGGCATGATGCCGCGCAGCACCGGTGGGATGTCGACGCGCTGGATGGCGAGGACCACACCACCGGCGATCAGACCGGCCACCAGACCGCCGAGGAACCCGGCGCCGATCGTCACGGAGATCGCGCCGCCGACGAAGCCGGGCACGAGACCCGGCCGGTCGGCCATGCCGTAGGCGATGTATCCGGCGAGGACCGGTACGAGGAAGCCGAAGGCGGCGGCGCCGATCTGGAACAGCAGCGCCCCCCAGCTGTCGACCTGGCCCCAGTCGAAGTGTTCGGTGACCGACTTGGCCTCGTTGATCTGGTAGCCGCCGATCGCGAAGCCGAGGGCGATCAGCAGACCGCCGGCGGCGACGAACGGGACCATGTAGCTCACGCCGGACATCAGCCACTTGCGCAGCTTGGTGCCGTAGCCCTCGCCGGGCTCGCCCGCGCGCTCCACCGGGGTGCCGGGCCGGGCGGCGGCGGTGGCCTCGCCGCGTTCGGCCTTGGCGCGGACCTCGGCGATGAGGGCGGCGGGGCGGTTGATGCCCGCCTTCACGCCGACGTCGACGGTGGGCTTGCCCGCGAACCGGTCCTTCTCGCGTACGGCCACGTCGTGGGCGAAGATCACGCCGTCCGCCGCCGCGATGACGGCCGGGTCGAGCCGGGTGAAGCCGGCCGAGCCCTGGGTCTCGACGACGAGTTCGACGCCCGCCTCACGGCCCGCGTTCTCCAGTGACTCGGCCGCCATGTAGGTGTGGGCGATGCCGGTGGGGCAGGAGGTGACGGCGACGATCCGGAAGGGGCGCTCGTCGTCGGCGGGCGCCTCGGCCGGGGCGCCCGGCGCCGGGGCGTTCACCTCCTCGGTGCGCGCTCCCGGCACCGGGGCCGGCGTGTCCGTGGCGGCGTCGGCGGAGGCCGCCACCGACGACGCCACGGAGTCAGGGGAATCGGGCACGCCCGCGGCCGCCGGGGGCTCCTCGCCCCGGATCAGCGCCGCCGCCGACGCCGGGTCGCCCACCGACCGCAGCGCGTCGGTGAACTCGGCGTTCATCAGCTGCCGGGCGAGCGAGGAGAGGATCGTCAGATGGGCGTCGTCGGCGCCCGCCGGGGCGGCGATCAGGAAGATCAGGTCGGCGGGGCCGTCCGTCGCGCCGAAGTCGATGCCGGCGGCGCTGCGCCCGAAGGCCAGCGTCGGCTCGGTGACGTGCTCGCTGCGGCAGTGCGGTATGCCGATGCCGCCGTCGAGGCCGGTGGGCATCTGTGCCTCACGGGCCGCCACGTCGGCGAGGAAGCCCTCCAGGTCGGTCACCCGGCCCCTGGCCACCATGCGCTCGGCGAGGGCGCGCGCCGCCGCTTCCTTGGAGTCGGCGGACAGGTCGAGATCGACCAGGTCCGGGGTGATCATGTCGCTCATCGCGGGCTCCTTCGCACGCGTATCGCCCGGGGAGTCTCATGGGCGCAGAAGGGGACGGGGGCGGTGTGGGGGGCGGGAGTGGAGGAGGCGGGGCCGGGGAAACCCCGCCTCCTCGGGGCGGCGGGGCGGCTCAGGAGGCCCTGCCGTCCGTCGACGGCCGTGAGTAACGGCGATCCTGGCCGTTCATCTACCGAACCGGCAAGAACTGTGACATCCACGACATTCGTCATGACACCGGCTCCTTCAGTACGCGGTCGACCGGCACCTCGGCCGTGACCGTCACGGCCGCCGCGTCCAGGTCGGCAGGCGAGGGCATCACACTGCCCGGCAGCCGGACGGCCGCCGCGCCATGAGCGACGGCGGAGGCGAGCGCCTCGGGCCCGCTCCCCCCGGCGATCAGAAAGCCGGCCAGGGAGGAGTCACCCGCGCCGACATTGCTGCGTACGGCGTCCACCCGCGCGCTGCCGAACCAGGCGCCCGCGTCGTCCACGAGCAGCTGCCCGTCCGCGCCCAGGCTCGCGAGCACGGCGCGCGCGCCCATCTCACGCAGTTCCTCGGCCGCCTTCACCGCGTCGCCCACAGTGGACAGAGGACGTCCGACGGCGGCCGCGAGCTCCTCGGCGTTCGGCTTCACGACGTCCGGGCGGGCGCGCAGCGCTTCGAGGAGGGCGGGCCCGGAGGTGTCCAGCGCGATCCGCGCGCCGCCCGCGTGCGCCCGGGCGACGACATCGGCGTACCAGGACGGCGCGAGTCCGCGCGGCAGGCTGCCGCAGCAGGCGATCCAGTCCGCGTCGCGCGACTGCTCGCGCACGGTCTCCAGCAGCAGTTCCTGCTCGGCCGCCGACAGTTCGGGCCCCGGGGCGTTGATCTTCGTGAGTACGCCGTCCGACTCCGCGAGCGCGATGTTCGAGCGGGTGGCGCCGGTGACCGGGACCGGCGCGACCTCGATGCCCTGCGCGTCGAGCAGGTCGGCGACGAGCGCGCCGGGCGCACCACCCAGGGGCAGCACCGCGACCGTGCGCCGCCCGGCGGCCGCGACCGCGCGGGAGACGTTCACGCCCTTGCCGCCCGGGTCCATACGCTCGCCGGTGGCGCGGATGACCTCGCCGCGGTCGAGCGAGGGGACCTCGTAGGTGCGGTCCAGGGACGGGTTCGGGGTGACGGTGAGGATCATGCGCACTCGTTTCTCAACACACAGCACTTCTGTGCCGCTCTAGACGCAGAGCACTTCAGTGCCGCCGCGCTCGATGGCGGTGGCGTCTTCGGGGCTCAGCCCGCTGTCGGTGATCAGCAGGTCCACGTCGCCCAGGTCCCCGAACCGGGCGAAGTGCTCCTGGCCGTGCTTGGAGGAGTCGGCGAGCAGCACCACGCGGCGGGCCGCGGCCACGGCCGCGCGCTTCACGGCCGCCTCGGCGAGGTCGGGGGTGGTCAGACCGTGCTCGGCGGAGAAGCCGTTGGCCGCGACGAACAGGACGTCGGCCCGGATCTCGCCGTACGCGCGCAGCGCCCAGGCGTCCACAGCGGCGCGCGTACGGTGCCGGACGCGCCCCCCGACCAGGTGGAGCTGCAGGCCGGGGTGGTCCGCGAGGCGGGCGGCGATGGGCAGGCTGTGCGTGACGACGGTGAGCGAGGCCTCCAGCGGCAGTGCGCCGGCCAGCCGGGCCACCGTCGTACCGGCGTCGAGGATCATCGTGCCCTCGGCGGGCAGCTCGGCCAAGGCCGCCTTGGCGATGCGGTCCTTCTCGTCGGCCGCCGTGCCCTCCCGTTCGGTGAGGTCCGGCTCGAAGTCCAGGCGCCCGACGGGGATGGCACCGCCGTGCACCCGGCGTACGAGGCCGGCGCGGTCGAGGGCCTTCAGGTCCCGGCGGATCGTCTCCGCGGTGACCTGGAACTCCTCGGCCAGCGACAGGACGTCCACCCGGCCGCCGTCACGGGCCAGCCGGAGGATCTCCTGCTGCCGCTCCGGTGCGTACATGTCCGTTCGCCTCCGAACTGTGCCCGAACTTGTGGTTTCGCAACGGAGGCTACGCGTGGATTTCCAGAAAGTAAACAGGTTCGGGCTCAATCGGGCATGAGTGTGGTCTCACCTGGGCATGACCGGGCTCGGGGTTCGGCTCGGGGTGGACCAGGAACGACGAAAAGCCCGGCACCGAAGTGCCGAGCCACCGTCTGTTCTCCCCTGTGTCAGCCCGCCGGCGCGAGCTCCTTCTCCGTGCCCGTCTCCGTCCGCGGCTCCTCGTCGGCCGGCTCGGACCCGCCCTCGACGTGCTGGGCCGGACGCTTCGGCAGGGCGAACATCAGCAGGAAGATCGCCCCCATCACCGCGGCCACCCAGACCAGCGCGTTCTGGAAACCGTCCGCGAAGGCCATGCCCGTCGCGCTCGCCGCACCCTCGGTGCCGCCCGCGGAACCCGTGGCCTCGGCGATCCGGTCGTCGACGACACCGAAGAAGACCACCGAGACCAGACCGAGGCCGAGGGCATTGCCCATCTGCTGAACGGTGTTGATGAGACCCGACGCCGAACCGGAGTGCTCACGCGGCACCTCGGACAGGATCGCGTCCGTCAGCGGCGCCACGATCAGACCCATGCCGACGCCCATCACGACCAGGGGCAGTGCCATCTGCCAGGGGGCGATGGACAGGCCGTAACGGTTCGCCTCCCAGATGTAGATCAGGACGCCGAGCCCCATCACCAGCGCGCCCGCCTGGAGGACCTTGCGGCCGAAGCGCGGGACCAGCTGCTGGACGGACAGACCGGCCGCCGTCGACACGGCGATCGAGAACGGGATGCCGGTCAGGCCGGCCTTCAGCGGGCTCCAGCCCAGACCGAACTGCATGTACATCGTCCAGACCAGGAAGAAGATGCCGAGCGCCACACCGAACACGGTCTGTACGGCGATGCCGGCCGCGAAGCTCTTCACCTTGAACAGCGACAGCTCGACGAGCGGGGAGCCGTCGCGCGACGCCTTCCGCCGCTCGAAGACCACCAGCACCGCGAGGACCAGGAACGCGCCCGCCATCGACCCGTACCCCCACAGCGGCCAGCCCAGCTCACGGCCGCGGGTCAGCGGGTAGAGCAGCATCAGCAGTCCGAGGGTGACCAGCGCGACGCCGACGAGGTCCAGCTTCAGCGCCTTCGGCGCCTTGGACTCGGTGATGAAGCGGCTGCCCAGGATCAGGCCCGCGATACCGACGGGCAGGTTGATCAGGAAGATCGGGCGCCATTCGAGGCCGAACAGGTTCCACTCCGTCAGCAGCGCGCCGAGCAGCGGGCCGGTGACCGCGCCGAGTCCGACGACCGCGCCGAACAGGCCGAAGACCTTGCCGCGTTCGTGCGCCGGGAACGTGGCGTGCACGATCGACAGCACCTGCGGGACCATCAGCGCCGCCATCGCGCCCTGCAGGATGCGGGAGGCGACCAGCATCTCGGGGTTGGCGGCGAAGCCGCACAGGGCCGAGGCCAGGGTGAAGCCGCCGATACCGATCAGGAACAGCCGCTTGCGGCCATGTATGTCACCCAGGCGGCCGCCCGTGATCAGACCGGCGGCGAAGGCGAGCGCGTAACCGGCGGTGATCCACTGGATCTGGCTGAAGGTCGCGCCGGCCTCCCGCTGGATCGACGGGATGGCGATGTTGACGATCGTGACGTCGACGAGGTCCATGAAGGCCGCGGTCATCACGATGGCCAGGGCGAACCACCTACGGCGGTCCGCGGCCGAGGTGGGCTGCGTCGTCTTCGTCGGCTGGTTCGACTGGGTCATCTGGGTGGTGGCCTGTGCCTTGTCGCTGGTCACGTCACTGGTCACGTCGCTGGTCACACGCGCCGGTTCTGTCTCGGTTGCGGTCATGGCTCAAAGCTATGGCCTCAATAGGTCAGATCATGTCCTAGTTCTACGGCATCCTCGCATTCATGACGACGGACACTCCGGCACGGCTCCTCACGCTCCTCTCCCTGCTGCAGACGCCCCGTGAATGGCCCGGCGGCGAGCTCGCCGACCGGCTCGGGGTGTCCCGGCGCACCGTGCGGCGCGACATCGACCGGCTGCGGGAACTCGGATATCCCGTGCAGGCGGCCAGAGGGTCCGACGGTGGGTACCGGCTGGTGGCGGGCAAGGCGATGCCGCCGCTGGTCCTGGACGACGAGGAGGCCGTGGCGATCGCGGTCGGGCTGCGGGCCGGGGCCGGGCATGCGGTGGAGGGGGTGGAGGAGGCGTCGGTGCGGGCGCTGGCGAAGCTGGAGCAGGTGCTGCCGTCGCGGCTGCGGCACCGGGTGTCCACGCTGCAGTCCGCGACGACGCCGCTGACCAGTGGGGACGGGGCGAGTATCGCGCCCGAGACGCTGACCGTGATGGCGTCGAGTGTCGCGGGGCGGGAGCGGTTGCGGTTCGCGTACCGGGCGAAGGACGGGACGGAGTCCCGGCGTCTGACGGAGCCGTACCGGCTCGTGTCCACCGGGCGGCGCTGGTATCTCGTGGCGTACGACCTCGACCGGGGGGACTGGCGGACGTTTCGGGTGGACCGGGTGAGTGAGCCGTTCGCGACCGGGGCGCGGTTCGCTCCGCGGGAGTTGCCGACGGGGAATGCGGCGGAATATCTGCGGCAGTCGATGTGGCGGCGGCAGGAGACGTACGAGTTCTTGGTGACGTTCGACGCGCCGGTGGAGTTCGTGGCGGCTCGGGTGCCGGGGTGGTTGGGGGTGCCGGAAGCTGTGGACGGCGGGGCCCGGTGTCGGCTTCGGGGGGCGGGGGGGGACGCGGTGGAGTGGATGGCGGTGCGGTTGGCGATGGTGGACTGTGAGTTCGTGGTGGAGTCGCCGGAGGAACTGGTGCGGTGTGTGCGGGAGTTGGGTGGGCGGTTGAGTCGGGCTGGGGGGTGACGGTGCGGGATGGGTGGGGGTGCGGGTAGCGCCTGCGGGGTGGTGGGTGGGTCGGGGTCGCGCCGGGGGCTGTGCGGGGGTGGGGCTGGTCACGTTCGGCAGGCTATGCCCATGTGGCACAATCTGCCATCCGGGCGGGCCACCCCGTACCTGAACCACGGG
>NZ_JBIDDQ010000011.1:0-227358 GCF_043195415.1 Streptomyces sp. Y7
GTCCTCGGTCGGGCGGTTGCTGTGGCTCCAGATGTGCTGTTCGTTGACGCCCGCCGCTGCGGGCGGACACCCCCCGGCACGCCCCCTCCTCGCCGCCGGCGCCCACAGGCGCATCGTGGCGCAGGCCCACCTGCTTTGAGGGGCGCGGGGAACTGCGCGAACGGTGGTGACGGCAGCGGTCACGTCGTGGCGCAGGTGGACTGCAACCCCCTGCTATTCAGGGGCGCGGGGAACTGCGCGGACGGTCGTAACGGCGACGGTCACCTCTGGACACACGCCCACTGCAACGCCCTTCTTGGGGGCGCGGGGAACTGCGCGACGGCCCTAACGGCGACGGTCACCTCTGGACACACGCCCACTGCAACGCCCTTCTCGGGGGCGCGGGGAACTGCGCGAACAGCCACAACGGACCCGCAGCCGAAATCCGGCCCAGCCCCGCAGGCGCGCGGGGAACTGCGCGACCAGCCACGACGGACCCGCAGCCGAAACACGGCCGTACCCGAACGCGTCGGCCGGCTCACTGCGCTGTGATCGTTTCCCAGGGGAAGTTCCTCAGGGCATCCAGATTGCGCAGGGCCTGGGCCGCCGGGCCCTGGGGGCCGTCCGCGGGGTCGTCTCCCGTTGCCCAGGTCTCCACGGCCACACGGACCGACGCCGCGGCCACCGCGGCGGCGAAGTGGTGGGCGGCAACGTTGTCGGAGCCGTTTCTTTCGGCCAGAACCTCGGCCAGTTTCGTCTCCGAGTCGTGGCAGACCTCGGCCCAGACCTTGCGCAGGGCCGGGTTCGACACGGCCAGGCGCACGAGGGTGCGGGCCCACTGCCAGGAGGACTCCGAGACGCCATCGCCGGGGGTCAGGGTGTGCCGCAGGGCGTGTTCCAGGGCCTGCGGGACCGGCAGGTCGGCGGGGGCGTCGCGGACCGCCTGGGTCCAGCGGTCGGCGCCGACGGCGTAGAGCGGGGAGACCGCCTCCTCCTTCGTGGCGAAGTAGCGGTAGAAGGTGCGCGGCGCGATGCCGGCGGCCTGCGCGATGTCCTCGGCTCGGGTGGCCCGCAGGCCCCGTCGCACGAAGAGCGCGGCCGCGGCGCGGGCGATCTCCATGCGCGTGGCCGCCTTGCGCCGCTCCGTCAGGGACGGGGACGAGGTGGCCGGGGGCTGTGCGGGGGTGGGGCTGGTCACGTTCGGCAGGCTATGCCCATGTGGCACAATCTGCCATCCGGGCGGGCCACCCCGTGGTTCAGGTACGGGGTGACCCGCCCGTCCGGTGTGTCCGGGCGCAAGAAGAGCCGGGCCCCGGCACCCAGGGGGGATAGGCGCCGAAGCCCGGCTCGTGGGAAGTCCCGGCGCCGGGGGGAGTGCGTCGGGACTTGGTCTGTGGTGGTCGGTCGGTCTCGTCCGGGGACCCGGGGCCGCTCGCCTCGGGACCCGAACTCCCTTGCCCGGAAGTCTTGTTCCCGGTGGCCTGTGCATTGAAGCGGCGTTACATCGCCATGTTTGCGCGGTCTTTGGCCACCGGGCGTACGCGCCCGCCGCGGGGAGTACGCCACCGCCCCTCCCGCCGGAGGGGTCAGGCGGCCGCGTCGAAGCCGGTGCTGCGCGCCAGCTTCTTCAGCTCCAGCAGGGCGTGCTTCTCAATCTGACGGATGCGCTCGCGGGTCAGACCGTGCTCCTTGCCGACCTCGGTCAGGGTGCGTTCCCGGCCGTCCTCGATGCCGTAGCGCATCTTGATGATGGACGCCGTGCGCTGGTCGAGGCGCCCGATCAGGTCGTCCAGCTCCTCGCTGCGCAGGAGGGTGAGGACGGACTGCTCGGGGGAGACCGCCGAGGTGTCCTCGAGCAGGTCGCCGAACTGGGTCTCGCCCTCGTCGTCCACCGACATGTTGAGGGAGACCGGGTCACGGGCCCAGTCCAGGACGTCCGCGACGCGCTCCGGCGTCGAGCCGAGCTCGGCGGCGATCTCGGTGTGCTCGGGGTCCCGGCCGTGCTCCCGGTTGAACTCGCGCTGGACCCGGCGGATCCGGCCGAGCTCCTCCACCAGGTGGACGGGGAGACGGATGGTGCGGGACTGGTCGGCTATCGAGCGCGTGATGGCCTGACGGATCCACCAGGTCGCGTACGTCGAGAACTTGAAGCCCTTGCGGTAGTCGAACTTCTCCACCGCGCGCACGAGTCCGGCGTTGCCCTCCTGGATCAGGTCCAGCAGGGGCAGGCCGCTGCGCGGGTAGCGCCGGGCCACCGCGACGACCAGGCGGAGGTTGGAGCGGATGAAGACGTCCTTGGCACGCTCTCCGTCTTCGACCAGGGCTTCGAGCTCGTCACGGGTGGCGTCGGCCTTGGCCTCCTCATACCCGTCGAGGACCTGCCTGGCGAACACACCCGCCTCGATGACCTGCGACAGCTCTACCTCTTTGGCTGCGTCGAGAAGCGGCGTACGCGCGATCTCGTCGAGGTACATGCCGACCAGGTCGCGGTCCGCGATCTCGCCGCCATGGGCGCGAACACTGCGTGCCGCGTCGGTGGTCTCGCCGTTGGCGGACTGACGACGGGCGACGGCACGGGTTGCCATGCGTGCTCCCTTGCGGTGGTGTCCCCCGCTCGAGCGCACTCGAGAGAAGGGGAGGGCGGGCGGTGGTTCGTGAACGTTCGGGACTCTTGTCGAGTGCCCCGCGTTCGATGGAAACAACGACTGGAATCAGGACAGAATTCCCAACGCGCCCCCCTATTTTTCTGATCTTGCAGTATCCTGCCCGGCCACAGAGGAGGACCGATGCCGTCGGGACGTACAGAGGTGCAGGTCAGGCCAGGGGTCGAGAGTGACCTCGATGCCCTCACCGCCCTCTACAACCACTACGTGCGCGAGACGCCCCTCACCTTCGATACCGCGGTCTTCACGCCGGAAGAGCGCCGCCCCTGGTTGCTCTCCCACCCTGAAGACGGCCCGTACCGCCTGATGGTTGCCACGGAGCAGGTCTCCACGGGCAACTCACAGCGGATTCTCGGCTACGCCACATCCAGCCCCCACCGGCCGAAGCCCGCGTACGCGACCTCGGTCGAGGTGACCGTGTACCTCGCGCCGGACGCCGCCCGGCGCGGCATCGGCACCCTGTTGTACAAGGCCCTGTTCGAGGCCCTCGCCGGCGAGGACCTGCACCGCGCCTACGCGGGCATCGCGCAGCCGAACGAGGCGTCCGTGCGGCTGCACGAGCGGTTCGGCTTCCGGCACGTCGGCACGTACCGCGAGGTGGGCCGCAAGTTCGGCCGCTACTGGGACGTGGCCTGGTACGAGAAGGAGCTGTGAGCCCGCCGGGTCCGACGGGGAGCTCTCAGCCGAACTGCACCGACCGCTTCGCCAGCCCCATCCAGAACCCGTCGATCACCGACTTCTGCGCCTCCTGCTCACCGGCGGCGTCCGCCGCGCCCATCGTCACGAAGAGCGGAGCGAAGTGCTCGGTGCGCGGGTGGGCGTAACGGCCGGCCGGGGACTTGTGCAGGAAGTCCAGCAGGGCGTCCCAGTCGCGGCTCTCCAGCGCCCGGCGGCCCCAGTCGTCGAACTCCACGGACCAGGCGGGGATGCCGCCCTGCCGCAGTGCGGCCAGGTTGTGGGTGAAGAAGCCGGAGCCGACGATCAGCACGCCCTCGTCGCGCAGCGGCGCCAGCTTGCGCCCGATCTCCATCAGCTCGACGGAGTCCAGGGTCGGCATGGAGACCTGGAGGACGGGAATGTCCGCCTCGGGGTACATCTCGACGAGCGGGACGTAGGCGCCGTGGTCGAGGCCGCGGTCCGGGATGTCCTGCACCGGGGTGCCGGGGGCGCGCAGCAGCTTGCGTACGGAGGCGGCGAGCTCGGGTGCGCCGGGGGCCGGATAGGTCACCCGGTAGTAGTGCTCCGGGAAGCCCCAGAAGTCGTAGACGAGAGGAACGCGTTCGGTGGCGCCGATGGCGAGGGGGGCCTCCTCCCAGTGGGCGGAGACCATGAGGATCGCCTTGGGGCGCGGCAGACCGGCGGACCAGGCCGCGAGCTCGCCGGGCCAGAGCGGGTCGTCCGCGAGCGGTGGGGCGCCGTGGCTGAGGTAGAGGGCGGGCATGCGCTCCTGTGCGGCGGCGGACATGACGTCGACTCCCTCCGGAGACCTGAAACCGGACCCAGGTGCTTTAAGTCTAAACATTCCTTACCGGGGAAACCGTACGTCCAGGTAGTTAAAATTTCAAGGAGAGCTCTCGTACAGTGGAGTACATGAATACGGCATCGACCCCCGCGCCGCCCGCGTCCGCCTCGGCCCCGTCCGCGCCCACGCAGGAGACCCGCTGGCTCACCGACGAGCAGCAGCGGGTCTGGCGCACCTACCTGGACGCGGTCACCCTGCTGGAGGACCACCTGGACCGCCAGCTCCAGCGGGACGCGGGCATGCCGCACATCTACTACGGCCTGCTGGTCAAGCTCGCCGAGTCGCCGCGCCGCCGGCTGCGGATGACCGAGCTGGCGATGTACGCGAAGATCACCCGGTCCCGGCTCTCGCACGCCATCGCCCGGCTGGAGAAGAACGGCTGGGTCAGGCGCGAGGACTGCCCCGACGACAAGCGGGGCCAGTTCGCCGTGCTGACCGACGCGGGTGTGGCGGTGCTGAAGGAGACCGCGCCGGGCCATGTGGACGCCGTGCGCCAGGCGATGTTCGACCGCCTCACCGGGGAACAGCAGAAGGCCCTCGGCGAGATCATGCGGATCGTCGCCGAGGGCCTGCAGCCGACGGAAGCGGGTGCGGACCTGCCCTGGCTCCGCTGAACCGCTCATTCAGCGAGGCCGGGGCAGGCCCTGAAGGCCGTACGTACGGAGCGTCCCCATCCCCGTACGTACGCCTGGTCCCAAGGGGTACGACCGGGCGGTCGTCGTGGCGCGACTAGTGCGCGACGACCGGCACCGCCACCTCGTCCTCGGCGCCCTCCTCGGAGGAGGCCACCGTCGAGCCGCCCGGGCGGCCGGCGTTGACGAAGGTCAGCGCGATGCCCGCGGCGACCACCAGGATGCCGACGGCGAACCAGATGGCGCTGGTGTAGCCCTGCACCATGCCCTCCAGCTGGACCAGCTGCTGCTGGGACTTGCTGGACGCGCCGGCGATGTGGTCGGCGATGTAGGACGTGGTCGCCGAGGCGGCGATCGTGTTCAGCAGGGCCGTACCGATGGCGCCGCCCACCTGCTGCGAGGTGTTGACCATCGCGGAGGCGACACCGGCGTCCTGCGGCTTGACGCCCTGGGTGGCCAGGGACATGGCCGGCATGAACGCCGTACCCATACCGAGGCCGAGCAGCAGCATCGCGGGCAGCAGGACCGCGGCGTACGAGGAGCCGATCTCCAGCTGGGTCAGCAGCAGCATGCCGAGGGCGGCGACCAGGAAGCCGGGGCCCATCAGCAGGCGCGGCGCGACCCGGGTCATCAGACGGGTGCCGATCTGGGTGGAACCCGTGATCATGCCCGCGATCATCGGCAGGAAGGCGAAGCCGGTCTTGACCGGCGAGTAGCCCTTGACGATCTGGAGGTAGTAGGTGAGGAAGAGGAACAGGCCGAACATCGCGATGATCGCGAGGCCGAGCGAGAGGTAGACACCGCCGCGGTTGCGCTCGGTGACCACGCGCAGCGGCAGAAGCGGGGCCTTGACCTTGGACTCGACGAGGACGAAGGCCAGCAGCAGCACGCCGGAGGCGACGAACATGCCGATGGTCGTGGAGTCGCCCCAGCCGTTGGACTCGGCGCGGGTGAAGCCGTAGACCAGCGAGACCAGACCGAGGGTGGAAAGGATCACGCCGGGGATGTCGAGCGCGGAGCGGTTGCGGCCGCCCTCGGGCTCACGGATGACGAACCAGGCACCGGCCGCGGCGACGATGGCGAACGGGATGTTCACGAAGAACGTCCAGCGCCAGTCCAGGTACTCGGTGAGGAATCCGCCGAGGATCAGACCGACCGCACCGCCACCACCGGCGATGGCGCCGTAGATGCCGAAGGCCTTGGCGCGCTCCTTGGCGTCCGTGAACATCACGGCGAGCAGGGAGAGGGCGGCCGGGGCGAGCAGCGCGCCGAACGCACCCTGCAGGGCGCGGGCACCGAACATCATGGCCTCGTTGGTGGCGGCGCCGCCCAGAGCGGAGGCCGCGGCGAAGCCGCCGAGACCGACGACGAAGGCGCGCTTGCGGCCCCAGAGGTCGGCGATGCGTCCGCCGAACAGCAGCAGACCACCAAAGGCGAGGGCGTAGGCCGTGACGACCCACTGCCGGTTGCCGTCGGAGATGCCCAGGTCCTGCTGGGCGGAGGGCAGGGCGATGTTCACGATGGTCGCGTCGAGGACGACCATCAGCTGGGCTATCGCGATGAACGCGAGCGCCTTCCAGCGATTGGGATCGGCGGCGCCGAGGGCGCGGCCGGGAGCCTTCGCGGCTGTTTCAGACATGGGTGTACCCACTCCGGGACTTCGTGACGGAAAAAGCGAAGGAAAGGGGACGGCTCGTCGGCTGTGACGGCCGGTGAGATGCAGTGATCGATCGATATGGCTGCGTACGGTGTGGTGACTGCCGTGATGCTCTGAACCGAGCGGTCAGGTCAGGCCTTGCGCAGGTCCTCCATGGTCAGCGCCGTGCCGGGCAGGACCGAACGGGCCGGGGCCCGCAGTCCGTCGAGGAACAGCTGGAGATGACGGTGGACGTAGCGGTCGGCGATGTCGCACCCGGTACCGGCCGGGGGCCGGCTGAGCTGGGCGGCGGCGATCATGACGTCGCCGACGTCCACGTCGGAGCGGAGCTGGCCGGCCGCCTTGGCGCGGTCCATGATCGCTCCGACGAGGCGCTCGCACCGCTCGCGCGAGGCCTCCAGGTCCGGGTGGTTCTGGTCGAAGGTGCTCTGGACCATCGGGCACAGCGCGCTGATCCGCTCGTCGGCGGCAGCGTGCACGAAACGCTCCAGAGCCTCGAAGGCGTCTCCGGTCTGCGTGAGCGCGAGTTCGGCCGCCGCCACCGTACGGTTGATGACGGAGCAGACGACCTCGCGGACCAGCGCGTCGCGGTCGGGGAAATTGCGGTACACCGTGGCATTGCCGACGCCGGCCCGGCGGGCGATCTCGTCGAGCGGCACATCGGGGCCGAACTCGACGAACATCTCCCGGGCGGCGGTGACGATCCGCTCCCGGTTGCGCAGGGCGTCGGCGCGGGGCCGGGGCGCCTTGCGCGCTACGGGGGTCACGGTCTGCACGGCGTACTCCTGATGCTGCTGGGGTGGCGGTGGTGGCCGCCGGGTTGCGATCCGGGGAAGCTGTCCCCGTTTCGCGCGGACACATGACTAAACGGGGAGACGATCCCCGGTTATTTCCCGACCGGGAAAAGATTCCATGTGACCTGAGTCACAATCGCCGAGGTATGCGTTTCTCCGGAAGAAACCCACGTTCGGGCTCTTCCAGCGCGCGCCCGCGCACCCCCCGACACAGGGTGATCGAGAGGGTGCAGCGCGCAGGCCGGCGGGCTGCCATGGACTGAAGGGCCCATGCATGCAGCCGAGCCGTCGGATACGCCCCCGCCGTGTCGCCGCCCTCGCCTCCGTGACCGCCCTGACCTTCGCGGTCAGCACCGCGGCCGGCACCGGGCACCTCACGGCGGGCACCTCGACGGTGGCCGGGGCGGGCCCCATCTCGCCGGAGCACCCCTCCGCCCTGCGCCCCTGCATGATCACCGGCCAGCCGACCATCCAGATGTCCGAAGGAATGCCGACAGCACGCGGCTACTCGCGCTCCACCGGCACCGTCCGCGCCCTCACCGTCATGGTCGACTTCCCCGACGCGCCCGGTCCGGGCCGCGCGCTCGACCGCTTCGACGAGTTCTTCCCACAGACCCAGGACTGGTTCCGCACCAGCTCCTACGGCCGCCTCGACTACCGCCCCGAGACCCCGATACCCGGCTGGCTGCGCATGCCCAAGTCCTTCCGGGCCTACGGCATAGAGCGCGGCGCGCCCTTCGACCCCGGGTACCGGCGGCTGGTCCAGGACATCGTGGTCGCCGCCGACCCGAAGGTCGACTTCCGGGAGTACGACTTCCTCAACGTCCTGGTGACCCCGAACGCCGGCCCGTCGGCCCTGGACACGGTCCTGTCGGTGACCTTCGCGGGCAACACCGAGGCTCCGGTCGCCGACGGCGTCTCGGTGGCCAACGCGTCCTTCGTCTACTCCCGCCAGGACGACGGCTCCGGCACCTACCACCGCACCGGCTACCGGGTCCTCCCCCACGAGAACGGCCATGTCTTCGGCCTGCCCGACCTCTACACCGCCGAGGGCGGGGGCGCGGTGGGCCACTGGGACATCATGAGCGAGGACTGGGGGGCCAACAACGACCTCCTCGGCTGGCACAAGTGGAAGCTGGGCTGGCTCGACGGCGCACAGGTACGGTGCGCGTCGAAGCCCGGGACCACCGAGTACGCCCTGACACCGCTGGCCCGCGAGGGCGGCCCGAAACTGGTCTTCGTCCCGCTGAGCCGCCGCACCGGCTACGCCCTGGAACTGCGCACCCGCGAGGGCAACGACGAGTCCGTGTGCCGCCCCGGCGTCCTCATCTACAAGGTCGACGCGGACGTCGACACCGGCATGGGACCGGTGCAGGTCCAGGACTCCCACGAGGACAGCGGCGGCTGCACCCGCAGCCCGAACGTCCACGCCGAACTCTCCGACGCCACGTTCGCCCCCGGGGAGGAGTTCCGGGACGAGGAGCGAGGGGTGCGGGTGACGGTGCTGGGGGTGGATCTGACGGGGAGTTACCGGGTGAAGGTGAGTCGGGGGTAGGACGGCGGGGACGGGGACGGCGGCGGGGAGGGGGCGGGGACCCGGCGAGGTACGGGGAGAACGGGGACGGCGGCGGGGAGGGGCCGGGGATCCGGCGAGGTACGGGGAGAACGGGGACGGCGGCGGGAGGGGCCGGGGATCCGGCAGCGGCATCGCGGGCCGCCAGGGACGGCAGCGGTATCGAGGGCTGGCGGGGGCCGGCGGGCTGCATCGGGGGCGCCTTGGGCAGGACATCGGGGGGCGCCTTGGGCAGGGACATCGGGGGGGTGCCTTGGGCAGGGACATTGATACGTCGGCGTACCCCCAGGTCGCCGCGTCCGCGCGCGGGGCGGATTACGGTTGAGGCTGCCGCGAACGCCGTACGGAGAGCCGATGCCCGCGAAGACGACCCTGGACGACGACCGTGCCGTGCCCGCGGAGGCGGTCACGCCGCTGATCCGGGGTGTGACGGTGCTGCGGCGCCTGACCGAGGCCGGCGGGACGCTCAGCGCGAGCGGACTGGAACGCGGCACCGGCCTGGCCCGCTCGACGGTGGACCGGATCACCTCCACGCTCGCGCGCATGGGATACGTCCGCCTCGACGGCCGCGACATCGTGCTGGCCCCGCGCGTGATGGAACTGGGCAACGCCTACCTGGCCGCCCTCGCCCTGCCGGCCCTCCTGGCCTCCCACGCGGACGCCCTCGCCGACGAGCTCGACGAGTCCGTGTCCCTGGCGGTGGCCGACCGCGACGGCATCCGCTTCATCCATCAGGCGACCCGCCGCCGCGCGATGTCCCTCAGCTTCCGCATCGGTGACCTGCTCCCGGCCGAACGCACCTCGCCGGGCCCGCTGTTCGCGACGGAGTGGTCGGACGCGCAGTGGCAGGCGTGGCGCGAGCGCCGGGCGGCGGACCCGGACGACCGCGGCTTCCCGGCCGTACCGTGGCAGTCGCACCCGTCCTTCGACGAGGACTTCGAACGCAGGGCGGCGCGGGCACGCAAGGACGGCTGGGCGCTGGACGACCAGTTGATCGAGCCGGGGCTGGTCGCGGTGTCCGTACCGGTACGGGATCCGCGGGCGGGCGGCCGTATCGCCTGCGTGGCGAACGTGGTGAGCCACACCAGCCGGCACACCGCAGCCGACCTGCGCGACACACTCCTCCCCCGCCTGCGGGCGGCGGTCGCGGACATGGAACGCGAGCTGCGCGACGCCCCGGACCCGCGCCCGGCGACCGCGCCGGCGGGCCTCGCGACCTGGACCGGCGCCTCCAAGCAGGAACTGGGCAGGGAGTTCGTCGAGTCGCTGGCGCGCGGGCTGACCGTGCTGACCGCGTTCGGCGAGGGCCGGTCCGAGCTGACGCTCACGGACGTGGCGAACGCGACGGGGCTGGCGCGGGCGACGGCCCGACGCGCGCTCATCACGTACGAACATCTGGGCCTGGTGAGCCCGTCGGGCAACCGGGCCTTCTCCCTGACTCCCCGCGTCCTGTCCCTCGGCTACCCGCCCCTGTCCCGCACGTCCCTGGCCCAGATCGCGACCCCGCACCTGGCCGAACTCGCCGACCGGGTCCACGAGTCGGCGTCCCTGGCGGTGCTGACGCCGTCGGCCCAGGAGATCCAGTACATCGCGCGGGCCGCGACCAGCCGCGTGATGAGCGTGAACATCACGATCGGCACGCGGCTGCCGGCGTACGCGACGTCGATGGGCCGGGTCCTGCTCGCCGATCTCCCGGAAGGCGACGGCCACGTGGCCTCCGCCCTGCGCGACCTGCACCCCCTGACCGCCCGCACGATCACCGACCCCGCGACCCTGGAGTCGGCCCTGTCCCAGGTCCGCGCCCACGGATACGCCCTGGTCGACGAGGAACTCGAAGCGGGCCTGCGCTCAGTGGCAGTCCCGGTCCGCGACCGCACGGGCCGAGTGGTCGCGGCCCTGAACGTGGCGATGCACGCGGCTCGACGCTCGGTGGAGGAGTGCGTACGGGAGGTCCTGCCCGAGCTGGTCGAAACGGCGGGACGAGTGGAGGGCGACCTCCGGGTGGCGGGGCGGTTTGGGGGGGTTGGGGTGGGGTGAGGGTGGGTGTGCGAGTGGGCCGGCGGGGACGGGGCCGTCTCTCGACGAGGCCCTTCGCCGCATGCCGGGGGCAGTGGCATTCCCGCAACGGCCGCCGCTTCCCGCCCCGGTGGGGATACGAGGCTCGGGTGCGGCCGGCCTGACGACGCCCTCCACCACCTCGACCCTCCATACGCTCAAACCACCTCAGCTGTCCATACGGTCGAACCACCTCAGCCGTCCATACGGTCGAACCACCTCAGCCGTCGTACGGCCGGGCGGCGCGGCCCTCGCGCAGGGTGAGCCCCCACCAGGCGAGCTGGTCCAGCAGCACGGAGGCGGCCTTGGCGGTGCCGTCCCGATCATGGGGATGCCCGTCGTCGTCGAACTGCTCCCAGGCCATGTGGAAGCTGACGGTGTCGCGCAGGGTCACGGCGTGCAGCTCCGCGAAGACCTGACGCAACTGCTCGACGGCGCGTTGTCCGCCGGCCATGCCGCCGTAGGAGACGAAGCCGACGGGCTTGGCACGCCACTCCCGGTAGACGTAGTCGATGGCGAGCTTCAGGGACGCCGGGTAGCCGTGGTTGTACTCGGGCGTCACGACGACGAACCCGTCGAGCCCGCCGATGCGCTGGGCGAGCGTCGGAGCGTCACCGGAGCCGTCGGACTGCTCCAGGGTGAGCTTGAGCTCGGAGGCGAGGTCGGGCGCGGACAGGTCGATGACATGCGTCTCCATATCCTCACGGCGCTCGATCTCGGACAGGAACCACCCCGAGACACGGTCGGCGAACCGCCCGGGCCGAACACTGCCGACGAGTACGCCGATCTTGAGCGGGGGCACGGACATGGGTGTACCTCGATTCCGAGACGACGGTCAGAGCTGGTCGCGGGGCATCTGTGCCTGGCCCCGCGAAAGCAACGTAAAATCTCAAGCAAACTTGAGGTCAAGCACGACCGGCCCTGCTGTGCCGCCCACCCACCGGTGATCACCAAGCCCTCCACCGATCACCGACAACCAGGGCGAACCCCGGGGAACGAATCCGCTACGCTGTCAGGGCACCTTCCGCCTTCGTAGCTCAGGGGATAGAGCACCGCTCTCCTAAAGCGGGTGTCGCAGGTTCGAATCCTGCCGGGGGCACACTGTCTGACCAGCGCGTTTACCTCTTCCAGGTAGGCGCGCTGTTCGTCGTAGCCATGGCATTAACCATGAATAGGTTCCAGAACCATGGCGAACACCAAGAACAAGCGACGTCAGCGCGGCAGCATCCGCCCCAACGGGGCCGGCTTCCAGGTCCGGGTCTACGCCGGGCGTGACCCTCTCACGAAGAAGGATCTCTATCTCCACGAGCAGGCCGAGACGGAGGTCGAGGCCGAGAAGGTTCGCACGAAGCTCCTCCACCAGGTCGACGAAAACCGCCACCCCAAGACGCAGGTGACCATGTCGTTCCTGCTCGACCGGTGGTTGGGCGTCGCGGGACTCGACGAGACGTCGTACGAACGGACCGAGGGCATCATCCGCAACCACCTCAAGCCCACGTTCGGCGACCTCAAGGCAGGCAAGTTGACCGTCGAGATGCTGGAGTTGTTCTACGCCCGTCTCGGGCAGTGTCAGGAACAGTGCGAAGGCCGGCGCAACGGCAAGGCCGACCCCAAGACGAAGCAGAAGCACCTCTGCGAGCCCCTAGCCCCGAACACCGTCCGCAAGATTCATTTCACCCTGCGGCCGGCGCTCAACCGCGGCCTGCGATGGGGCTACGTGACGACGAACGTGGCGACCCTCGCCGAGCCGCCATCCCAACCCAAGCCGAACCCCGACCCACCCACTCCCGAGGAAGCTGCGCTGGTCTTGAACACCGCCTGGCCGAAAGACCTGGACTGGGGAACGTTCCTGTTCATGAAGATGGTCACCGGCTCGCGCCGCGGTGAGATGTGCGCCCTGCGCTGGTCGGACATCGACCTCGAGCGTCTCGAACTCGTCGTGAAGCACTCCAACAACGGTCGCAGGATCAAGGACACCAAGACCCACCAGCACCGTAGGCAGGCCATCGATGTGGTCACGCGTTCCGTGCTGGCCGCCCACCGGTCCCGGGCCGAGGAACGCTGCAAGGTACTCGGCGGTGAACTCGCCCGCGACGCCTTCGTGTTCTCAGGCGAAGCCGACGGCACCGTCCCGCTCGTGCCCGGAAGCGTCAGCCAGCGATACCGTCGCCTCGCGAAGAAGCTGAAGATCCACACCCATCGCCTGAAGGATCTGCGCGCCTACAACGTGACCGAACTCCTGCGCGCCGGCGCCGACGTCCGGACGGTCGCAGGCCGAGTAGGGCATGGCGGCGGAGGAGCGACCACGCTCAAGTACTACGCGGCGTTCCTGGCGAGCTCCGACCGCCAGGCTGTCACCGCCTTCGCCAAGCAGCTCCCGGTGCCCAAGGGGCTACTCGCAGAGCAGCCAGTGACCACGGTCATCAACGGGCTACGCCTGCTCTGCGAGTGCGGCAACGAATCGCTATGGGCAATGCTCCAGGTGACCGAGGATGGCGTCGTGGCCCTGTGCGGCCAGTGCGAGGCGGAGGTCCAGGGCCAGCCGGACGCAGCTGTAAGCCCTACCGGCCGGACCATCAGGATGGAGCCCGCCCCACCGCGCGCTCTCGCTCCCTGGGAAGTGATCGCGAGGGATCTCGCGAATGCCATCAAGGATGGCACGATGCTGTCGGGCGAGGAGGTCCCCACCGTTGGTGACATCGCCCAAGCTCATAGCGTGTCGGTCGGCACCGCTCACCGCGCCTTCACCCAGCTGAAGAAAGACGGCCTGATCGAGGTCAGCCGCGGACGCCGAGCTGTCGTCCGCCGGCATTGGGAGGAGTCCGCCGATGCCATGTAAGGGCCGCGTAATGCTCTTCACCACGCAGACGGAGGCGCAACGCTACCTGCGCCGGCGCGCGGCGAGTCCGGCGAAGTATCACCGCTTTAGGAGTTCGATCGCTGCCCTGCACGGCCCCGGAGTTCTGTGGCTGCGTAGTCCACGCCTGGACGTGCAAGTGCGTTGTCGTCCGGCGTCGTTGATGTCACCCGCGGATGTCAGCCTGGACCAGCTCAGTCCCGCGGAACCGTCTCACATTTCGTCTCATTCAGCCCCGTTCATGTCACTCAAACGCGGCCAGGCGGCGGGCTCGTAATGACGATCTCGCAGATGAGCGGCGGCCCTGCACACAGTCCTCTGGACCACCAACAGCGTTCGTAAGCGTGCTCACGGTTGTCGTCGAGATGCCAACGTTCAACTCCGGTCCTATCCTGGAGGCCTGCCGAGGCGAATCGGCCGATCACGGTACGGATAGTGCCAAATTCTCTCAATTCCCATCCATGGGCGACTCTGAGTTCTCGCAACGTCTCAGTGGCTTCACAAAGGAGAATTCACTATGGGCGGAGAGTCTCAATTCTCCGGAGTGCATCCCGCACTGCTGAGCATTTATGAAGAGTATTCCAAATCGCTGACATTGACCGACGATGCCGAGGCTACGATAGTAGATCTGCTGAAGAAAGTGACGAAAAGGATTCAAAATACTCCCGAAGCGGAGAGGTCGACCTTGATTGAAGACGCGAAGGAGGCGCTCATGAAGGCTAGCGGAGCCTTTGAATACCGGGCAAGAATTCGCGGGGCGGCGAAAATGGATAACGAATCCGTTACGTCGGTTATGCAGTCACTATGCCCGCTCCCACCTTTGTGTTACAGAACTAAGGCAACTCAGAAAGAGCCGCAAATGTGAGGTCTAGCGGAAGGCGAGATGGGTGCGTCACCACGGCACGAGGGGAGAAGCCAGTACTGTCTGAGGTATGCCCAAACGGTAAGGGAGAAGGGTATGTCGACCTCGACGTCAGCGAAAGACGCAACGGCCACAGCGAAGGATGCCATAACTTCCGTTATTACTCTTTCGTCAGGCATACTCGCTATTTCACTGACGTTCTCCAAGCGAGACTGGGTGCTAGTCGAGGATAAAGCAAACAAGGTGGAAAAGCCGCTGGTGACTGATGCAGATTTGCAGTACCTTCAAATCTCATGGATTCTCTTCTTGGGAGCCATATTCTGCGGGGTTTGGGCAATGCTGGCCATCTCCGGCATAATATTTTCCGGCACCAAGAACATCAACGATTGGAGTCTTCGAATTCCCTGGCTGCTGCAGTTGGGTCTGTTTATTTCTGGACTCGTAATCTTTGTCATGTTTGGGTATCGCGTTACTTAGTATTCATTTCAAGATGGTCGGCAATTGCCCTACTGGAACCTAACTTAAGGGCTGTCCCGCAATTGATCTTTGATGGGCGCCTGGTGGGCTGAGCGTCCGGAGGAGTGGACGGCTGCGCGGTCTGCAGCAGGTTGTGCAGGCGGGCGATGGCGAGCATGGCGGTATGAACGCCGTCCCCCTGAGGCGGCAGTCACGGAGGATCTTCCAGGTCTTCATGCGGGCGAAGACGTGCTCGACGCGTGCGCGGACCTGCTTGTGGGAACGGTTGTGCTCCTTCTTCCACTCACACACGTCGCTGCCCGCGGGCGTCGGTGCGGGATGACGACGCCGGTGCCCTGGTAGCCGCCGTCGGCGATCGTGGTGGTGTTGCCTACCGCAGCCGCGGCGCCGAACTCCGCCCACGACTTGCAGTCGTTGGGGTTGCCCGGGACTGGTCGGCCGACCGCGACGACCAGGCGGGTATCGGCGTCGATGACCACCTGGTGGTAGGTCGAGTAGCGATAGTTCTTCGACTGCTCGGCGACCGCGTGGTCGCGCGTCGGCACGAGCGTGCCGTCCACGATCAGCACAGCGTCACGGCGGAACCGCTTGCGCTGGTGGAGCGCGAGGATGGGCCCGACGTGGCCGACGATCCGGTCCGCCGCCGACTTGGACACTCCGAACAGCGGCGCGAGCTGTCGCAGGGTCAAGTTGGTGCGCCAGTATGCCGCGACCAGCAGGAGCCGGTCTTCCAGCGGGAGAGACCAGGGGCGACCTGGCCGCGCGTCGTCGGCTCCCTCGCGGCGGAGCTGGATAAGCCACTTCTCGAACGCCCGAGGGCTCAACCCGGTGAACGGAGCTATTCAAAAGGACTCCGACGCCGTGATCACACCAGCCATTCCAAGATCATGGCAGGCCGCGCACGGCTCCTCTCACAGGCAGTTAAGCCTCCGAAGCGGGAGGGAGGTTGGCGACCGTGTAGGCCTCCGCGATGCCGAACATGCTCGCGCAGCGCGGGCACTCCGCCCGGCCGAACAGATGGCGGATACCCTCGGCGAGTCGGAGTTCCCCGTCGCGGACAGTCGTGGCGCGCATCCATCGGCCCGGGTCGAGCAGCTCCTCGGTTGGCGCCGGCCGCAGGGCACGCTGCTCGACGTCGCCCAGATCCCAGTCGCGGATCGCCGAGTAGTGGCCGTAGTCGCCGATGGCGACGGTCACCTCGACATCGCAGTGGGGACAGCGCACGGTGTAGAAATCATCGGTGAAATCCTCCAGGGCCGCGCTCCAGTGATACTGGCCGGCAAACGCGAGTAGGTCGCAGAAGACCCGGTGGTAGTTGGAAGGACGCGCCCGGAGCTGCTGGTCTGCCAGTTCTCGCAAGGTGGCGATGACGTCTGTGCAGTCCTCGATCAGAGCTTCGCCGTCGTGGTGCCGAAGGACGCCCCGCATGATCGCGCCAGCCAGTTCTAGGGCTTGGTCGCTTCTTGGGGCCAGCGCTGCCAGGCGTGGAAGCGCCCCGAAGCCGGCCGAAGACACGCTCTCTCCATGAAGGCAGAGGCGGTCCCACAGCTCAGCCCATGCCTCCGTGGTTTCCGCGCGCTCTACCTGCTCCAAGAGCACCGGCACTCGTTCGGTCGCCCCGTGGGCATCGATCGCCTGCGTCAAGTCCGTCACCGCAGGCATTCAACCCCCACCGGAGCCCGTGGCGCCACGCAGACAGTCGAAGGTGATCATTGCGGGACAGTCCTGGAGCAAGGTCACGAACATTCGAACATACGCTTGACTTTACGCGTGCCCCATAGACCGCCGAAAGGCTCTATGGAAGCATACCTTTATGCCGGACGTGACTGTTGAGGTGCGCAGAGATCATATTGAGCGGTTAGTGCGCCCCACTAAACCGCTGCACGCCATCTTTGAGTTGATCTGGAATTCCCTAGATGCGGACGCGAAGGAAGTCAAGGTATTCCTACGCCGAAATGACATGGATGGCGTCGAGTCGATCCTGGTAGAGGATAATGGGCTCGGAATTCAGCGATCCGAGAGTGAGCACGAGTTCGGCAGCCTCGGAGGATCTTGGAAGTCCCAGACCAGAGTCACTAGGCGTCATAAACGGCCTCTGCATGGCAGTAACGGCGAAGGGCGATTTAGGGCATTCGCGCTCGGCCCAAGTGTTACTTGGACTACCGTGGTCGATGACGTCAATGGTCGAATTCGATATCAGATCCGAGCCAATTCGACCACCCCCGAGCGATTCAGTATTAGCGACCCACTTGGCAGCAGGGACGAAACGGGCACGAAGGTCGCTGTGGAAGGGACTTCAGGATCCCTGGTGAGCCTGAAGAGTGAGAAGGCGCAAAGTAGGCTCGCGAAGGAGTTCGCGCGCTATCTGAACAGGTTCCGCGACGTCTCTTTGGTCTACGACGGCAGGGCCGTAACTCCTGATGAAGTTATTGACAGAATAAAGCAGATTGCGCTGCCCTCTCCCGACGAGAACGACCAGAAGTCGCCAACTCTAGAAATCGTGGAATGGAAGCAAGACTGGCCGAATGAAATCTTCTTTTGCGATGCCAGCGGAGCTGCGCTAGCCGAGTACAAGGCAGGGATTCAGGCGCCGGGGTTCTCTTTCTCTGCATACATCACGTGGCATGGATTTCAGGGATCTGAAGTCGTATTGGCGGAGCTTGGGCACGCGCGCTATGGGCCAATTCTAGACTCGGCTCGGGCAGAGCTACGGAAGTACTTCAGGGAGCGGGCTAAGGAACGCAGGCAGCTGGTAGTCGATCAGTGGCGTGCCGAACAGGTATACCCCTTCTCAGGGACCCCGACTACTCCACTGGAAGAGGTCAAGCGTGACCTCTTCGACGTCGTGGCAGTTCAAGCGATCCCCGGCATTGGCTCCGAACCGGCCGCTAAGAAATTGTCGCTCAGGCTCATTCGCGAATCTCTCGAGCACTCTCCTACCTCCCTGAAAAAGGTACTACGCGATGTCCTCGATCTGAGTAACCAAGAGCTAGATGACCTAGCGGTGCTACTCGATCGTGCCTCGCTTGCATCAGTGATCTCCTCAGCTCAGACTGTGGCCGACCGACTCGACTTTCTGCGCAGCCTGGAGCTTCTCCTCTTCGACGCCGATCTCAAGAAAGAAGTATTGGAGCGAAGTCAACTTCATCGGATCCTCGCGGCGGAGGCTTGGGTATTCGGCGAACAGTATCAATTGGGCGTAGATGATCAAAGCATCAAGGTAGTCCTAAAGCGGCACCTTGAGTACCTCGGGCGCGACACGCTGAACATAGCTGATGTGAAGCTTGAAGATCGCAAGACGGCAATTGTTGATCTCATGCTGTCGAAGACCATTCAAGATAGCGAGCATCAGCATCATCTCATTGTTGAACTGAAAAGGCCGTCTGTTATCGCGGGATACAAAGAGCGGCAACAGATTGAATCTTACGCTATGGCTGTCGCCAACGATGAACGGTTCCGAGATGTTGAAACTAAATGGGACTTCATCCTCGTGGCAAATACAGTTAGTGATGACATTCGGCGCCTGTCCCGCAAGAAGGGTCAGCCTGTAGGGTTGATCCACGAGGATGATGATCTGGATCTGCGCATTTGGGTTAAGCATTGGGGGGCAATTATCGAAGAGCGCAGAAGAGCGCTGCATTTCTACCAGGACAAGCTGCAAGTCGACCCCACACGAGATGAGGCCATTGACTTCCTCCGCCGGAAGTATGCGCAGTTCCTTCCAGGGAGTATTCAAGGCGAGGAAGAGGCATCCTGAGGAACAGGTCGGTGGAGTCTTAATGGCTGAGTCAAAGCATTTGCCGGGCCGCTGGCACTGTTAGGCGTCGTGGTCGGCGGTCTCTTCGAGCAGGTCCATGGCGTGGTTGTGGAAGCGGCGTTCGGCGTCGCGGCACGGGGCGTTAATGAAGGCCCGTTGAGCTTGGGCAATATCGCAGTGCAGCAGGCCACTGGTCACGAACACGGCTTCCACTCCGTGGCACCCGTTGTCCTTGAGAAACCGCTGGAGTGCGTCCGTGTCGCCGGTTGCCTCCCAGACGGGTCGGGCGGTTTCCTGCATGGCAGCGATGCGCGCTGATCGTTCTGCATCGAAGCCCACTGGATCCGCCTCTCTGGTTTGGCCCGCGTCTGAACGGTCATTCTGGCCGGGCAGGGACTTCGTCACGCCAACCAACGTAGGGTCACTCCAAGTCACCCAAAGACGACATGGAGAAGCTCTCCCTGTGCTCCTTCGGGGCTCCACTCTCCGTCTGCCACTGCACGACTTCCTCGATCTCGTGATTCCAGAACTCAAAGGCGTTCACGTACGCAACACCGTAAGGGTGCGATGATGCTCTGCTCCGCCCTCGCTGATATTCAGCTCTCTCACCAACCAAGGTCGCACGAGCTTGAGGAAAGTCGAAGAGAAGCCGTTCGTCCGGCCCCACCTCGTCACGCTCGATGCTCACTTCCTCCTCGTCGACTCTGACCTGAGCCACCACGTTGTAGGCAATGCTGCGCCCCCTCCGGAGCACGACGTACTCCCCGGGGGCTGCCCAGCTGCCTTCCCAACGGACGTCATGGATCTCGACGCTGCGCTGTTCCTGGCGGTCGGCCATCTCGTTCGCTTCCCTCGCAAACCCATTGGCCTCTTCGGACAGTCGGTTTGCCTTTCGCGCGATGAGATTGGACTCGGCGCTCTTGGCGTTCGCTACCCGCGACAACTCGTTGGCCTCCTTAGCCAAGCGGTTCGCGTCTCCCGACTTGAACAGCCCGATCACGCTCGTTGCGAAAGCCGCCACGCCAGCCACTCCGCCTACCCAGCCAGCTACATCGCCCCAGTCTGCCGCCATGGCGGGAGCGTAGCCGTTGTGTGCTGAGGGGCCTCGGGTGCATCGGGCCGGGCGAAGGCCCTAGGGCCCACCAGACCGCTGAGGCGAGGTCCATATTCGCCTGCACTGTCCTGGTCAGCGGCTCTAGCATCCCCACCATGACCTCGAACGCCGCCACGCCAGAGCGCAACCCGTTCCTCGAAGCAGTCGGAAGGGTGACCGTGGCCGGCGCCAACCTCGACTTCGGTCTTCACAATCTCCTCGGACAACTCGCCTTCGAACCCACGCTCATCCAGCTGGCCAACGCCGAGGGCACGGCACGGCTCATCGAACTGTGCGAGCTGGCTCTGAAGACGTACGACGTTGACATGCTCCCCGAGGACGTGGCCGAGGTTCAGCGGTGCCTCGTCCGAGCGAAGGTACTTAAAGACAAGCGGAACTTGATCGTGCACTCGCTCTACATGCGTGCTGAAGACGGTAACGGCATGGAGGCCGCGAAGCCTCTCAGGCGGACGCTCGGGCAAAGAGTCACGAAGATCACCGTCGCCGAGATGGAAGCCACGGCCGCAGAGATGGAGGCGATGCAGCACGACCTCTTTCGCGCAGGATGGAACGCGCGCGCGAGACAGACCGGCATGTCACGGATCCCTACTCAGTCACCGCCCGCTGATGAGGCTGCGGCTGAGCACTGAGAGCAGCCGTCGGGACCCCCGATTGCGAGCATTCCGAGGCCGACGCTCTCGGCCCGCAATCTGCAGCAATCCACGAGCGATACGGTGCGGCCACCCCGCATCCTGGACCTTCAACCCACCAGGACGCGGAGGCGACATGGCGCTCAGGTTCCTCGGCACCACCAGCGACGGCGGTGACTGCCCTACTCTCTACGAGGTGGAAGGCACAGGCGAGATCCTCGTGCAGGGTGACGTCGTCACCGACCCCGAGCACATCGCCCAACTGCGGGACGTGAAGCCTTCCGAGACGTTCGTACGGGTGCCCCGCGAACTCCTTGCCCGCTTCGCCCCGCACAGCCCGCCATCCGAGGTGATCCCGTTCCGCGACGTGGCGCACGTCTTCACCGACCTGAAGCACACCGCGTGGCGGCTGGAGACCCGCCGCGGCTACGCCACCGACCGAAGCAGCGAGGCGTGGGCCCGCTGGAAGGCCGGCGAGGACGTCGCCCACGACGGACCCGACGCGTGGCGCCGCAACGTCATCGAGCAGGTCGCACAAGGCAAGACGTTCGGCCGCGTCCGGATCGTTGACCAGCCGCTCACGGAAGGGCAGGAGTTCCTGCTGACGCGGGCACCGAGCAGCGTGGCCGCAGGTGACGAGGTGCGCTACCTGTGGCGGGCGGACGCCGTGCGCCTAGGCCTTCCCGAGTTCGACTTCTGGCTCATCGACTCCCGCACCATGCTCCGATTCGTGTTCGACGAGCAGGACACCACCATGGGCGTCATCGTCTCCGAGGACCCCACCGAGGTACTCGCCGCCTGCCAGGCCCGCGACGCCGCCTGGCATCACGCGCTGACTGCCGCCGACTTCGCCGAGCGGGTACGTTCCACTGCGTGAGCAGCGACTACCAATCCGGGCGCGTCGCCCTCGGTGCGCGCATGCGCGAACTGCGCACCGAGGCAGGCATGAACGGCAAGAACTTCGCCGAACGCCTCGGCTGGCAACGCTCGAAAGTCAGCCGCCTGGAGAACGGCAAGCAGACCCCGAGCCGCGACGACCTCACCGCATGGGCCGAAGCCGCCGGCCGGGCCGACGTCATAGCCGAACTGACCGGGCGCCTCGCCGGGCTTGAGACCCGCTACCGGTCACTGCGCAAGCAGTACTCCAACGGCCACCGCGCCCGCCAGGAACAAGGACTGGTCGAGACGGAGCAGACGAACGAGCTGCGTGCCGTCGAGGTGATCCGAATCCCCGGGCTGTTCCAGACACCCGAGTACGCGCGCGCCGTGTTCACTGCCAACGCCGCGTTCCGCGGCGTCCCGACCGCGGACATCGAGGACGCTGTCCGGGCCCGCATGCGTCGCCAGCAGGCCCTGTACGAGCCTGAGCGCAGCTTCCGCGTCCTGCTTTGGGAGGGCGCCCTGTACGCCTTGAACGCTCCTCGTCCGGTCATGGCCGCGCAGTTGGACCGGCTCCGCTCCATGGTCGGCATGGACACGGTGCAGCTCGGCATCATCCCCTTCGCTGCCGAGCTGCGCCGCAGCCCTTCACACGGGTTCTGGATCTACGACCGCCGCCTTGTGATCGTCGAGACCCTCAGCACAGAGATGTGGCTCGACGACGAGGAATCGGTCACGCTGTACGAGCGGGCATGGGACTGGCTCGCGGACTCAGCCGTGTACGACACCACCGCGCACCGGCTCATCGGCCGCGCGAGCGCCGCTCTCAACCTGTCGTAAGCAACCCGAGGCAACGGCCCGGCCTACGCGCGCAATCCCGCGCAACCGCCGCACAGACCCGCAATCGCCTTGCCTACGGTCCTGGCCATGGCCCTACCGAACTTCGCCCAACAGTACGAGGCCGGGGATGCGTGGCTCGCCGACTGCTCCGTACGCCCGGACCTCGTACGTACGGCGTGGGACGCGGAGACGCTCGCCCCGATCGCCTCCGGCGCTCACTGGCTGGTCGCCGAGGCGCAGCTCGCCACCCGGTACCCCGTCGTCATGCGCATCCCCGCACAGAAGCGGGGCCCGGTCCTCGCCGACCCCGAGGCCGACAAGCTGTGGTGGCTGGTCCCGCTCGACGCGGCCGAGGAAATGGCCGACGTGCGTCAGCTCCTGGTGCAGCCACCGGGCTGGCGCCTGCACTGCCCCCCGACGGGCTGGCACATCGACGGCCGCATGTGGATCACGCGTCCCGATGGTTCAGGGCTACTCACTGACCCTGCAGTGCTCGCCGCCGCGATCGGCCCTGGCGGGTACCGACTCCCCGCGGAGGCATCATGACCACATCCCTGGCCGCGCCTGCTACAGGCGAGACTGGCACTCCAACGCTCGACGAACTGCTGATTGCGACGTCCGCGAAGGGCCGAGATCGCGCTGCCGCCCAGGCGCTGGTGGAAGAGGGGACGGTTCTCGCTCTGGACAGCGTCCGCCGACTCCTCATCGTGGAGGGTGAGAACGGTCCTGCGTGCCGCTGGGAGGGACTGATGGGCCGTTTGTACGGTCTAGGCCTCGACGACGCCCAGCGGGCGTTCCTTGGCCTCGTGCTGGGCATGGTGGGCATCGGCCTTCACACCCTCGCGGCAGTAGAGGAGCTGGACGAACGACGGCTGCTCATCCTGATGCGCTCGATGCCGGTCCTCGCGTGCAACGAACGGATCGCGGTCGGCACGCGCATGTAGCTCCCGTTGCCGGCAGCGTCGCCGACCGCGCCGGCAGCGGGCCAGCACGGCCGTCCCTGCCCCCGTCAGGGACGGCCGCCCCCGACCCCGGTAGGACCCGGCGAATCGCCGGTTGATTCGAGTACAAGGGGCGGCATGCTGCGGGCGTGAGTGGCCGAGCACGTGGTCTCGCTGCTGGCCTCTTCCTTCGAGCGCATCGCGCAGCGATCCAACTGCTGCAGCTCAACGGGAACGGCGCTGTCGCTCCAGTGGCCAACTCAACGCGGTCCACGGTGCTGCGCCGGCTGCGTGTTCTGAGCGACGACGGCCTGGTCCTTGTGATGCCCGTTCTTCTTCCCCTTCTCTCGCCTCCACTCCTGATGCAGCATGCGACGGCCGTTCGTCTCCTCGTCATGGAGTACGGGGTGCTTCCGCGCGATCCTGTCGCGCAGGGTCATCTCCGCCTCTAGGTCCCTGACAGTCGCCTCGTACGCCTGCGCGGCCTCCCGCTCGCGGACAAGTAGCCCGTGCATGAGAGCCAGCCGTTCCTGGCTCTGCTTGTCCGCATCGTGCGCGAGCCGGGACGCCCTGACGCGCATCTCGGCGAGCCTGGCGGCGATGTCCTCGGTCCTCTCCGGAACCTGCTGCAAAGCACCGAGCGCGTTGGCGAGAGGGCTGGAGCGGATGACCTCCCACGCAGCGCCCCCCGCGTTGTCCCGATCGGCGCTGCCCCTGACCACTAGTGCTTCTGCCTGGTCCAAGAGGCGATTCGCCTCGGCAGCGTAGGTCTGCCCACGGGACTGACGGCTCACCGTCTCCTGGGCGATGAGTTCAGCAAGATTCTCCGCTGCTGTGTCCGCCGCGGCGGCGGCTCGGCCAGACTCGCGTACCGCCTCTTCGAGGCGCTGGGCCAAGTCCTCGACGTCTCCGTGAGGACGTCGCTTCCAGGACGGGATGGCCAGCCTCTCCCGCTCCTCCTGCATCCGCGCCAACTGCCGCTTTTGATCTCCACTTGGCTGGAACCGCATTCGTTCCACAGCTTCAAGGCGGGCATCAACTTCCCTCGCCTTTCGCTGGATCTGGGCAAGGAATGCCGCTGCGTCGTCTAGGTCGCGCGGCGGCGTCTCCATGCCGAAGGCCTCAGCGATCCGCCGGACCACTTCGCGTGGGTTGTGGTCACGCAGGGCCTGGACGGCGTCGGCCAAGACGGTGGTGTGATGGTCTGAAGTGGAGCGAGTTTGGGCAGCCAGCAGCCGTTTGCGGGCCTGGCGTTCGGCCTGCTCAACAGATGGCGCGAGTGTGCTTGCCACGTATGTCCGCCGCAACCTGCGCTCGACCTCCGCGCGGGCCTCGGCAGCTTCGAGTTCGCGCTGCAGTGGTAGCCGCGCAGGGGCCGGCGGCTCATAGAGCAGATCCGAGACCATGCTGTCCGGTCTCGACTGTCCGAGGAACTGGGCGAATGCGGCGATGGCGCGCTGCAACAGCTCCTTCTCGCTGCGGGCCGCACCAAGTCGGGCCTGCGTCTGCTCGTCTTCAAGGGCTGCGAGAGGCAGCCACAGATGGTTCGACTGCCTGGCGCGGGTGATGCCGGGATAGGTAGCGAAGGCGTTCGCGCCGTGCCCATACAGCAGCGACGTGTCGCAGGTCAGGCCCTGGCTTGCCGCGATCGTCATGGCGTAGCCCAGCGACAGTGCGCCGGACGCGATGCTTTCCGGCGTCACCCACGCCGACTCGTATCGCGGCTCTTCAACTCCGGCAACGTGCACACGCCAACTGATCTGTACGTTGTGGTTCTCGTCCAGCGCTGTGATGGCGGCCCGGTATCCATTCAGGAGGTCGGGGCCTTCGCCGCGCTTCGACCGGTAGTCGTTGGCTCGCACCCTGACGGCGTCGCCGACCGCGAGGGTGAGAGTGTCGCCACCAGGCAGCGCGTACCGGTGCTCGGCGCCCAGTTCGCCTGCAGCCCGGCGGATCTGCTGGGCGCCGATGTTGAGAGCGTCGACATCGCTGTTGCGGGCGGCGAGCACGGCCATATTCGCGATGAGGTCGTACGTGTCGGGCCAGCCCTTTCGCAGCTCGTCCCAGGTCGTGAGTATCTGCGAGCGGGCCCCTTCGGCGGTCTCAGCGGCGTGGACGCGGCCACCGGCGGCGAGTATCCGCAGGGCTTGTTCGTGATCGCCGGTGCGCCAGACCTCCAGCGCAGCCCGCTCGGCAGCGTCCTCCTGGCGGCGGTTCTCGGTGAGCGTGAGCCCGTGGACCAGGCGGTGGGTTTCTCGGAACCAGCCGCCTGGACCTATCGCCTGCAGTTGCAGGTGGTCGCCGATCGCGATGATTTTGGTTCCGGTGCGCTCAGCCTCGGCCATTAGTACGGCAGCGGTCCTGTCGTCGACCATCGTGGCCTCGTCGATGCAGAGTACGTCGACACCTCGCAGGCCATTGCCGTTCTCGATTTCGCGGAGCCAAGCCGCGATGGTCTTCGAGGGGATGCCAGAGACGCCGTACAGGCTCTGTGCGGCGACCGCGCTCAGGCAGGCGCCTGCGTACGTGGTGCCGGTGAGGTCCCAGCCGATCCGGCACGCCTCCATGAGCGTCGACTTCCCCACCCCAGCGGCGCCGACTACGGCCTCGATGCCGTGCCCGGCGGCCATGAGGCGCGTCACCGTGGTGTTCTGCTGCTCCGAGAGGGGCCAGCCGACTGCCCTCTGGAACTTCTCGACGGCTTGGGCGGCTTGGGCCTCGCTGAGCCGGGCCGAGCCGTCGTTGAAGCGGGTCAGCGAATGTGTACGGACGACGTCCTCGGCGTCGAGGATGTCCTGCGTGGTGTAGCGGTCGGCCGATGACATGACGGCGGAGCCCACGGACGGCACGCGCACCGCGTACCCCTCGACCGCGAGAACCTGATCAGCGAGTTGCTCCAAGCGGTCCGGGGCGCCGTCAATGCCGTATGGCAGCGCGTTGGCCACGGCCGCGAGCAGCTCCGCGCGGCTGAAGGACTTTCGCGCCTTGGTCAGCCCGATCCTGGGGTCGAAGACGACGGCGGCGAGGTCGGCCGGCGGAGGTATTCGTGGCGCTGGGCCAGGCTCCGTGGCACCTGCCTGGCCGTTCGAGCCGGGTGGTCCAGGAGCGGCTGCGGCCAGCATCGCATCGAGGTCAATGCCCGCCGCTTCCGCCCGCCGACGCCAGCTGGCGCGCATCGTCGCTGCGTCGACATCGAGCTTGTCACGTTTGGTCGCCATCGACACCGCCGCCTTCTCCTGGCGGCTCGCGTCAGCGCCGGCCTCCTCGTCGACAAGCGTGCCCCGGCGGGAGAACACGTCGCGGAGGGCCGCTGGAATCCCCAAGACCTCCCACGCGCCGGTACGTTCGTTGCGCTCACGCCGGACCCCGAAGCGCTCGTACAGCAGTGATCGGACCCGGGCCTTGAAGTAGGCGTCCGCAGCGGCTGCATGCCGGTGCAGGTCGCTGCCCGAGTTCGCGATGGAGCGCCACTTGCCGTCCTCGCACAGGCCCAGATTGATGATCGTGACGTGTAGATGAAGGTGCGGGTCTCCGGGGTCACCAGCGCGTACCGGGCGGGCGCTCTGATGCTCGACGACCCACGCCATCAATCCGCCGGTCACGAGCCTTGTCGGCAGGCCGTCTTCGCTACCGACCGCGTAGCCGCACCACTTCTCGATTTGGGCGAAGGTCTCGCGGGCGGCTTGGTGAACGATGGCGCGCAACTCCCGCTCGTCGGGCAGATCCATAAGCCCGTGTAGCAGGCTGTCGGACTTCGGCAGGTCCAGGACGCAGTCCCAACCGCGCACACGGCTGTCCACGCGTAGGTCCTTGTGAGCCCAAGCTTCAGCGAGTTCCTTCTCGTCGAAGATGTCGGCGAGTGCGAGGCCCGCGGCGCGAACGAGCTTGTGCAGCGTCTCCACCTGCATGCGGTGCGCCTCGCCCCGGCGATGCACCATCCGCTGCAACCGCTCCAGGACGCGTCTCTGCTTGGGCTTACCGTCCAGCAGAGCTGCGGACTCCACACCCTTTTCCTCGGCAGCTTTCGCCATCGCTTCGACAACACGCGCGGTCGTCAACTGTGCCTTCGGGTGAGTTTGGGCAGAAGTCCGAGAGCTGAGCAGACGTGCGCCCGTCGCCGGATGACAGCCGTTCATGAGCCGGCGCGCTGCGTTCTTACCCTCTTCGTTCAGCACCGAGCCTTCGACAAGACCCACCGCTTCGAGGCCGTTACCCAACCAGATCAAGTCGGCTCCGCCCTCGGGCCGCAGTCGGTAGTCGAGGGCGGCGTCTTCGGTGTCATCGATGACGACGGGTTCTCCCCCGGCCGATGCCACCACGGCACACCCAGCCTGTTGTCGCAGTCGGTACTCCACCTGCCGGTCGGCGGTGATCTTCGTCAGCCAAGCCACCGGCCGCCCCTTCGGTTGCAGGCCGCTGCAAGGCGTTGCCGGCTGCGCCCGCAGCGCGGCTCACCGGGGTTCCCCTGGAGGGGAACCCCCTTTGTCCATTGTTCTTTTTCGATCAAACGAACGGCGCCATGCTCAGCCACCATCGACGTTCCGTACTCAAAGGGCCGCGCAGCGGTCCCGACAGGCTCTGCAGCAGCGGCTCTCCTCTCCTCGTCGTGAACACTGCGGCTCAACTCTTCGATCTGAGGGCGGATTTCAATCCGCTGTTCACTGGGCATCATGGTTACCTCCGGCGGCCTTTGATGCCCTGATATTGGCGCCGATCGCAAGGCCAAAACGGCCGAGACATTCGAATGTGCCGTGGGACGGGAAACTAATTTCTCTGCTTCCCGTCAGGCGGGTACCGGCCTCATCCGTGACGCTCGCGTACGACCTGAGCCGAAGCCCATAGGCCGTCTGGGACGGCCGGCTGGAGCTTCTCGAAGAAGCCACGGAGCCGTTCAGTACCGCCCACCTCGCTGTCGACGCAATCACGTTCCGTGACTGCTAGGAGCAGGTTCATGCCTCCGACGTCCGGACCCGACAGGGGTTACAGTGCAAATCGCCGACCTGCGGAAACGTCGACAGTGATGAGTGCAGCGTTGGTACAGGGATAACAGGGCTAACAAGCTTCAACCCTGTAATCCCTGTCCCTGCTCTGTAGCCCCGGACAGGCACGAAGTACCTGGTCAGCGATTTAGCCTGTAATCCCTGTCGTCTGCGAGGCGTTAGGTCCCCGGGCAGGCCGGCCCAGCGGAGCTGGTCACTCTCTGCTGCATAGATCACGTGCTTCGGCATTGCTGCGCCCGAGCGCTGGAAGACGAGGCGTCTATCCGGTTCAAGTGCGCCTGCCCCTCGGGATGACCGCCCTACAGGTCCCAAGTTTGTGTCCGCCCGTTTTCGGGCTGCATGCCTGGAAGGGTGCTCCCTCCATCGAGAGCTGCCGTCGCTATTTCCCTGCCCCCGACTCCGAGTTGCGCAGCCTCGCCGCTTCCCGTCCGACGGGAGGTCAAAAAGAAAGCCTCCCGCCCTGTGAGCAGTTCGATGCTCCTCGCCGTTTTTCGCTTGCAGTTCGTGTCAGTGTCAGGAAAACAAGGGCGGAGAAGCCGGATCACGATGCGTTCCTGCACCCTGTGAATCCGTTTCGGAGGCCCGAGAAATCACCCTTGAGCACCCAGGAGACACGATGCAAGACCAGACGGATTACCCCGCCCCCGTTGTGACGCTGCAGCGTGTCAGGCGGGGCGCCAAACCCGATCGGCTCGCCGTCACCATCGCTGAAGCAGCCGAGCAACTGGGCGTCAGCTACCAGACGCTGTGGCGCGCGATCCGCGACGGCGAATTCCCCGGGATCAAGATCCGCGGCCGCATCCTCGTGCCCATCAGGGCGATCGAGCTGCTGATGGAGTCGGTCACCCGCTCCGGGCAGCTCGTGGATGTGGCCGACTGGACGGCCTCGTGGCGTGCCGGGACCGCCGTTGCCGAGGTGGTCTGAGTTGGCCGGCTCAGTCGAGGTCGAGCGAGACGCGGTACAGCAGCTCGTGGAGGTGCGCGGCCTTGACCATGACCGTCACCTCGATGGGCTTGGCGTTGTCCGAGTAGACGACGCGAAGGGTCCTGAGCACGGGCACTTCCGTCGGCAGCTCCAGACCGACGAACTCTTCCTCGGTCGGAGGGCGGCAGGACACCCTGTCGACCATCTCTCGTGGCGGGTAACCCTTGTCGGCCAGAAGTGTGGGCGAGCCACCCTTGATCTTCTTGCGTTCGAGGAGAGCGGTGCCCTGGGCGATGTCCATGGGGTAGTAGGACCAGACCAGTTCGGCCGGGTCCTCGTCCAGAAGCAGCAGCCGCTCGCGCATCGCAGCCGTCTCATCGGGCTCAAGCCCGAGAGCGTCGCGGACTTGCGTCGGCGGCACGACCTCCGCGACGCGCAGGATCCTGTTGGTCCCCACCTTCGACTGCTTGGCGGCTTCCTTTATCCACACGTACGGCTCGCCGTCCCGGGCCGCCGGCATCGTCGCGACGCTGTCGAATGCCTGCTGCGGGCTGTCTCGTACGAAGACACCGAGGCCGGATCGGCCGACGATGTAGCCCTCGGCCTTCAGCAGCCCAAGGGCTCGCTGGATCGTCTGGCTGGAGACTCCGTACTGCGTTACGAGGTCTTGCGTGATCGGCAGTTGCTGGCCTGCTGCGAGATCGCCCGACATGATCTCGGCGCGGATCTTTGCCGAGATTCTGTGATGCGCCGGGCGGGTGTCCGTGTGTTTCGCCATGGATCAACCGACCTTGGTCCGATAGGTGAGGCGATGACCACGAAGCATGGTCATCTGGGATACCTCCACAGGCTGCTGATCAGCCGTGACGCTCGTACGCGTGAGCACGAGCACGGGTTCTCCTTCGTCCAGGCGCAGCGTCTCCCGCACCTCCCGACTCGGCATGTCCACAGTCACGTCCTCGCTGACTTCGCTGATCGTGAAGCCGAGCTTGGCCACGAGAGTGACGGCACCTCCAGGAATCTTGCGGCCCTCCGCGAGGGGCGTGCCTCGGGCGATAGTTGCCGGGTAGTACGAATCCGTCAGCTCGACGGGCTGATCGTCCAGGTGCATGATCCGTCGCCGCACAACAGCCGTTTCGCCGGCCTTGAGGCCAAGGGCCGCGGCGATCGACGGCGGTGGCTCCAACTCGCGTACGTCAACGATCTGCTGCGAACCCCGACGCTGGTGACGCTCCAGCTCCTGGCTCCAGGCGTCGCTCTCCCCTGCACCACGCGGTGTCAGGTAGGCGACCGAGTCGGACTCCCACATGCGACTTGGCACGGCTACACCCTTCGTTGGCCTGCTCCCACGATAGCCGCCTGCTGGCTTGATGAGTCTTTCACCATGCTCTCTTGCTAGCTTGATGAACATCTCACTAAGCTAGCAAGCGTGCCTCCAGGGCCTCCCCTGGTTGCACGCGATATTCCGTTGCTCCGCGCTCCGTGGCGGTCTGCGTCGACGCAGGTCGAGTCCGGGGGGCGGTTGCAGCAAGCACAACGGCCCCGACGAAGTCCGGCCCGTGGTGCACCACCACCACGAAGACCTTCGCCGAGGCCGACACCCACCCCCTGCTTTGACCAGGAGGCACGATGCAGGACCAGGCTAGTCAGCCGGCCCCCGCTGTGAAGCTGCAGCGCGTCAAGGGCGGTATCGCTCCCAACCGCCTCGCCATCACCATCGACGAGGCCGCCGAGCAGCTGAGCGTCAGCTACCAGACGCTGTGGCGGGCGATCCGTGACGGCGAATTCCCCGGGATCAAGATCCGTGGTCGCATCCTCGTGCCCATCAGGGCGATCGAGCTGCTGATGGAGTCGGTCACCCGCTCCGGGCAGCTCGTGGATGCCGCCGACTGGACCGCCGCTTGGCGCGCGGATGCGTCAGCCGCTGCGGAGGCTGGCTGAGATGGCCACGCCACGACGTACCGCCGGGACGATCAGCGGCAGCAAGCGTCTAGCAGTGGTCTCCGCTGACTGGCGTGCTCGCCAGGCCGAGCGCAGCCGGCTGGGCCGACTCAGCAGTGCCATCGAGCAGAACGCCGCGTGTGCTGGGAAGGACCCCGAGCTGTTCTTCCCCAAGAGCGCCGACGGAGTGGAGCTCGCCAAACAGATCTGTCGAGGCTGCCCCGTCTTACGGGAGTGCCTCGTTCAGGGCCTTCGTCTTCGCGACAGGTACGCCGTCCTCGGTGCGACCACGCCTGAGGAGCGAGCCACGCTCCTACGCCACCTCGCTCGGAAGCGTCGGGGGGTGGCGGCGTGAGGGCGCTCAAGCAGTTCCGCGACCAGCACGGCGACCCCGAGGCGTGGAGCGCCGACGAGTTCGACGAGTACCTGCAGATCGGCGACCAGCAGGTCCTCGCCGCCGAAGCCGCACATCTGCTCATCGGCAGCACATCGAGCAGGCTCAACGGGACGGCGCCCGCGGCCGTGCCGGAGGAAGGAATCCGGTGAGCGTCACCGACTTGCACCCCGAGAAGTCCGGCAACACCTACGCCGAGAGCCTCGCGCGTGCCGAGCAGCTACGAGCTGACGCGGAAGCGAAGCGCATCAAGAACGAGAGCGAGCGCCGCCGTCAGGAGCTGTTGGACCAGAAGGCCGCGGCCCGCGCACAGCGCGAGATCCAGCGTGACCTCGCCGCGGCCGCCGATGAGCAGCGTCAGCGAGACGAGGCCCGCCGGGAGGCGGCCGAGGCCAAGGCCCGCGCTGCGAAGTCCGCCGCCACCTGGCGCACCGCCGCAAAGACCATCGCGATCGTCTGCGGCGTGGTCAGCCTGCCGATGCAGGTCATGGCCTTCTGGGACACACATGCCTGGTTCCTCGTCGCCGCACCGTTCGTGCTGGAGGGCGTCGCCTGGGCGCTGTTGTGCGGAGCTCAGGCCGCCATCGACGAGGGCCGCCCGTCCTGGCACTACCGGCTCGGGGCGCTGCTCCAGGCCCTTGTAGCCGCCGGCATCAACTACGCGCACGGCAGCACCGAGTACGGCATGGCCACCGGGATCGGCGGCGCGCTGTGCTCCGTGATCGGCCCCGTGATCTGGGACCTCCACGAGCACGGCCGAATCGCCAAGCGTGAGAACCGCACCCGACGGTCAGTCCGCCGGGCACAGCGCCGAACGGACCGTGCCGAGTTCCAGCGGCTGGACGCGATCAACGAAGCCCGCGCCGCCCGCGATGCCGAGGTGTGGGAGAGGGCTCTCGACCTCGCCGCCGCGTACGGCGAAGTCCGCCCCGGCCGCCGGTCCGGCCTGGGCCGTACGAAGGCCCCGGAGGTCGTCCCGAGCCAGAAGACCTATGCCCGCGCCTGCGTGGAAGTCCACGGCGCCGAGCCCGGCTCGACGGCCGACAGGATCGCCCACATGCGCACTGCCAAGCGTGCCGTGCGCATCGCCCAGAACGGCCCCCTGGACGGCCCGCAGACGGACGAAAAACCGCAGGTCGATTCCCAAACGCCCGCCGCCGACAACGAGCCGTCCACGGCCCGGGCGAAGGCGCCGAAGAAGCGGGGCGAGGACGGCCGCAAGCGCAACGGCGGAACCCCGCCCCGCCGCCGTCCCGGCACCGTCAAGTACCACCCCGCCGCCAAGAAGCAGATGGCCCTCGCGGCCGCCCGCCAGTCCGACTGACCCGCCCCGCGAAGGAGAACACGACCATGGCCCGCATCATCCGAGTCCTCGCACTGACCGGTGCCGCCGCCGCTGCCCTCCTGGGTACCGCCAGCACTGTCCACGCCGACACACCCGAGACGGCCACCGCCACCGTGGAGGCCGCCGTCGACCGCACAACCGGCACCCCGATCGTCCTCCCCTCCGGCAAGACCCTCCACGTCCGCGGACTCGACACCGCCACCTACCGCACCGACGCCGCCCATCACGACACCGTGATCACCCTCGCCGCCGACACGACCACTGGACCCGGCACCGCGGGCATCGACTCCACCCTGCGCGAAGGCACCGGCACCGGCGCAGTCGGCGGCAACCCCGCCGCCTACAACCAGCAGCAGGTCCAGGTCCAGGCGGCCGGCACGGGCAGCATCAGCGTCCTTGCCGCCCTCGGCATCGGTCTGGCGATCTTCACCTTTTTGATGGTCAAGAAGGGCCGTATCAACGCGTGGCACGCGTTCGCGCTGGTCCTGTTCGGGGTGGTTCTCGCCCCGACGACCTTCGGCCCGATGCTCCAGAACCTGGGCGTGTCCGCGGCCACCGGTCTCGGCAACGTCTGGTCCGGCTTCTAGGCCACGACCAGCGAGTTAGCCAGCAAGCAGACAGTCAACGAGCCAGCAAGCCAGCTATCCGGGGCGCGAGATGCGCCCCGGGAGAGGACCGGACCGATGGCCATCGAGATACACCCCCACCCGGGCGATCCCGACGACGTCGTCGACGCAGAGATCATCGAGACGGAGGAAGCGACCCGCACCGCGCGGGCGAAGGAGTGGACGGCCCGCCGCCGTACCCGAGCCGCCGTGGCGTTCGCAGAACAGCGCGCTCGCGTCGCACAGCGGTTGCAGACCTGGTTCGCGACAGCGGACGTCACCGACGAGCAGCTGGCCCAGGAGGTCGAGCGCAAGCGCCGCCTGGCCAAGCAGGGCCGGGAAGCCGAAGTTCGGGGCCGGGTCAAGGCGTTGCAGGCCAAGCTCCGGCACGCGTCACAGGATGAGGTCGCCGGCGTCGCCCCCGAGCTGGCGGCGGCCGAAGCGCAGCTGTCCGTCATCGCGGGCAGCGAGGACGCCCACCGGATGAAGGTCGACGGCCGGTCCCTGTCGCGGGCACGGTGGGCGAAGAAGGCCGGCCGCCTCGCGAGCGCGATCGGCGTCGTCGTGGTGTACGTCAACGTTGCCCCCGCCGAGCCGATGGCTGCCCTCGCGGTCCTGGGCGCCGCGCCGTTCGGCTGGTGGTACCTCTCGCGTCCCCTCGTCGGCGGGTCACTCACCCAGGCTGGGCAGGCCGACGAGATGGTCGTGATGGTCGACCAGGCGACAGGAGAGCCCATCCCGGCGGAGGAGGCGTTCGTCCCGGACACCCTCACCAACCTCGGTCGGGTCAGCCTCATCAAGCGTGAGTCGGGCCGCGTCCAGGGCGAAGCGGACCTGGTCACCGCACTGGTCAAGGCCGGGATCATCACCGAGGCGCAGCGCGACGAGACCCACCTCGCCGGGGTGATCCAGCCGTCCGGACCGGGATGGACCGCCACCGTGGAGCTCCCGCGCGGGGTGAAGGCGTCCGCCGCGATCAGCAGGGTCGAGGACCTCGCCTCTGCGATGCGGATCAAGAAGACCCGCATCGAGATGTCGGCCGACACCTCCGACGAGGGCCACGAGGGCCGGTTCATCCTGTGGGTCGCCGACGAGGACAACCCCTACGGCACCACCAAGAACCCCTCCGAGCTGATCACAGCCGAACGGTGGGACTTCTGGAAGCAGGGCGTGCCGCTTGGAGCGGACGCCCGCCGGGGCCGCCACACCCTCCACCTGATCTGGTTCTCCCTGCTCATCGGCGGGCTGATGGGCTACGGCAAGTCCTACCTCGCCCGCCTTGTGGCGGCCGCGGCTGCGCTGGACCCGACCGTGCGGATCGTCGTCATCACCGGCAAGACCGGCCCTGACTGGGCACCGCTGCGGCACATCGCCCACCGGTGGATCGCTGGAGCCACCCCCGAGATCATCCGCGAGGTCCTCGACGTCATCGGCGTCACCATCGAGGAGATGCAGGACCGGGGCACCGAACTGGACCGTCTGTACGAGGAGGATCCCGAGTCCGTACCCGAGGGGAAGATCACTCCCGATCTCGCCAAGAAGGGCATGGGTCCGGTCCTGTTGGTCGTCGACGAGCTCCAAGAGCTCCTGGACGGCGCCGCCCTCGTGCAGGTACCGGTCGACGAGGGCCGTGACCCGGATGCCGGAGGCCGGGGCAAGACCCGCTCCGGCCGCGACCTGATGGTCGAAGGCTTCGCCCGCTACGTCCGCGTCACCCGCTTCGTCGGCGGCATGGGCGTGTTCATCACCCAGCGCCCGGACGCCGACTCCGTGCCGACCAAGTTGCGCGAGGTGTGCGCCAAGCGCGCCTCCTACCGGGTCAAGGGCGACCGCAGCGCCAAGATGGTCCTCGGTGACGACGCGGTCGCAGGTGGCGCGGCCCCGCACCTGCTGACCGAAGCCAGCCGCGGTGTCGTCGTCCTGGACCAGGGCAGCGACGACGGGCACGCCACACTCAAGGCGGACGTCATCGACCTCCCTGAGTTCAAGGAGGTCTGCCTGCGCGGCCGCCAGTTGCGCGAGGAGGCCGGAACCTTGACCGGCGACGCCGTGGAGTACGGCAAGAACCACGCCGCCGAGGCCACCGCCCGCGGACTGCTCGCTGACTGCCTCGCCGTTCTGGACCGCGCCGGCGTCGACCGCGTCCGCACCCAGCGCCTGGTGGACCTCCTCCAGAGCCACAACCCCCGCTACGGCGACCTCACCCCGACCTCCTTGCAGGCCCGACTGCGGGACGCGGGCGCAGGCACCACCCGGAAGCTCGGCCCCATAGACGGCATGGCCAACCCCAACGGCTACACCCGCGAGCAACTCGCCGACGTCGCACGCAAATAGGGGCAGACCACCTGGTCAAAGCCCCGGTCGAGCCCTGATGGCGCCCCAAATGCCCCAGTACGCACCCTGATCGCGAGGAGCCTCCGCCCGGTCGACCGACTACCCGGACCGCTCCGGCGACCACCCGGCAAACCGGGATGGAACCGACACCGACTGGAGGTCGACCACTCACTCAACCGCCCGCCAGAACAGGACAGAACAGAACGGCTCCCGCCCGCCTGGAGAGCACCCGGGACGCCACCCCAACCCGAAGGGGCATCACATGTCGACCAAGGTCATCGCCCAGATGGTCGTCCTCAAGCACGCCAGGGGCCGCGAGTCCGTGTGTCAGGCGTGGGGCGAGGAGATCGACGCCGCCACCGGCCGCTTCATCAAGATCACCTGCACCGAGTGCAACGGCGAGGGCCAGCCGAAGGGCGAGGAGACCCTCGATCAGATCCACGACCGCGTCTTCCGCCACACCGAGAAGTGCACCCGGCACTACGCCCAGCGCGCCCGCCGTTGCGTCGACGCCGAGCGCAAGGGCGACCACTTCGATTGCGCGGCCGCTCTCCACTGACCCATCCCGGACAACGGGGCGTCCCGCTCGCCTGGACAGCACCCGAGGCGCCCCGCCCCCACCCCGTCACACGACAGGCAAAGGAGCACGTCATGGGCAAGACCTGGCAGCCGAGCGAGGCGAAGAACTTCGCCAAGCAGCTCGACCTCGGCAAGCCGTACTACGTGATCGCAAACATCGCGGTCGACCGCACCCCGTACGAGGACCCGCAGATGTACTCCGAGTACGTCTTCAGCAGCCGCCTGCCCTTCACCAACAACCCGTGCACCGACGGCGGCTACTCGGCAGAGACGCTCTGCCAGAACTTCGGCCCCGTCTACGAGGACAAGCCGAGGAACATGCGGCGCCTGGGCAGCCCCGGCCCTCAGATCGCCGGGCCCGTCGACCCGAACGTCGTCCACCCGCTCGACGAGGCCGAGATCGCGGGCCTGGAGAAGCGGGTCGGCGACGCGGACCGGCGGCGCACGGACGCCAAGGCCAAGGCCGGGCGCTGGAGCCTGTTCAGCTGATGGCCGCCGACCGCAAGCAGCTGCTGAAGGAAGCGGCCGACCTGGTCTGGCAGCACGCCCTGAGCGGGTGCGCCACCGACCCCCGCCCGATGGCGGCGGCGATGGCGGCCGCCCGCCGGGCCGGGATCAGCGTGCAGGACATCGCCAATTACAACGCCAACCGGCCCGACCGCAACGGCCTGTGACACGACCGGGGCGCCCCCTTCTCGCCTGGACAGCACCAGGGGGCGCCCCTCCCCAACCCGCGCACTCGCGCACGCAGGAGGTACGTACGAGATGAGCACGACCACCCTGGTCAGAGCAAGCCGCGCCGCCGGAGCCGGTACCGAAGCACCGATCGACTTAGACAGCCTGGTCGTTGAGATCGAGCGCTGCCTCGCCGCCTTCACCCGCACCACCGCCCACCCTCTGGTCACCAAGACCACCCGGGAACTCGTCGACGAGGCAATGCGCGACCTGGCCCCCGCACCGGCCGCCGGCCCCTCGCCGGACCTGAATCCACCCCCGGCCTGGCTGCGCCGCCTGCCGGAATGGGCCCTGTCGATCCCCCTCGTCCGCAACCGCTTCGGCGCCGGACGCCAACTCACCATCGGCGAGCACCTGGAGTTGACCGCCCTCGTCATCGAGCGCTGGGGCTGGACCACCAATGCCGACCGGGGTGAACACGGCGAGGTCTGCATCCGCGGCGCCCAGTTCGTCCTGCTGCGACTGGGCTACGGCGACGCCGGCACCCTCCATCGCGCCAGCGCCCGCCTTCACGAGGTCCTTGCCCGCGGCACCGGCGGCAGCTTCATCGCCTTCAACGACGCCCCCGGACGTACCACGCAGCAAGTCCTCACCCTCCTGCGCACCGCCGCCATCGAAGCCCGCTGACAACCCAGGAGGACATCGTGACCACGATCCGCATCACCTCGTACGGCACCGGCCACGACGACGACCCGGCCGCCACTGACCCGGTCGTCGTCGACACCACCTCGCTGCACAACCCGCCCGACGACCCCGCGGTCCGCGCCCAGCTCACCCAGAAGACCGGCCGGGACATCGAGGTCGCCCGCTACGTCATGGCCACCCCCGGCGCCGACCGCCTGGTCGAGACAGCCATGCAGCAGATCCGCGACCGCCTCGGCGAAGGCCGGCATCAGGTCGACGTCCACGTCTCGTGCTTCGGCGGCCGCCACCGCTCCGTCGCCGTCGCCCTCGAACTCGCCTTCCGCCTCCGCGTCCTGCACGCCTTCGACGGTGAGGTCCACGTCACCCACCGCCACATCGCCCGGCCGATCCTCCCCCGCCGCAGCGCCTGAAAGGAGGGTTTCCATGCGGATCCCCATCCCTGCCACCACCGCCGTGCACGACGGCGACAACACCGCAGTGGAGGTTGCGCTGCTGGCCGTCGCCCAGTGTCCCCACGGCCACAACACCGCCTTTACCGTGCCCGACTACGAGGACCTCGACTACTTCCAGCAGAAGGCCACCGCATGGGCCCGCGCCCACGCGAGCACGTGCCCCGGCCCCGCGTCGTCGACCGCGGAAGGCGGGCGGTGAGCTCTGATGAAGAGGATCTGCGGCGGCCCGGTCCAACTCGGCGAGCACAACGGCTACACCGTCGCCGTCACCAGCGAGGACTACCGCGGCACTGTCTCCTTCTGGTGGCACGCCTGGTCCCCGGCTGGGTCGTACGCGGGTCAGGCCAACGACCCCGAGTTGCTCACGCTCCTCATCGCTCGCCACCGCTACGACCACACCGACTGACCACCACAAGGCCCTCCCGGCGTGTATTCCGCCGCGCCGAGAGCTCGGTGTCGCAGCCCGCGAGTCCGGACCCACCTCAGACCGGCCTGGCTACCGCCTGATGCCGTCCCACAGAATCCCTTACCGCACCGAAAGGAGTGGCGTGAGCACGCCCCAGCACGCCCACAGCGACAACGTCATCGCCTTGGCCGAGGCCCCGAACAACATCGAAGCCGAACAGATCGTCCTCGGCGCTGCCATGGTCGATGAAGGCGTCCTGTCCGAGATCGAAGAAGAACTCGGACAGGACCCTGCGGTGTTCTACCGCCCCGCCCACGAGACAATCTGGCGCGCGATCCAGGAGCTCGTGGCAGGCGGCATCCGTCCGACGCCGGTCGTTCTCGCCGACGCGCTGTCCAAGGCGGGCGACCTTCAGCAGGTGGGTGGAAGGTCCTATCTGCACACCCTCTACGGGGCCGTGCCAACAGCCGGGGTGGGACAGCACTACGCGAAGATCGTGCGCGAGCATGCGGATCGGCGGCAGATCGCGACGCTCGGCACCCGGCTCATCCAGGCCGCACGCGAATCCGGTGAAGACCACGACGAGTTGCTTGCCGCAGCACGTCACGCACTCGACCGCACAACGGTTGAGGAACGCTGGCCTGCTCCGACCCCAATCGGCCAACAGGTCCCACTGCCCGCCTTCCCCGTTGAGGCCCTGCCCACCTGGGTAGCCGAGCAGGTCGGCGCTGTCGCCGAGTTCACCCAGACGCCTGCCGACATGGCTGCCACCATGGCAATCGCCGCGCTCTCCACCGCCGCAGGCGGGCGCGTCCATGTCCAGATCCGCGACGGCTGGGTCGAGCAGACGAACCTCTATCTGGTCGTCGCCATGCCCCCTGCTTCCCGCAAATCGGACGTCTTCGCCGCCATGACGCGTCCCATCTACGACATCGAGTCGTCCATGCAGGAGGAGGCCCGCCCTTCAATCATCCAGGCCGAGGTCGAGAAGGAAGCCGCGGAAGCCCGTGCCGAAGCCATCATGACCAAGGCGCGCAAGGTCGACGATTCCAAGACTGCCACCTCCCTGGTCGCCGAGGCCGCCGGCCTGCGCATGGCGGCCGAGTCCATCGTCGTTCCGCCCAAGCCTCGCCTGACTGCCTCTGGTGACGTCACCCCCGAGACCCTGACCAAGCTCCTGAGCACGCACGGCCGCCTTGGCGTTCTGTCCCCGGAGGGCGACCTCTTCGACATCATCGCGGGCCGCTACAGCTCCCGCCCCAACCTCGGCGTCTTCCTCCAAGGACACAAGGGCGAACGCCTTCAGGCCGAACGCATCACCCGTGAAGCAGACTTGGGCGAGAAGCCCGCCCTCACCATCGGCGTTACCCTTCAGCCCCCAGTACTGACAGACCTCGCACAGACCCCGGGCGCCCGCGGCCGAGGCCTCCTGGCCCGCTTCCTTTTCTCCATCCCGGAATCCACTCTTGGCTACCGCAGGATTGTTGTCCCGCCGATCCCAGAGAAGACCTCCCGCGTATACGGCACGCGGCTCACTGCCTTGGTCCACACCCTCACGGATCTCCCTGAGCCCGTCACCATCAAGTGCTCCGGCCCGGCCGATCAGGCCGTCATCAGGCTTCAGGAAGCGATCGAGCCCCAACTACGCCCCGAGGGCGCTCTGGCCCACATCGATGACTGGGCCGGCAAGTACGTCGGAGCGGTGGCCCGCATCGCCGGCCTTCTCCACCTTGCCGACCGCACCACGGGCCGCTGGGGCGAGCCGATCGAAGCGGCCACGATCGAACGGGCCATCGCGATCGGCAAGTACTACACCGCCCACGCCCTGGCCGCCTTCGACCTCATGGCAACGGACACAGACAGCGAGAAGGCTCAGCTGGTGCTCGATTGGATCCACAAAACGAAAGTGACCGGCTTCAAGGCCCACGAACTCGTCACAGCACGCCGCCGGGCCTTCCCCACCGTGAGATCCACATCTCCGGCACTGAAACTCCTCGAGGAGCACGGCTACGTCCGTCGGCTCCACGAAGAACGCGCTGGATCGCGAGGGCGACAACCGGCTGCGGTGTACCGAGTGCATCCCTTGGCGGCGGACGTAGACGGCGCCTCAGGGTAAGCGCGGACCGAGCAGACCAGTACCTGGGCGGCCGTCCTAGGCACTGCGAGGCCTGCCTGCGCCCCGACGGCAGGCTCCTGCCGTTCATGTCCGCGTCGGGCTGCCTCATCTCGTCCTGCCGCCGGGCGTGCCTCGCCTCTTCCCCAGGCTGCCAGCAGAGGAAAAGGATCCGCCCGTTCGGCAGCACGCCGCGCCCGCGGGCCGGGGCACCCTTAGCATGCTGAATTGTGCGACCCATTCTCCCGAAGATCGAGGGCGGCCGGGTGCAGGGCCTCCTGCAGCTCATCGAGGACGCCATCCACCTCGTCGTCGCGGCGCTTCTCGTACTGCTCGCGGGGCTTCTGACCGTCGGGGTCGTCCGAGACGTCATCAGGTCGATCCAGGGGCCGTACCGCGAGGAGACGGTCGTTCTCTCCGCCCTAGACAACGGCCTTGTGCTGTTCATCGTGGCCGAACTGCTCCACACCGTCCGCCTCACCATCAGGAACCAGACCCTCGACGCGGAGCCGTTCCTCGTCGTCGGCCTGATTGCCGGCATCCGCAAGGTGCTCATCGTGACGGCCGAGGCGGAGAAGTCCTTCCGCTGGAACACCGAGGGGATCGAACTGCTCATCCTGGCGGGGCTGATCCTCGTGATGGCGACAGCGGTGTACGTGTGGCGGCGCTCGACGCGCCCGGGAGACTACTTCCCGCTTCAGGAGGCGCGGCGCTCGCCCTCGCCGGAGCCGTCACCCACCCCGGTGCGCGGGGCCTGATCCGTCACCTTCCGCAGCCACGGCCGCCCGCACCCGTTGCTCCTCGCGAGCGGAGCCGACGTCCCGTTCCAGGGGTGTGCGGCTTACGGCTGTCGTGAGGTCCTCCAGGGCCCGCTTCTGCAGTTCCGCCCCGCGCCGTAGCACCGGGCTCCGTTCCTGGGTGGCGGCGCCTTCCCACGCGTGGAGTGCCTCCTCCACACGCCCCCAGTCCGGATTCCTGTGCTCGCGCACGTCGACTGCCGCCTGCTCGGTGTCCGCCTCCAGTGCCTCGGCGTACTGCTCCGCCTCAGGGACGAAACGGCTGACGTCCCGCGGGACGTGGCTCTCCATGAGCATCGCCGCCCGGCCGAACCCCTGGAGCGCCTCCTGCGCATCCTGCGCCTCGCGCGACGTCAGCCCCCTGGGACGGACCGGTTCCTGTTTTGCCTGGTCGTAGGCCCTCTCCCAGGCGGCACGTGCCTCCCTGCTTGCCAGCAGTGCCTTGCGCATGTCGGCGCGATGCTCCCGGCTCGGTTCGGCATAGCTGCGGAGCACGGCGGCCGCGTAGCGGCCGTTGGCGGCGAGCCAGTCCGCAAGCCGACTCGGCAGCCGGGGAGTCTCCCATGCGGGGAACACCACGTACGCCAGCATTGCCAGAGCCCCGCCGAGCAAGGTAAGCACCACCCGCTCCGGGGCTGTCTGCTCCAGTCCCTGGCCGCCCATGCCGAGCAGGAAGACGACGTACGCGGCAGTGAAGCACTGGGAGTAGGCGTAGCCGGTACGGATCAGCGTGTACGACAGGCCCGCCGAGACCACCGCCAGCACGCCGAACACCTGGGCGTCCGGGCCCAGCGCCCGGACCATCACGGTGGCGAACGCGACCCCCGCCAGGGTGCCGGCGAGACGAGCCACCGCACGCGCGTACGTCCGGTGGAAGTCCGGCCGCATCACCATCACTGAGGCGATGGGCGCCCAGTAGCCGTGGCCGAGGGGTAGCTGGGCGGCGATCAGATAGCCAAGCGGGGCCACCGCCGCCAGGCGGACGGCGTGCCGGAATACGGGCGAGTCCCGGCGGAGCTCACGGCGGACCGCCCGGACGACGACCGGGACCAGCCGGAACATTGTCGGGCGCACCAGGAACTGGGCGCTCGCGGGGCCGGGCGGCGTGGGTGCCTTCCCGCGCACGCCGCCGCTCCCGGCGATTTCCAACGCCTCGCCGAGCAGTTCCACGAGCCGTTCGGCGGCCTGCCGCGCGGGGCCCTCCAGCACCTCGTGCTCCTCGTCGACGCGCAGGACGTCTGCGCTCCCGGGGGGCACCTCGGCGGGCGTGCCGCGGCGGATCGAACGGGCAGTCGCGTCCAGGACGTCGGCGGCCGCGTTGAGCAACTCCCGCGCGCGGTCCCGCCCGGGTCCCTCCGCCGGGGCACCGACGTCAGGGTCGGCAAGCGCGGCGACGACAGGCCGAATGTGCTCGGCGAGGCCCCGGGGGCCGTGGAGGACGGGGGGACGGGTACGAGCCTGCGAGGGCGTCACGGCCGCCGCGTCCCGGGCCGTCATCAACGGCTCCGGGTCGAACGGGGCGGTCGGGTCGTGCCGCAGTCGGCGGGCGTAGTCCGCCACGGCGGCCAGGGCGTCGGCGAGCGCGTCACGGTGCGCCCCCCAGCGGCGGATCGGGAACAGCAGGATCAGCACGGCCTGCGCCACGCCGCCGAGCGCGATGATCCCGGCGTGCTCCAAGGCTCGCTCGACGCTCGTAGGCAGGGTGATGGTCACCAGCATGCTGCCGACGGTCGTCGCTGCGACGATCCCAGCGGTCGATCCGACGGCCCACGCCATCCCCGCGGCAAAGGCCCATACGGCCAGCAGTGGGAGGAACGTCACGAGTCGCCCCGCCGCCAGGTAGCCCACGAACGTGCTGAGTGCCAGACCCGCGCCCGCGCCGAGCGCGATCACCTTGCGTGGCCGCCAGGTGCGCTGGAAGGTGGCCCCGCCCGCTGAGTAGGCACCGAGGGCGGCGGACGCGGCGTACGCAGGGGAGACCAGCCACAGCGCCAGCCCGATGACAAGCCCCACCCCAGCAGCCGTGCGCAGCGCGAGCAAGGGCTCCAGCCGCGTCTCCTCGATCGTGAGCCCGGATCTCACGGCCTCCCCGAAGGCCCGCAGCCACGTCACGGTTGTGAGCCTAGCCGGAGCGTTCCGCCGGGTCGCGTCGGGCGGCCGGCGCCCGACGGCACCGCACTCGGCGGGTGCGCGAGCCCGGCCGACCTATACCCACAAACCGGCACCCACGCAGCACGGGGCGATCGATGACCACATCCCTACCGTCTGTTCAGCCCGGAGCGGTCGCAGCTCGACGTCGTCCTCGTAGCCGATCGGGATTGGCCGGCGGGGGTCGTGAAGCGGCTGAAGAAGGGTGACGGACCTGCCCTGCCGGGCGCTGCTGTTGCCGCCCATGCTTAGCCTGATGTGCGTCGCCCGCCGGCTGAGGGAAGCGGCCCCAGTTCAGCGGACGTGGGGTGGTCCGAGGGTCCGCCGCCCGTAGGAGCCATTTGCGCCGGTAGCGGTTTACTTCGAGCGCTGGTCACCCTGATCGCCTTCGAGGACGTGGCGACGTTCCTGTTCGCGCTTGGAGTAGGCGGCCGCCCGGATCGCTTCGTCGCTCTCCAGGCCCGATCCAAGGGCGCCGCCCACGGTGGCGACCGAAGCGACGAACCACGCCAACGTCCAGTACTCCTCGGCGTGCAGTGGGTTTTGTGTCACGGAAGCGAACAGTTGGTCGTTGAGGATGAACAGCGCCCACACCCAGTTGATGACCATCAAACCCACGTAGCAGACGAGCACCCCGATCCCGACGGTCACGACCGTCGAGGCGTTGTAGAGCCGCGCCTTCTGCTTCGCCTCCGGCGAGCTCTCCGGTGATCGATGCCACAGCTCCGCGTCCACGATCAGCCAGCCGATCATGATCGCGACGGACCCGACCATGGCGATCACGAGGCGTGGCGTGCTCAGGGACGCGGCCAGGCTCCAGACGGTGGAGTTCACGGTGGCGACCGCTCCCGTGGCGAGTGCGGCCGCCAGGGCTTTCGACAAGCCCGGCACCAACCGCCAGGGCCGGTTGGCGCGGACCATACCGGCGAGTACCCGTAGGTAACCGCGCGGCCCGCTGGCGACGTACTGAAGATCGTCGGTCTCCTTCCCACCGGATTGGCCCGGCTGAATGGGCGCGAGACGATTGTCGAAGGGCCCCGGAAGCGGCTGACTTCGCGGAGGTCCTTCAGCCCCCGTGGTTTGCGGACCCGCCAAGCCAAGCACGGCTTCTTCAACGGCCCGCCGGGCCCTCGTCTGCAGCCGCAGGCCCCCCAGTGAAGGAAGAGAGAGCAGCGCCAAGCCGCGTTCGTGATTCAGATCCACAGCGAGCTTGCGCCCGTGCGAGTGCAGCGGAAGGTCGGTGAGGGCCACGACGATGTCCCAGTTCTCCGCACTCCCACGGTCCATGATCCGGCGCATCAACGTGGGCGGGTCCTCGGTCCCGGACGTGAAGGGCTCACTGACCACCTCGACGTCGAACCGTCGCCCCTGGCCCGACTTGTCGGCGAGCCGAGCAGAAAGTGTCTTGGCCATGTGCCGAGCGATCTCCGTCGGCGCGTCCGGGTCTGCGAGGAGCGCCACGACCGTAACGCCCGGCGACACCGGCATGGCTGGACCCTTCTGGTCGGCTGTTCCCGCGATCGCGATTGCCCACAGGATGCCCCCGAGGTAACGCCGACGCCGCGTGACACGCAGGCACCCGCCAGCAGGTGCAGGCTGTACGGTCAGATCTCCTCGTCCTCCCCGCGCAGGGCATGCTCCACCACCAGGCCACACGGTTGCGTGTGCCACCGCGAACACCAGCTCCGCGCCCCGGTCGGCACCGCTCGCCGCGCCACCGGACACCCGTTTCGGTGTCCTGCCCGGAAGTGCGCATGCAGGGGGCAGACGAAGGCCCCGACTGGTTCGGGGATCCCAGTCAGGGCCGATCGAGAGTGGGCGCGAAGGGCAGTCGCCTCGCGGCGAGGGCTCCATAGGCCTTCAGCCGCACGATCGTTCCCATGGGGCAATTGGGTGAGGCCCGGGGATACGGATCAATGGTGAAGCCCTCTCGAGTGTTCCCTGGGAGCCGGGCCCGGCGACGGCGCCTGTCGCGCGGTTCGCGGCGCGATCAGGTAATCAGGAACGGTGAACGAGGACGCGACCGACCCCTTCGTACATGTCCGGGGCGCCGGTGAGAACAACCTGCGGAACATCGATGTCGACGTTCCTCGGGACGCGATGGTCGCCTTCACCGGTGTCTCCGGTTCGGGGAAGTCCTCGCTCGCGTTCGGCACGCTCTACGCGGAGGCTCAGCGACGCTACTTCGAGTCAGTGGCGCCGTACGCCCGAAGGCTGTTGCAACAGGTAGGCGCACCGCACGTGCAGGAAATCACCGGGCTGCCACCGGCCGTGGCCCTGCAGCAGCGACGCGGGTCGCCCAGCTCGCGCTCGACGGTCGGCACCCTCACCACGCTGTCCAATCTGCTGCGCATGCTGTACTCCCGCGCCGGCACCTATCCGCCCGGGGCCGCACGACTGGAAGCCGAGTCGTTCTCACCCAACACCGCGGCCGGCGCCTGCCCGGAGTGCCACGGATTGGGCGTCGTGCACGACGTCGCCGAGGACCTGCTCGTCCCGGACTCCTCGCTGAGCATCCGCGAGGGGGCGATCGCTGCCTGGCCGGGCGCCTGGCAGGGCGCCAACCTGCGCAGTGTCGTGAGCGGCCTGGGGATCGACATCGACCGACCGTGGCGCAGGCTCAGGAAGAAGGACCGGGACTGGCTGCTGTACACGGACGAGCAGCCCTCCGTATACATCGAGCCGGAGGAGGACCGCGTCGACTACGGCTACCAGGGCAAGTTCTGGAGCGCCCGCAAGCACGTCATGCACGTCCTCGCCGACTCCAAGAGCGAGAAGATGCGCGACCGGGCGCTCCGGTTCGTCAGGAGTGTGCCCTGCCCCGCCTGTCACGGCAGCGGACTGCGGCCCGAGGCGCTCGCCGTGACCTTCGCCGGACGTTCCATCGCCGAGATCAACGCGATGCCGCTCACCGGGGTCGTGGCGCTGCTGCGGCCCGTTGCGGGCCGGTCCGAGGCCGACGCCACCACGTCGACCGCCCGGTCCGGGGAGACAACCGAGGTCGCGGTCCGGATCTGCGGCGATCTGGTCGCGCGGATCGACGTACTGCTCGACCTGGGCCTCGCATATCTCAGCCTCGGGCGCCGCTCGACGACCCTGTCGCCCGGCGAGGCGCAGCGCCTGCGGATCGCCACCCAGCTGCGCTCGGGCCTGTTCGGAGTCGTCTACGTACTCGACGAACCCTCCGCGGGCCTGCACCCGGCTGACGCGGAACCACTGCTGGAGGTGCTGGACCGCCTCAAGGCGGCGGGCAACTCGCTGTTCGTCGTGGAGCACGACATGGACGTCGTTCGGCGGGCGGACTGGGTGGTCGACATCGGCCCCGGTGCGGGCGAGGGCGGCGGACGCGTGCTGTACAGCGGCCCGGTCGCCGGTCTTGAGGAGGTCGGGGAGTCGGCCACGAGCCAGTACCTGTTCGGGCGCGCCCAGCCCCTCGATCACCGCCCGCGCACACCGCGCGGCTGGCTGCACCTGCGCGGCGTCTCCCGCCACAATCTGCACAACGTGTCCGTCGATGTACCGCTCTGCGTACTGACGGCGGTGACGGGCGTGTCCGGTTCCGGGAAGTCGACGCTGGTGACGCAGGTGCTCGCCGAGGTCGTCCGCGGCCACCTCGGACTCGTACCGGAGGAGCCCGACGAGGCGCAGCTGGAGGTCGACGTCCAGGATGCGTCAGGGGTCGAGTCATTCGACCGGCTGGTCCGGGTCGACCAACGGCCCATCGGCCGAACGCCCCGGTCCAACCTCGCCACGTACACCGGGATGTTCGACGCGGTGCGCAAGCTGTACGCGGCGACGGACGAAGCCCGGGCGCGCGGCTACTCGGCCGGGCGGTTCTCCTTCAACGTGCCCGAAGGGCGGTGCGAGACCTGCCAGGGCGAGGGATTCGTCGCGGTGGAACTACTGTTCCTGCCCGGCACCTACGCGCCGTGCCCGACCTGCGAAGGCGCCCGGTACAACGCCGAAACGCTGGAGGTCACCTACCGCGGCAAGAACATCGCGGAAGTACTGGCACTGTCCGTCGACGCCGCCGCCAAGTTCCTGTCCGCCGTCCCGGCGGCCTCCCGCAGTCTGGAGACGTTGCGCGAGGTGGGACTGGGGTACCTGCGGCTGGGCCAGCCCGCGACGGAACTCAGCGGCGGTGAGGCGCAACGCATCAAACTGGCCACCGAGCTGCAGCGAGCCCGCCGCGGGCACGCGCTCTACCTGCTCGACGAGCCGACGGCGGGACTGCACCCCTCGGACATCGCGCTGCTGCTGCGACAGCTGCACCGGCTCGTCGACTCGGGCAACACGGTTGTCCTCGTCGAACACGACCTGGACACGATCGCCACCGCCGACTGGGTCATCGACCTCGGTCCAGGCGGCGGCGACGCGGGCGGGCGGGTGGTCGCGACGGGCCCGCCGGCCAAGGTGGCGAGAACCCGCCGCAGCGCCACCGCGCCCTATCTCGCGGCCCGGCTCGCGCGCTCCTGACTCCTCGTGTGCAGTGTCGTCCTCGTCGAGGCAAGCTGTTGCCGGGTCGCACATTGGCCGCAGCCCCGCGCGCTGCGGGCGGGCGGCGAAGCTGTACCGGCCCCGGCAGTTGAGGTTGGCGTGCTTGAGCGGGGAGGCGCGCGCGACGTCCTGCCTGCCCATCAGTCAGAAATTCCACTGGCACGGCCGGACCTAAGTTCTGCGCCGACCTGCTCAACCGGGCTATGCGGATCCACACCCCTGCCTAAGGGGGCGGTCCGCAACCCGGTGTTCACCCTCTGTCGGTCCGCACACCCGTGCGACACCCCCGGGCGGGTCGGACGCCTGGGCCTGGCAGGGCAATACAGGGAGGCCAATTGGGCCCGGCATACGCATGCGCTCACGCGCCCCCGTCGGCCAAGCTGGCTGAGAAGCCCAGGGGCCGGGAGTCACCTCGGCGCCCGCAGTCGGAGGTTGCCGTCATGACCGTGATGTCCATCGCCAGGTTCGAGAGGTTCTTCCGTGCGGCCGCGGGGCTGGACGTCGACAAGAACGATCTCAAGCGATACAGCGACTTCGTCGACGCCAAGCTCTACGATCTGCTGACCGTTGCCCAGGCCACTGCGAAGGCCAACGGGCGCGACATCATCCGGACCTGTGACCTGCCGATCACGAAAGGCCTACAGGAGAGCATTCACCACTTCCGGAAGATCGACCAGGAGGTAGAACTCAAGCCGATCCTGGAACAGCTCGCCGCCCATCCCGCTCTGGACCGCACACCCGACGAGGAGACCGAGGCGGCCTATCCGGACATCATCGGCGGCCTCAGCCTGGCCCTTGCCCAGAGCTTCAAGATCCTCCACCCCGATCTGAAGAACCCCCAGACCCAGCACTGGGCCGAGGCCCGGGCCGTCTTCGACCTCCTGCTGTGAGTGGCGACCGGACCAGGCCGTGCAGGCCATGGCCAAGCAGCGTCAGCGGCGGCTGACGCACCTGGTCGGTGGGCTGGCCGACACCGCGGCGGGCACTCGCCGGCTGCTGGAACAGACCGCCGTGCGGATAGCGGGTCACGCCCGACTTCCGATCTGCTGGTGTCGGCAGCCGATCCCGCTGCCCGACCGATCCGCAAGTGCAAGCGCCAGCACCCCAGGCTGATCGACCCACAAATCGGGTGTCGGAGAGCTCAGATTGTGGCGGATCGGCCTCGCAGGGATCATCGAGGGATGGACGGGAACATGTCCGTCGGGTCCGGGGAGCGGCTGCTGGAGGAACTGGTCAGAGCAGCCCAGCTGGCATCACCTGCGGAACTGCCCGTGGTCCTGAGCCGGTATGCCGAGGCCATGGGTCTGGGCAGAGCCGCTATCTATCTGGTCGACATCCAGCAAAGACTGCTGGTGCCGCTTGTCGACGGCGAGCCGGAACTGGACCTCGACAGTTCGCTGGCCGGATGGGCCTACCGCACCGACTCTCTCCGAGTGGAAGAAGGCCCCTCCGGCGGGATGAAGGTCTGGCTGCCACTGACCGACGGAGCGGAGCGGCTGGGCGTCGTGGAACTGAACATGAGCGCCTTGGACGGGCTCAAGCTACGGCGCTGTCGAACGATGGTGCTGCTCCTCGCACTGATCATCACATCCAAGCGCACCTACAGCGACACCATCGCGCAGCGCATGCGTACCAGGCCGATGCACCTGCCCACGGAGATGGTGAGGGCTTTTCTCCCTCCCCGGTCGATCGGCACCGGGCGGGTCGTCTCGACGGCGGTTCTGGAGCCTGCGTACGAACTGGGCGGCGACGCTTTCGACCATGCGTTCACCGAGGACGTTCTGCACGCCACCATCCTTGACGGCATGGGGCACAACCTGGCGTCCGGGCTGGCCACCTCCGTCGCCATGGCAGCTTGCCGTAACGCCCGGCGCAGCGGGGCAGACCTCGACGAACTCGCGGGCACCGTGGACGAAGCGCTGGCCAACTGGCTTCCGGAGCAGTTCTGCACAGGGGTCTTCACCCAGTTGCAGATGACCACTGGTGTGCTGCGCTGGTGCAATTGCGGTCACCCGCCTCCGTTGCTCATCCGTCGCCACCGCCTGCTCCAAAATGCTCTGGAGCGGCCACCGGAGCCTCCTTTGGGGCTGCCAGCCAGTCTCGCCGGGACCGCCCGTCGGGTGCACGACGTCAGCCTCGAACCCGGTGACCGAATACTGCTCTACTCAGACGGCGTCGTGGAGTCACGCGACGAGGCAGGCGAAGAGTTCGGCCTGGAGCGCTTCACCGACTACATCATCCGGTCGACCGCAGCGGGGCAGAGCGCCCCGGAAGCGCTGCGCCTGCTCATCCATGCCATCCTCGAACATCAGCACGACAAACTCAGCGACGACGCCACGATTTTGATGGTCGAGTGGCAGCCCCCTGATCCGTGACGGCACGCGCCGAGCGTGGCTCAGTCGCCGGTAAGCGGCAGGTATGGCGCCGCAAATCTGCAGCGCCATGCCCACCCAGGCAAAGGCTGGTCACGGCAGGAGCGCGGCAAACGAGTTCGGCACACGGGACCTGAGGTGCTGCCATTCGCCGGCGCTCACATGGCGCTCCAGGGATTTCAGCACGGTGCGCACTAGCCGCTCGCTGCCGCCCTCTACCGCATAGGGGAATTCACTCCGGACCCGTGCGAAAAACTCCTCGTTGCTCATCTTCACGGGTGTCTCGGCCGGCTTCCAGCCGTCGTAGTAGACGCCCCTGACGATGGTCGGCAGCTGGGCCCCGAACTGTACGGCCGTTTCGACCGGGAGACGGTCCCGGAGCGGGTGCAGCACGGCCCGAAGTGCCGCGTACGACTGCTTGCGGCGGTCTTTGGGCCATTCGAAGGCCTCCTCGACGTCTTTGAGGAGCCGGTTGGCCTTGTCCACCATGGTGTCGAACGAGGAGAAACCTGTATCAACCATTTCCGGAGCCTTTCGTTCTGGGCGCCGCGCCCACGGGCTCAGTCCGCGAGGTCGGCCTTGCCGAACAGGGCCGCGTAACTGGAGGGGAGCTGGCTGATGATCTGATTCAACTCTCCCCCAGTGACAGCGTCGGCAACGGTGGTCAGGACCGCGCTGGCGTCCCACTGCGCCGTGCGCGGCCGGGCATCGATGCGTTCGGCGACCCGGCGGTAGAACTCTTCGATCCCGAAGCTCTGCGCCTGCTGCGGCGTGGCATTTTCCAGGACTTGTCCCAGCGGGCCCGGCAGTTGGGATGCGAGGTCCTTGACTTCCCCCGGGCTGATCCGTTGGGCCAGCACTTCCAGCACGGCGTTGGTGACGCCCGCGGCTTCCTCCTGGTCTCTGTATTCGCCTCGCTCGCGTACACGGGCGAGGAATCCGTCGTATTTCATCGCTGCCTCCTTCTGCCCCGGTCACCGCTGGTCATGAGGGTTGCCCGGTGTGCTGTCGGACCGTGCGGGTCCGTCCGTCGGCGCGTAGCTGCCGTTCGGAAGGCTCTTGGCCCGGGACTCCCGCTCGGACTCACGCAGGGCGCGGCGGAAGCGACCGGGGCCCCAGGAACGGCCGCCCACGGCCTGTTCGAGTTGGTCGCGGCTCGTCGGGCCGGCTTCTTGGAGCGCGTGGGTGATCTGTTCGATCTCGTCGTCGAGGCGTTGTTCGGCCATGGCGGACGTACGGCTTGCTGTGCCCGCGGTGCCGGCCATCCCCGGCGAGTACAGGTTGCTGCCCGGTCCGGTGCCCGGGCGGTAGCGGCGGGCTCCGGTGCGCTCCCGCTCCCGGCGGCGGGCGGTGCGGTCGGCGATCCGCAGTTCCCGGTCGTGCTCGGCCTGGCGGACGTGCGCGGGCCGGAGGCGGTCTCGTGCGTCCTGTGGCGCGGGCTCGTCGCGCCAGGCTGCCTCGGCTTCCTCGGCCGTGAGGGGCCGGGCGATGTTCTCCAGGGACTGTTGTTCGGCCCGGACACCGAAGAAGGCTTCGGTCAGTCCGCCCAGCGCCATGGCTGCCGCTCCGACGAGGAAGCCGATGGCCACCAGGTTGGCATCGCCACTGTGGATCAAGTGGCCGAACAGCAGCGGGCCGGTGATTCCGCCAACGGCCGTGCCAATCGCGAAGAACAGCGAGATGGACAGAGCTCGGGTCTCCATGGGGAAGACCTCGCTCACCGTCAGGTAGGCCGAACTCGCTCCCGCGGACGCCACGAAGAAGGTCAGCGAGACCAGCAGGAAGAACGACCATGCAGTGAGAGAGCCGTTGATCAGCAGGACGGCGAGGACGACGGCCACGAGTGCCGAGCCGAAGTAGGTGCCCGCGATCATCGGCTTCCTGCCGACGGTGTCGAACAGTCGGCCGAGAAGGAGTGGTCCGAGGAAGTTGGCGATCGCGAAGAGGGCGAGGAAGTAGGGGATCGAGCCGGAGCCGATGTCGAAGAAGCCGTTCAGGATCGTGCCCAGGTCGAAGACGATCGCGTTGTACAGGAACGCCTGTCCGATGAAGAGCGCCAGACCGAGAACGGCGCGACGCGGGTACCGCCGCAGAGCCACGCCGGCGATCTCCTTGAACGGGATGACGTCGCGCTGCCGTACGGTGACCGCCGCGCCCGGCTCCGGCAGCTCGCGGCCGGCCTCTTGTTTCACCTCGGCCTCGATCCGGTCGACGATGCGTTCAGCCTCGTCTTCATGCCCGTGGATGAACAGCCAGCGGGGACTCTCCGGCACGTGGCGGCGTACCAGCATGATGGCCAGGCCCAGAATGCCGCCGAGGCCGAAGGCCAGCCGCCAGCCGAGGTCGGCTGCCAGCAGACTCTCGTTGAGAAGCAGCACGGCGACCAGGCTGCCGAGCGCCGCACCGACCCAGTAGCTGCCGTTGATGGCCAGATCCACCTGCCCGCGATTGCGGGCCGGAATCAGCTCGTCGATGGCCGAGTTGATGGCGGCATACTCTCCGCCGATACCCATACCGGTGATGAAGCGGGCAAGGTAGAGGTACCAGGCGTCGTGGGCGAACGCGGTCGCGACGGTGGCAAGAATGTAGATGCCGAGCGTGAGCATGAACAGCTTCTTGCGCCCGTAGCGGTCGGTGAGCCTTCCGAACAGGAGAGCGCCCGCACATGCGCCTGCCACGTAGATGGCGGCGGCAGTGCCTATGTCGGAGCTGGTGAGGTTGATGCCGCTGCCCGGTTCGGTCATCCGGGCGGCGACCGCCCCGACGATCGTCACTTCGAGTCCGTCCAGAATCCAGACGGTTCCCAGACCGATGACGATCCGCCAGTGGAATCGGGACCACGGTAGCCGGTCAAGCCGGGCGGGGACCTTGGTCGTGACGACACCGAGCTCGGCTGTGGTGGTCATGCCGTGCCTCCTCGTTCAGGGCCATGGGCTGTTGCCTGTAGAGGGACAGAACAGGCCGGACGGGACCGGTCCGCATAGGGTGGTCTTCTGTGCTGCGCTGCCACCTTCTGGGACACCGGTTTCGCTTTCTCCATGAGGGCGACACGATGCTCTGGCGCTGCGCGCGTGGGTGCGGAGCGGAGGGAAGCAAGCGATATCCCACGGCTCAGGACGCCGAGCGTTACGCACGGGCATTCGACCGCGAGGACCAAGCGGACTTGGGCCGGCGAGCACCGCTGGGTCTGCTCCCCCTTCGGCTGGTGCGCGCCTGGCGTCTGCGGCGCCGAAAGGAAGCCGATGGGGAGCCGCGTGCCGAGTCTCCGCCGCCGTGAGCGGTTCTGACAGGGGACGTGGTTCATGAGTCACCCCGGGTGTCGAGCCTCGCCGGCCCGGCCGCGGTGCCGGATGGGTGCCCGGAACCGCGGCGTTCGCGTCTCAGCCCTTGTTCTCGGTGCTTTCACTCGTCTCGCTGATCTCGATGTGCCGGGGCTTTGCGACCTCGGCCTTGGGGACGGTGATGGTGAGCACCCCGTCCGACATCTGCGCATTGATCTTTTCGTTGTCGACCTCTCCGGGCAGCCGCAGCCGGTACTCGAAGGATCCGGTGCGGCGCGTGCTCCGGCGCAGGACGCCTTTGCGTTCCTTCTCCTTGATCTCTCCGGTGACCACCAGCTCCTGGCCGTTCGCTTCGACGTTGATGTCCTTGCTCTTGACGCCAGGGAGTTCGATCTCGACGTGGAAGGCGTCGTCGGACTCCGTGACATCCGCCAGAGGTGTCCACGCGACTGCGGGCGCAGTGCCTCCCACCGTGGATTCGATCAGTCCGCTCATCTCGCTGAGCAGTTGGTCGAACTCCGTCAGCGGATTGCGTGCCCAGCCAACGGGGCTGCCCTGCATCGCGCCACCGCGGTGGCGCCGGACGGGCGTGGTCATTCCCATCGCCTCCTTCTCCCTCTCGTGATCTCGTCGCCCGCTGGGTGTCATGCGAGCCAAGCGGACTCCTTCGGACGGGTGCGCGAGGAGCTGTCGGTGCCGCCGGGCGCTGCCGTGTGGTCCAGGTAGCGGTGCACGAAGTGGATGCTCATCGCGCCTTCGCCGACCGCGGAGGCCACGCGCTTCACCGAGCCGCTGCGGACGTCGCCGGCGGCGAAGACGCCAGGCAGGCTGGTCTCCAATGTCAGGCAGTCGCGGCCCTGGCTCTGCCACAGTTCGGGAACGGAGCAGGCCTGCGCCTCCGCGCCGGTGAGCACGAAGCCGCGCGCGTCGAGGGCGAGCGCGCCGGACAGCCACTCGGTGTGGGGGTCGGCGCCGGTGAAGACGAACAGGGCCCGCACCGTGAGGTGGCGGTGCTCGCCCGTACGGTGGTCGACCACGGTGACCGACTCCAGCGTCTTGTCGCCGAGCGCCTCGGTCATCTCGGTGTGCAGCAGCACGCGCACCCGCGGGTGGCGCTCGACCTGATCGATCAGGTAGCGGGACATGTGCGCCTCGAGGCTCGGCCTACGGACGAACAAATACACCTGCGGTGCGTACCCGGCCAGGAAGAGCACGGCCTGGCCCGCGGAGTTGCCGCCGCCGACGACCGCCACCGGGTCGGTACGGCACTGCTGGGCCTCGTAGACGGTCGCCGAGTAGTGGACGCTTGAGCCCTCCAACGGCTCGATGCCGGGCACATGGAGGCGGCGGTAGTGGGCGCCGGTGGCCAGGACGACGGTACGGGCGGTGATCTCGCTGCCGTCTGCGAACCCGACGGCGTAGTGGCCGTCTCGCCGTTCGAGCCGGGCCGCCTCCGCAGGGACGCTGATCCGGGCGCCGAACTTGCCCGCTTGGAGCACAGCGCGCTCGGTGAGTTCGGCGCCGGAGATGCCGGAGGGGAAGCCGAAGCAGTTGTCGATGCGGGACGACGTCCCGGCCTGGCCGCCGGTGGCCATCGTCTCGACCACGGTGGTGCCGAGGCCCTCCGAGGCGCCGTTCACCGCGGCAGCGAGGCCGGCCGGACCGGAGCCGACGATAAGGAGATCGCCGCGGCCGTTGCCCGACGGCAGGGGCGACAAGCCGATCAACCGGGCCAGTTCGGCGTTGCTCGGATTGCGCAGCAGTGTCGTGTCCCGCCAGATCACCAGCGGCGTCTGCTCCGGACCGACCGCGAAGCGGCGCAGCAGCGCCTCGGCCTCCTCGTCCGTCTCCAGATCGATCCAGCGGTGCGGCAGCCGGTTGCGAGCGGCGAACTCGCGCAGCCGCCGGGTGTCAGGCGAATAGCGCGAGCCTATGATTCGGAAACCGGCGCCTTGCCCCACGAGCAGAGCCCGGCGGCCCAGGCAGGCGCGCAGCACCACATCACCGAGGATGGAGTCCCGGGTCACCAGGTCACGCAGCTGATCCATGGACAGGGCAAGGAACTCGCCAGGGTCCCTGACCACGGCGGTGTAGAAGGCCACCTGTCCGTTCAGGAGGCCGAGTTCGCCGATGAAGCGGCCGGGGCCGTGCACACGCAGCAGGCGTTCGTCATGCGTGCCGTAGCCCTCGACGATGGCGACCGAGCCACTGAGGACGACGTAGAAGGTCTCGCACCGCTCCCCCTCCCGGATCAGCACGTCACCGGCGTCAGCCGCACGCCTCTGGCCGTGCTGCGCCAGGCGGGCAATCTGGTCGTCCGGCAGGCGGGGATAGGCACCGTAGATGTCGGGCGTCTCGAAGGGGACGCCCTCCGCCGTCTCGTCCGGCACCGGCGCTGCGCCCGGGCGCGTCTCGTCGCCGGGCATCACACGAACGCCTCGTGGACGAAGCACCACCGCCAGTCCTCGCCGGGCTCCAGCGAGGCCACGATCGGATGGCCGTCGGCGGCGGCGTGACGGCGGGCGTGCCGGTTCGGCGAGGAATCGCAGCAGCCGACGTGGCCGCAGGTCAGGCAGAGCCTGAGGTGGACCCAGGGGGAACGCGTGGCCAGGCATTCCTCGCACCCTGGGGCGCGCGGGGTAACGGGGCGTGCGAGGGCAAGGTGTGGGTCTGTTCCTACGGTCATGGCCGATCACCCTTTCCCGGCCGGTTCGTGGCCCGCGATCGAGTGCTCCACCCACTGCCGCAGGGCAGGGGCAGGTGCGGCACCCGCCTGTCGGGCGATGGTCTGTCCTTTGTCGAGGACCAGCAGCGTCGGTACCGCCTGGACCTCGAACCGCTGCGCCAGCCGCGGGTTCTTGTCGATGTCGACCTTGACCAGCTTGATCTTTCCCGCGAGATCGGCGGCGACCTTCTCCAGCGCTGGGCTCACCATGCGGCAGGGGCCGCACCAGGTGGCCCACAGGTCGACGACCACGGGCACGGCGGCCTGCTCGACGATCTCGGCGAAGTCGTCGTCGCCCGCGTCGGCCATCCACGGCAGAGGCTGCTTGCAGTTGCCGCACCTGGGGCGGCCCTCGGCGGCCGCAGGTACCCGGTTGGTACGCCCACAGTGCGGGCAGGTGACGTTGGTGGCCTGCACGGTACTCATGCCGCCCTCGCTCCCGTCACGTCCTCGGGCTGGTCGTAGGTGACCACCAGCTCTCCGTGCTGGGCGTCCACGCGGACCGTGGCGCCGTCCTGGACGTCGCCGCGCAGCAGGGCGCGCCCGACGAGGGTCTCGACCTCATGGGAGATGTAGCGCCTCAGCGGGCGGGCTCCATACACCGGGTCGTAGCCCTGGTGGGCGATCGCTTCCCGGGCGGCGTCGGTGAGTTCGACGGTGATGCGGCGCTCGGCGAGCCGCTGCCGCAGCTCGTCGAACTGCAGCTCCACGATCCGCTCGATCTGGGACTCACCGAGCGGCTTGAACAGCACGATGTCGTCGACGCGGTTGAGGAACTCCGGGCGGAAGTGCCCACGCAGCTCGCCCATCACCAGGGCACGGGCGTCCGGCTTGATCTCACCCTCGGCGGTGGCGCCGTCGAGGAGGTGCTCGGAGCCGATGTTGGACGTCATGATGATCACGGTGTTGCGGAAGTCGACGGTGCGGCCCTGGGCATCGGTGATGCGGCCGTCATCGAGCATCTGCAGCAGGGTGTTGAACACATCGGTGTGCGCCTTCTCGATCTCGTCGAACAGCACGACCGAGTACGGCTTGCGGCGTACGGCCTCGGTGAGCTGGCCGCCCTCCTCGTAGCCGACGTATCCGGGCGGGGCCCCCATGAGCCGGCTGACGGTGTGCCGCTCCTGGTATTCGCTCATGTCGAGGCGAACCATGTTCTCCTCGGAGTCGAACAGGGCCCGGGCGAGGGTCTTGGCCAGCTCGGTCTTCCCGACGCCGGTGGGGCCGAGGAAGATGAACGAGCCAATGGGGCGGCGCGGGTCGCGGATGCCGGAGCGGGCGCGGATGATGGCGTCGGCGACGAGCTTGACGGCTTCGTCCTGACCGATGACGCGCTCGCGCAGGATCTCGTCGAGTCGCAGCAGTTTCTCGCGTTCGCCCTCTTGGAGGCGGGCGACGGGGATGCCGGTCCAGGCGGCGACGATGTCGGCGATCTCCTCCTCGGTGACGACCTCGCGCAGCAGCCGGTTCTCCCCTTGTTTGGCGGCCAGTTGGTCCTCCTCGGCGGCGAGGCGGCGCTCCAGGTCCTGGAGGCGGCCGTAGCGGAGTTCGGCGGCGCGGTTGAGGTCGTAGGCGCGTTCGGCCTCCTCCGCCTCGTGGCGGACCTGTTCCAGTTCCTGGCGCAGTTCCTGCACGCGGCGGATCGCCTGCCGTTCGGCCTCCCACTGGGCGTGTTTGGCGTCAGCCTCGCCGCGCAGATCGGCCAGTTCCTTGCGCAGTTCCTCCAGGCGGGCCTTGCTGGCGGGGTCGGTCTCCTTGGACAGGGCGGCTTCCTCGATCTCCAGGCGCGTCACCCGGCGGGTGATCTCGTCGAGTTCGGCCGGCATCGAGTCGATCTCGGTGCGCAGCCGGGCACAGGCCTCGTCGACGAGGTCGATGGCCTTGTCGGGCAGGAAACGGTCGGTGATGTAGCGGTGGGAGAGCGTCGCCGCCGCGACCAGCGCCGTGTCCTGGATCTTGACACCGTGGAAGACCTCCAGGCGTTCACGCAGTCCGCGCAGGATGGAGATGGTGTCCTCCAAGCTGGGTTCGTCGACCAGTACCTGCTGGAAGCGGCGTTCGAGGGCGGCGTCCTTCTCGATGTGCTTGCGGTACTCGTCCAGGGTGGTCGCGCCGATCATGTGCAGTTCGCCGCGTGCCAGCATGGGCTTGAGCATGTTGCCCGCGTCCATGGCGCCCTCGGCTGCGCCCGCGCCGACGACCGTGTGCAACTCGTCGACGAAGAGCAGGATCCGCCCCTCGGCGGCCTTGACCTCGCTCAGCACGGCCTTGAGGCGTTCCTCGAACTCGCCGCGGTACTTGGCGCCTGCCACGAGCGAGCCCATGTCGAGGGCGAACACCGTCCTGTCGCGCAGTCCTTCGGGCACGTCACCGCGCACGATGCGCTGGGCCAGACCCTCCACGATGGCGGTCTTGCCGACGCCGGGGTCACCGATCAGCACAGGGTTGTTCTTGCTCTTGCGGCTGAGGATCTGGGTGACGCGACGGATCTCGGCATCCCGGCCGATGACGGGGTCGAGGCGCCCGGTCCTGGCCTCGGCGACCAGGTCGCGGCCGTACTTCTCCAAGGCCTCGTAGGCCACCTCGGGGTTGGCGGAGGTCACGCGCTGGTTGCCACGGACCTGGGTGAGCGCGCCGAGGAAGGAATCCCGGGTCACGCCGTGCTCCTTCAGCATGCGCCCGGCGGCGGTCGTCGAGCCCTCCTCGGCCAGGGCCAGCAGCAGGTGTTCCACGGACACGTACTCGTCCTTGAGGCGTTTGGCCTCCCGCTCCGCCGCGTCCAGCAGCCGGGCCAGGCGCTGGGTGACGAAGACCTGGCCCGGTGCCGCGCCGGGGCCGGTCACCTTGGGCCGGCGGGAGAGCTCCTCGCGTACGGCCGCGCGCAACTCCTCGGGCTCGGTGCCCGCCTGCTGCAGCAGCCGCGGGATCAGGCCCTCCTCCTGGTCGAGGAGGGCAAGCAGCAGATGCTCGCCGTCGACCTCGGTGTGGCCGAGGCTGCCGGCGGCGCGCTGGGCTTCCTGCAGGGCTTCCTGGGACTTCTGGGTCAGGCGGTTCATGTCCATGGTGGTAGATCACTCCTCACGCCTGCGCGTCGCAGCGCGGCTTCGAGCAGGCTGATGCGATCGAGCAGGTCGAGCACCAGACCGACGGATGCGTAGTTCAGGCACAGCCCGGTGCGCAACCGCTGGACGCGGGCCAGGGCGGCCGGGGCCGCGGGGGCGAACACCAGCCGTCCGGAGGCGTCACGGTCGGCGTCCACCAGTCCGAGGGCGACGAACCGACGGATCAGCTCAGGATGGACGCCTGAGCGGCGGGCCACGGTCTCCAGAGAGAGCCTGGGCACGGGCACGATCGCGTACTGCACGCCCACCTCGTGCGTGCGTGCGCGGGACGGGCGGGCCCCGGCCGGTCGGTCGCTCATCAGGTCCTCCTGGGGTCGAACGAGGAGACAGCAGCAAGTTCCTCCAGCAGCTCGCGCTCTCGGTCGCTCAGCCGGGGCGGCACCATGATCCGCAGCTCCGCGTACAGGTCTCCGTTCGCGCCGCGCGGGCCCGGCATGCCCTCGCCGCGCAGCCGCAGGCGCCGTCCGCTGGAGGACCCGGCGGGCACGGTCACCTTCGCCGTGGCACCGCTCGGCGTGGGCACCGGCACGGTCGCGCCCAGCGCCGCCTCCCACGGGGCGACCGGAAGCCGCACGTGGACGTCCCGGCCGTCGAGGCGGAACTCGGGGTGCGGCTGGATCCGCACCCTCAGGTACAGGTCCCCGGCGGGAGCGTCGCCGCCGCTCCCGCGCCCGCCTTCCCCGGCCAGCCGGATGCGCTGCCCGTCGGTGGTGCCGGGCGGCACGTCGACCTGGTAGCTCCGCTGCCCGGCGGGTCCGGCGAGGGTGACCGTACGGCGGCCGCCCCGGTAGGCCTCCTCGACGGTGAGCGGTAGTTCGGCCTCCTGGTCGGCGCCGGGCACGCGCATCCGCCCGGCGCCGCCGAACAGCGAGCCGAACAGATCCTCGACGTCGACCCCCTCGTCCCCGAAGCCCGTCGTGGAGTACCGCACCCGGGGGCCGCCCCCGGTGGTCCCCCAGAAGCCGCTGCCGGAGCCGGCGCTGGCAGCGACCCGCTCCTCCCAGTCCTCCGGGACCTTCCGGAAGTCCTCGCCGAAGCGGTCGTACCGGGCTCGCTGGTCCGGATCGGACAGGACACTGAAGGCCTCATTGATCTCCTTGAACCGCTCCTCTGCCTGGGGGTCCTTGTTGACGTCGGGGTGGTACCTGCGGGCCAGGGTGCGGTAGGCCCGCTGGATCTCGTCCGGGTCGGCGGTGCGCGCAACGCCGAGCACCTCGTAGAAGTCGCGTGCCATGGAGGGTCACTCCCGCTTGGCGACGGTCACGGCGGCAGGCCGCAGCTGCCGCTCGGCCTCCCCGTAACCGGGTCGCAGCACCTGGACCACGGTGTTCGGATCGGCGTCGGAATCCTGGACCACGCCGACCACCTCGTGCCGGGCCGGGTCGAACGACACGCCCGTCTCTGCGTGGCGCGGGTAGCCCAGCCGCTCCAGGACGTTCACGGCCTGGTCGCGCACGGCCCGGACACCTTCGACAATCGCGTCGGGGTCGGCGGTCGCGTGACTCAGGGCAAGTTCCAGGTTGTCGATGACGGGCAGGAAGGCCGCTGCCGTACGGGCGCGTTCGGCCGCGGCCTCCCGCTCCAGCTCCCGGGCGTGGCGTTTGCGCAGGTTGTCGAGGTCGGCCAGAGTGCGGCGCCAGCGGTCCTCGGCTTCTCGCAGCGCGGCCGCGTACTCGTCCTCCGGTGCGGCGGCGCTGGTTGCGGCGTCGGGCCCCGGCTCGGCCTCCTCGGTCGGCGCTCCGGACTGCTCAAGGTCCCCGCGCGGCGGCTGTACGGCGCCTTTGGGCGGCGGGTCGGGCTCTCGGTCCCGGGGTGGGATGGGCATGGCGCGCACCTCAGCCCTTGTCGAACTCGGCGTCGATCACATCGTCGTCGTCCCCGGCGCCGCCCGGCGCGGCCTCGCCGGGACCGGATCCGTCCGGTGAGCCGGTGCCCGCCGGACCGCCCGCGGCGGCTCCCGCCTGGTGGGCTGCGAGCCCCGCGAAGATCTGCTGGAGTTCGGATGTCAGCGGCCGGACCTTGTCCGCGCCGGCCTCGTTCTTGACCGCCTCGCGGGCTTCGGCCACCAGCATCTCGGCGCGGGCCTTCTCGTGGGCGGGCGCGGCGTCGCCGAGCTCGCCAAGGCGCTTTTCGACCTGGTAGGCGATGGCGTCCAGTTCATTGCGGGCGTCGACTGCCTCGCGCAGGGCTTGGTCCTCACCGCGGTTGCGCTCGGCCTCCTGGACCATCCGCTCGACCTCGGTTCGGTCGAGGTTGGAGCTCTCGCTGATGGTGATGCCCTGTTCCTTGCCGGTGTCCTTGTCCCGCGCGGTGACGTTGAGGATGCCGTTGGCGTCTATGTCGAAGATGACCTCGATCTGCGGCTCTCCGCGCGGTGCGGGGCGGATGTCGGTGAGCTGGAAGCGACCCAGGACCCGGTTGTCGGCGGCCCTCTCACGCTCGCCCTGCAGGACGACGACGTCGACGGCGGGCTGGTTGTCCTCGGCGGTGGAGAAGGTCTCGGAGCGTCGCACCGGGATGGTGGTGTTCCGCTCGATGATTTTCGTCATCACGCCGCCGCGCGTTTCCACGCCCAGCGACAACGGGGTGACGTCGAGCAGCAGGACGTCCTTGACCTCGCCCTTGAGGACCCCGGCCTGGATCGCGGCGCCCATCGCCACGACCTCGTCGGGGTTGACGCTCATGTTGGGTTCCTTGCCGCCGGTCAGCCTCCGCACCAGGGCCTGGACGGCGGGGATGCGGGTGGAGCCGCCGACGAGGATGACCTCGTCGATGTCGCTGTCACTGACCTTGGCGTCGTCCATGGCCTGCCGCACCGGGCCCAGACAGCGCTCCACCAGGTCGCCGGTGATCTGCTCGAACGTCGACCGCATGATCGTCGTGGTCAGATGCTTGGGCCCGGAGGCGTCGGCCGTGATGAACGGCAGGCTGACCTGCGTCTGGGTCACCGAGCTGAGCTCGGTCTTGGCCTTCTCGGCGGCCTCGAACAGGCGTTGCAGGGCCTGTGGGTCCTGACGCAGGTCGATGCCGTTCTCCTTCTGGAAGCCGTCGGCGAGCTGGTCGACCAGCCGGCGGTCGAAGTCGTCGCCGCCCAGATGGCTGTCGCCCGCCGTGGACCGTACCTCCACCACGCCGTCGCCGACGTCGAGGATGCTGACGTCGAAGGTGCCGCCGCCCAGGTCGAAGACGAGCACCGTCTCGTGCTGCTTCTTGTCCATCCCGTAGGCGAGGGCGGCCGCGGTCGGCTCGTTGATGATCCGCAGCACTTCCAGGCCGGCGATCCGTCCGGCGTCCTTGGTCGCGGTGCGCTGGGCGTCGTTGAAGTAGGCGGGCACCGTGATGACCGCCTCCGTGACCCGTTCTCCCAGCTGCTTGGAGGCGTCGTCGGCGAGCTTGCGCAGCACCTGCGCGCTGATCTCCTCAGGGGCGTAGAGCTTGTCGCGCACCTTGAAGCGGGCGGCGCCGCCGTCTCCCTCGACCACGTCGTACGCGACGGCCTTGGCCTCATCGGAGATCTCGTCGAAGTGCCGGCCGATGAACCGCTTGGCCGAGTAGATGGTGCCCTTGGGGTTGAGAATCGACTGGCGGCGGGCCAGCTGGCCCACCAAGCGCTCGCCGGTGTCGGTGAAGGCCACCACGGACGGCGTCGTGCGGTTGCCCTCGCTGTTGGGAACTACCGCCGACTCCCCGCCCTCCCAGACGGCGATCACCGAGTTCGTGGTGCCTAGGTCGATGCCTACTGCCTTGGCCATGAGGAACTCCTTCCGCGACGGGCGCCTCCGTTCGCTTCGCAGTGGCGCCCTGTCTTCCGCACTCGCTCAGGTGACGGCGGGACCGCTCCGCGGGCGGCTGCTCTTCCAAGCGCCGCTGGTTGTGCTGGTGCCGGTCCAGTTCGGCAGCTCGGCCAGCATCTGCACCGCCTCGTCGGCGACCGCGTCATCGGCGACGACGTTCAGCAAGCCCGAAGACATACCCGAGCAGAGCGCCGGACAGGGTGCCGCTCGCCGCGTCCTGCAGCCCGGCCCCGTCGTGCCCCATACGACCGGTCACCTGCTCGACCAGGCCCACGTCCTGCCCGATGGTGGTCACCCTCTCGGCGGGAAAACCGTGATCGGGTAGGTGATCGACGGCGCATTCCGCCTCCTGGTAGGTCGTATACGAGGCGATGGCCCTGCGGACCTGCTGGTTCATCAGCCAGTCCTTCCTGCCACGGCCACCAGTGCGCCCGGTGATCCCTGACAAGCCCAGAGTTGCAAGAGGGCAGCCCGCTCCGCTTGCACCCGACAGGTCAGAAATCAACGCAGTCGGTCACTCCTCGAGAACAAGGGCAATTCCCGACAAGACGGATGACCGTGTCTAGGTTGGGTACGCGGGGCTCGCGCCGATGTAGATCCCACGACTCGCTCGATCGCCTCCGATGACCGGAGGGGAACGGAGTGACCATGGCCTCCCATCCGTCACGGAGGCTTTCCCCGCACGTCTCCGCCCAGAAGGTGACCCGTCACCCGAGCAGCACCGCGGGCACCGAACGACACGACCCCCGTCCGCTCACGGCGCTGGACCCATACGGGCTGCTGGTGCTGACCCACACCCTGTTCACTTGCGCGGAGCGGAGTGAGATCGTGCGGTTGGCCATGCGGCACGTCAGTGCCCTTGGCCCGTACCACGCCGAGGCTGGATACGTTGCGACGGACGACGGTTTGTCCCGCATCCCCGGCAACGACGTGGGAGCGCCAACGGTCGACGATGCGGGGATGGAGGAGTTGGGCGGGGCTGACGGCCCCTTGCCCCTTCCAGAGAGGCCCTGGACCTGGGCGTTCGGCCTGCGCGGGACGGGCGGTGTGCTCGGCTACCTTGTGGTCTCCTCTCATTTCGAGCCCGATGAGCAGGGGCACTTTCTCCTCTCGACCCTCGTGGAGCTCACATCGGCGGCCCTGTCACTGACGGTCACGCGCGTGCCGCCGCACGAGAGCGCCGGCGAACGGAGCCGCCTCCGCACCGAACGGGACACCGCACTGCAGCAGCTGGACACAGTGCGCTCCGAGCTGCACTTGCAGGAGACCGTGCACGAGACCCTCGCCCGTGTCGCTGGCCGGGGCGGTGGCGAGGATGCCATCACCCAAGCCCTGTACGAGCTCACCGGGTTGTCGGCGCTCATCGAGGACCGGTTCGGCAATCTGAGGTCCTGGGCCGGTCCCGACCGGCCCGACCCCTATCCGGTACGGTCCTCGACCTCCCAGGAAGAGATGTTGGGCCAGGTTGCGCGCGAGGCGGGTCCGGTCAGAGTCAAGGGTCGTCTGATCGCCCTAGCCCGGCCACGCGGCGAGGTCCTCGGCGTACTCGCCGTCGAGGACCCCGAGGCGACGGCTGACGAGCACACCATGTTCGCCTTGGATCATGCCCAGCGGTCGCTTGCCCAAGAGCTCGTGCATATGCGGGAACTCACCGAGGTCGAACTGCGGCTGCGCCGCCAGCTGATCGACGACCTGTTGGAGGGAACCGACGAGACGAGCGCCTATGCCCGAGCCGAAGCCGTCGGGCACGACCTTCAACGTACTCACTACGTGGTCGTGGTGCACTGGCCGAGTAACGCCGCGACCAGCTCCTTCACCCGCGCCGTCGAGCAAGCGATGACCACCACGGCTACCCGACCGCTGATCACCCGTCGCGGCGACCGCATGGTCCTGTTGACCGAAGCGAGGCCCGACGACGATGCCGTGTACGCGGCGCTGGCCCATGAGCTGGGGACGACCGACGGAGCGATCGGGGTGAGCACCCGCTGCGACTCCCCGGACGGCATTCCCCGCTGTTATCAGGAGGCGCTGCGGGCCTTGGAGGTGCGGCAGAACTCCCGCCAGCGCCACGGGACGACGTTCTTCGACGACCTCGGGCTGTACCGGATCCTGGGGCCCGGAAACGATCTCCGGGAGCTCGAAGACTTCGTGCGAGAGTGGCTCGGCCAGCTGATCGACTACGACGCAGGGCACGACACGGAGTTGGTGGAGACGCTCTCGCGCTACTTCGACTGCGGAGGCAACTACGACGATGCGGCAGCCACGCTGACCGTTCATCGCAGTACCCTGCGCTACCGGCTGCAGCGCATCCGTGAGATCAGCGACCGCGACCTAGCGGATGTGGACACCCGGCTCAATCTGCAGGTGGCAACGCGCGTCTGGAAAATCATCCTGGGCGGGCGGGGACGCTGATCGCGGAGACCCGGGGAGCCGGCGCAGCGGGTCAGCCTGGCTCCGGCGCCCGCCGACCTATGCCTTGGAACGCTGCTACCCGTGCATTCGCGGCCTTCCGCCGGCATCGCCCTGCGCACGTGGGCTGACGGGATGGGCAACGTCGTCACTGCGCGCCAGGCCAGTAGGAGTGGTAGCGGTGCGGTCCCGGCCGGTCACGACCTTCTCGCACTTCTCCTACGAACGCGACGACGTGCGGCGGAAGGCGCGCTTGCGCCTCACGGGCCGCGGAGAAGGGTTCGGGTCTCGTGGTCGATCTGCTGGGCCTCTCCGGTGGGTACGACCACGACCGGTATTTCCGCCCCCGGCCCGCTGACGATTGCCGGACGGCTCGCGTCGTCGGGCGTGCGCAGGCCGCCGGTCAGGCCGAGGGCGGTGAGCCGGGTGCATACCTCTTCGCGGACCTCGGGCTGGTCTTCGCCGATCTCCCCGGTGAAGACCAGGGCGTCGAGCCGGTCGAGGGATGCGGCCATCGCGGCGATGCCGCGGCGACAGTGATGAGTGAAGACGTCCAGGGCGAGCGCGGCGCGCTCGTCGCCCGCTGCCCGGCTGCGGACGAGGTCGCGAGTGTCGCCGGAGGTGCCGGAGAGGCCAAGCAGACCGGAATGGTGATTCAGTACGTCCTCGATGTCCTCGGCGGACAGACGGTGCCACGTCTGCAGCCAGGTCAGGGCGCCGGGGTCCACGCTTCCGCTGCGGCGGCTCATCACCAACCCCTCCAGCGGTGTGAAGCCCATGGTGGTGTCGACGCTGGTCCCATTGCGCACCGCACAGGCAGAACAGCCACCACCCAGGTGGGCGATCACCAGGTGGAGCTGCTCGGGGCGCTGACCGAGCAGCGCGGCCGTTCGGCCGAGTGCCCAGGCGTAGGACAGCCCGTGGAAACCGTACCGGCGCATCCCGTACTCCTCGCGCCAGGTGGTGGGCACCGCGTACTCGCGGGCGGCGGCGGGCAGGCCGGCGTGGAAGACGGTGTCGAAGCAGGCCGCGTGCGGGACATAGGGCAGCAAGTTCCGGGCGGTATCCAGGACGGTGAGGGCCGGCGGGACGTGCAGCGGTGCCAGGTCGGCCACATTCCCGAGGGCGGCCCGGACCTCGTCGTCGATCAGGACGTGGCCGCGCAGTCCGGGTCCGCCGTGGACGATGCGGTGACCCACGGCAGTGGGCGAAGGCGTTTGGGCCAGCAGTTGCCGCAGAGGGCCGGACACGTCTTCGCCGGGTGCGGAGGCGCTGTGGTGTTCGGCCAGGACGTGCCCGTCGTCGCCGAACACGGTCAGCCTCAGGCTGGACGAGCCTGCGGCGGCCACCAGGACAGGGCCGATGTTTCCTGCCGACACGGTGCCCCTTCCCCGCGGTCCCGGACCACGTCGCGCGGTTGTACCCGCAACGGCTCGGCGTGTGTGCCGAGGTCAGCCGCGTACCCGCCTGACCTCGAAGGAAACGGAAGCCCACCGCATGAGCTCAGCACACCTGCGGCGTACCAGCGAGCGACCGACTCTGTGGCCGCATCAGTGATCTTCCTGCGCGGCAACGTGCTGCTACGGGAGCCGCTGCGGCCGGAACACATCAAGCCGAGGCAGCTCGCCCACTGGGGCTCGCGCCCGGGGATCACCATGGTCTGCGCGGCGCTCAACCCGCTCGTCCGTGAGCGGGACGCCGATGGGCTGTTGGTGACCGGACCCGTCCACGGCGACCCGGCCAACCACACCAACCTCGGGCTGGAGGGCATCTGCTCGACGGAACTCTCGCCGTGTGTGACCGGGTAGGGGACGGCCGGGCCGACTACTCCGCCAAGCACCGTCGGCATGGGGTGGACGTGCAGCTGGTGACCGATCCGGACGGACGACTGCTGTGGATCTCGCCCGCGCTGCCCGGCCGTGCCGGTGAGTCCCCCCAGGAGGAGATCAGAACCCCTGGGGTAGCCGTGCCTCTAGCCGTGAACCACAAGCGAAACCTGCACTCTCAGACACTCCAGGTGTCATCATTAAGACGAAAGATGCAGGTAGGAGCCACTGGCTACAGGCACTGTTGCCCTCCTAAAGCGGGTGTCGCAGGTTCGAATCCTGCCGGGGGCACACGACTAAGGGCCAGTTCAGGGGCTTGATCCCCTCGAGCTGGCCCTTTGCTGTGATCACGGCCGTGCCACGCGCGTGCCACAAATGCCACTACGATGCCACGTCGTCATCACCCCGAGCCTGGCGGATCATCGAGCCGAGGCGACCGGCGATCTCACGGTCCCGTCCGCTGACCACGTGTTGATAGATCAGGGCCGCGCGGGGCGTGCTGTGCCCCATCCTGGTCATCAGCTCCCGCAGGCTCGCGCCGGAGGCAGCGAGGGTGTTGCCCGTGTGCCGAGATCGTGGAAGTGCAGCGCGAGGCACGGCGGTTGCCGCAGGCGACCCGGGGCATGCCGTCCGGCTCGGTGTCCGTCGTGTACGCGTGCAGGACGGTCTTGGTGGCGGGGCCGATGGTTTTGGTGCCGCCGGTGAGGCGGATCTGGTCCTGCCAGCGGTCGAAGTCGGCGAAGTCGGCCGCGGTTACGCCTCTCCGGAGCCCAGGGCGGTTTCCGCGTCGTGGCCGCCCCAACTGTCGGGGGTGCGCCACAGGACCTGAACCCCGAAGACACCCAACACGGTGTCGGCCGACCAGTCCTCGGCGGGCGGTTCGGAGAGCACCAGGTAGAGGCGGTCGGCAGGAGCAGGCAGGGTGTGGTTGATCTCCAGGAGGCGGGTGGCTCCCGAGCGGAGGTCGGCGTAGGTGGAGCGACCGGCACCGAGGACCTCGTAGAGGAAGTGGCCGTCTTCCGCGGTGCGGCTGACATCGATGACCGGGGAGTCGGTCGGCTCCAGGTCCGCCCAGAGCAGAGCCGCCTTGAGAGCATGGCGCACCGCCTCGTGCTTCTTGCACGTGCGGTCGGCGGCCGCCGTGGTCTCCAGCGAGTGCAGCAGTCCCTTGGCGGGCGTGGCGGGCGCTGGCGTGGCGAGCATGCCTTCGGAGGTCACGGGCTCTGCTTCCTTCTGCTCGGACGGCTGTTCGACGGAGGTGGGCGCACTCTCGGTTTCCGGTTCGCCCGGGGCGGCCCGGCGATGCTGGAGCGCCGCTCGGGCCGCGTTCAGGGCCTGGGCCCAGTCGGCGCGTGCCAGGTCCGCCTGGAGTCGGTTCAGGTCCAGGTTGTTGTCCTTGAGCATGCGATTGGTGTGCGCCGCCAGGTCGCGCAGGATGCTGAGGCGGTGCTTGTCCGGGGATCCGAGCACACGACGCACGTCAACCCAGTCCGCCTGGTCACGGCGGAGGACGCGGTTGGCCATGCCCTTGAGCTCGGACAGACGATCACGGGCGTTCTCCGGAATGGTTCCGTCACCGTTGGTCAGGTCGTCGAAGACGCCGAGCGCCGCCACATAGCGATCCGCCATGGTGGGGGAGATGGGCTGGCGGCCACGCTGGTCCGCGGTGAGCAGGCAGTGGTTCGTCTCGTGAGCGAACACCCAGCAGTCCAGTACCGCGCCGGGAAGCGGGGGCACCGAGCCGTGGCGGACGGTCAGGACGAGAGGGACGTCGATCGCGGGAGACAGGGCCTTGACCCTGTACCGGCCACCCGGTGCCCGGCCGGTCACGCGGACTCGGACGTCCGTACCGATGTCGGGGACCTCAGCGTCTGCCATGCCTGGTTCGCCTTCGGCAGGTGTTGGTTCGGTACTGCTGCCGTCGGTGTTCGTGAGGGCCTCCGGGAGCAAGGACGAATGCAGGACGGTCAAGCTCTGGGTGCTGCGGGTGAGCGCGACGTACAGCTGGCGCAGGCCGGCCGGGCCCCGGTCGGCGATGGTGGCGGGTTCGACGACGAGGACGTGGTCGTACTCCATGCCCTTGGCCTGGGCGGCGGCCAGCACGGACACCGCCTCGCGTTCCTGCTCGGTGATGCCGTCGGCCAGGTCCAGGTGGTGACTGATCTCATCGATCCAGCCGGAGTCGTCGGGGACGATGACCGCCACGGAGCGCAGGGTCTGTCCGTCGCTGGTGCCGATGAGGCGGGTGGCTTCCGCCACGGTGTCGTCGAGGAGCTTCCACGGCTCCGTCGTGACCGTCCGTACGGCGTCCTCGCCCGCCGCGCGCACGGCCTGCGGGTAGGGCAGCGTGGGGGCGACGGTACGGGCCAAGGGGGCGACGAACTCCATGATTTCGGCGGGCACGCGGTAGCTGGTGTTCAGCTCGGCCACGCGCCAGTCGCCGTGGTCGGACAGGAGGGTGCCGAGGCGGTCCCAGTCGGTGGGGGTGTGGGGACCGGTGGCCTGGGCGAGATCGCCGAGGATGGTCATGGAGCCCTGCGCCGCAGAGCGCCTGCGCAGGGAGCGGGCCTGCATGGGTGTCAGGTCCTGTGCCTCGTCGACCACGATGTGCCCGTACCGCTGCGGGGTCTCCCCGGTGATGAGATAGCGCAGTTCTTCGAGGCAGACCCGGTCGTCGAGCGTCCAGGGATCGGCGTCCGCCGTGTCCGCCCGAGGACGGCGCACAGCGGCCTGCTCTGAGGCGTCGAGAATGCCCTCGGCGCAGGTGAGCAGGAGGTCTTCGGAGTCGTAGAGGGTGCGGAGGGCTTCCCTGGCGCCGGGCGAAGGCCAGACACGTTCGATGAGGCGCTCGACCTGACGGTTGCGTTCCAGGTCGCGGCGGATCGTGTCGTCGCGGCTGCGGCGAGGGGCGACGGCGACGAGTTCCCGCAGCAGACGGTCGACGAGCAGCCCGCGGAAGCGGTCGCGGCGCTCACGGTAGGAGCCATCGCCTTGGCGCACGTCTTCGAGGAGCGAAAGCATTTCGGAGCGCGGGACACGCAGGGTCGTGCTGCCGACGGTGACGGTGAGCTCAGGCTTGGCCCCCTCGTAAGAGGCAGTGGTGGTGAACTCGTCGACGGCCTCGGGACGGCACTCGAGCTCGACGCGCCGCCGCAGGACGGCCGCCATGCGTTCATCGGACTTCACCATCCGCGCCGCGGGGCTGTCGGTGCCGAGGATCTCGCCGTCCCACAGTCGCGTCACCTGCACGGCGTTGACGTTCCGGGTGCCAAGCGTGGGCAGCACCTGGCTCACGTACTCCAGGAACCGCTGATGGGGGCCGACGACGAGGACGTCCTGGGCCTTGAAGTGCCCGTTGTTGACGAGCCAGGTAACCCGGTGCAAGCCGACCGCCGACTTGCCGGTACCCGGGCCGCCCTGGATTACGAGGATGTCGGAGGGCGAGCCGGTGACCAGGGCCATCTGGTCGCGGCGGATGGTCTCGACGATGTCCCGCATGCTGCCGCTGCGCGAGCGCTGAAGCTCGCGCAGGAGGAAGTCGTCGGGCTGCTGGGGCCTTTGATGATGGAGGCGGGCGACGTCGGCGGGGGTGAGCACGCGCGGCCGTGCCGCCACCTGCCGCTGTGCGTCGGTGGCCGGGTCTGCCGCCGATGAAGCCGGATCGGCGTCGTCCACGGCCGGCCGCGGGGCGGGGACGGCGACGGAGATGTCATCGGCATAGCCCTCGACGACGCGCTGCGTGCAGTGCAGCCGCCGCCGCAGCAGCACCTCTCCCGGAGCGTCCGGCAGCGCGTCGAGCCACTTCTTCGCCAGCACGTTGGTCCACTCCACGACGACGGTGTCGCGGGTGGTGACGTCGGACACGGCACGCCGGCCGATGTAGAAGGTTTCAGGCTCCCCACCGGGGCCGTCCTGCACGTCCACGCGGCTGATGACCAGCGAAGCGTTGCCGAGACCTCCGTACGCCGCGGCTTGCTCCTCGGCCGCGAGACGGTTGGCGACGCTGTCCTTGCCGCTGGCGGAGGCCATGGCAACCGAGCCCCCGGTCATTTCGGCCAGCCGCGCGGCGTAGCAGTCGTAGGCGCGGTTCACCGCCTTCTGCTCGACGGCGATGATCTCGTCGCGCGTGGTGGTGCCCATGTACATGTCCCCTCCCCCTTGCAGCACCCCGGAGGACGCTGCGACGGGCATACGCCCGGCCCCGTCGAAATAACTATCAGAGACCTGCTGGTAACAAACAGTCAGATGGTCAAGGTCCCGACCAGCTCGCCGACCTCCGTCCGCCAGGCGCGAACCTGGTCGTGCGTGGGGCCGATCTCGTACTGGTGGTAGTGGCATCCCAGGCAGAGGTGCGACCAGACGGCGTTGGCGCGGCGAGCGGTCTCGACCGCGGTGTAGCAGTGGAGGCACAGCAGCTTGGCCCGCATCGTGGTGTCGGCGAGCCCTGGCACCGCGGCGTCGAGCACGCGGTCGACGGAGAGCTGCAGGGCGGTCCGCAGAGCGAGGGAGGCTCCACGGTGCCGGCCGGCGGCTGTGGCGGCCGTACGGGCGCCAAGCAGCTGATCCGCCGTCAGCAGGAGCTCCTCGGCCGAGGTGGTCGGAGTGCTCATCATGTAGTCACCCCCGGCTTGCGCACCTTCTGCGCCATGATCTCGATGTCGTCCACGAAGCGGTGGGGGTCGATGATCTGCGCTCCCGTGGCGTGGGCGCCGTTCTGGCACTCCTTGAGGAGGTCCACCGCACGCGGTCCGCACCGGGTGCGCAGTTCGCGGTAGACGTCGCCGGTCCGGCCGGCGTCGCCGAACAGGGCCAGTGCCGCGACCTTCATGAGCTTGTCGGCGCTGCCGACGGCGGCTTGCAGCTCGTCCTCGGGCGCGCCGGAGCGGTGATGCCGGATCCAGGCGGCTTCGAGGAAGGCGTTCTCCAGGGCGATACGGCACAGGCTGGGCAGCACGTGGGTCCGTGCCGCCGACGGCAGGTCACTGGTACTGGCGAGGGCCCGCGCGTCGTCGAGTGCCTGCCGTACCGGGTCTGTCACCGGCTTGACCTTCACCTTGGACGACGTGGCCCGCTCGACCTCGAACACCGTCACGGGCAGACCCTGGCTGGTGAACGCCCGCTGGAGCCGGGTGTCGTGGGTGAACACGACGACCTGCCGGTGCTCGCCGAGCTCGTGCAGGACCTGGGCGAGTCCGTTGACCTTGGCGGGGTCCATGGACTGCACAGGGTCGTCGATGACGATGAAGCCGAACGGGCTGTCGGCGGTGGCGGCCCGGGGCAGGAACAGGGACAACGCGAGGGAGTGCTGCTCACCCTGGCTCATGACGCCGAGAGCCGATGCCTCCCGGCCGTCGACGGTGACGTCCATGACGAGCTTGCGGACGGTGGCCTTCTCGCTGCCCTTCAGGCTCACGGCCTTGAGATCGATGTTGCTCTCCTGGCGGAGCCGCTCCCAGATGCGCTGCGACTGGTCGGCGAAGCCTTCCATCCGCTGTTCCCGCAACTCGGCGGCCAGCGCCTTGATCCAGCCGCTCGCCTTCCTGATGTCCCGCAGCCGGGGCTTGTTCGCCTCCACGGCACGGGCCCTCTCCGCCCAGCCCGCCAGGCGCGCGACCAGCCCGCGCCAGCGTTCGTCCCGCTTCTCCAGTTCCCTGACGGCGTTCTCCTTGACCGCGGCGCAGGCATCGGCCAGGGTCGCGGCGGCCTCGTGGGCTCGCTGGGCGAGCTCGCCGGGATCACTGATCGTCCGGCAGGCGGTCCAGGCGCGCCACGGGTCGGCCAGGGCGGCGGGGATCTGTCGGGGCGTGTGGACGAGGTCCTGCACGGCCCGCGCGGCCGACCGGAGTTCGCTGCGCGCGCCCGCTGCCGCCTCCGCCTCCTGCCGCAATGCGGCGATCTGGGCGAGGGCGTCCGCGGCCCATGCCATGTCCAGCATCCCGTCGGTCCCGCACACGGGGCAGGCGGCCGTGTCGGGGTGACGGTCGTGGTGCGCCACAGCCCGTTCGAGGAGTTCCGCACGGCGCAGGGCGTCCTCGGTGCCGGTGCCGCGCAGGTCCTCGACATCGACGAGAGCATTGCGCAGGCGGTCCAGGGCCACGTGGACCTGCGCCAGCTCGGGGCCGTGCACCTCTGCCTCGGCGCGCAGCCGGGCAAGCAGGCCGTCGTCCCCGTCAGCGGGCAGACCGGCGACGAGGGCTTCAACCGTCTCGAAGTCGGGCGTTCCCGCCGTGTCGACGGCGACGAGTGCCTGCACCGCGCGCTCGTCGTCCTCCAGCTCGTACAGCGCCTCCTTGAGGCCCGGCAGCTCCGCCTTCGCCGCCTTGTCCGCGTCTTCGAGCGCCTTGGCCTCCTGGCGGAGCCGGCTGTCGGCGGCGCTGAGCTGCCCCAGGCCGAGGATGGTGGCGATGGCGTCGTACATCTCGGAGGGCTTGCCACTGATCATGCGGTCGAGATCGACGTACGACAGGAAGGGCCGGAAGTCTCGCAGGGCCTGCTTCCAGTCCGCCTGGTCGAGGGGGGCGCGGCCGTGCCCGGGTCGCCTGAGCTCGGCCCGGGAGGCGTCGAAGTCGTCACCCTCCCAGGTGCGGGTGAGGGTGCTGCGGCCGGTGTCGCCCTCGACGGCGAGCTTGACCTCGATCTCCGTCCTGCCGTCGGTGTCGTGGAGGTTGCGCCAGTTGCTGCTGCGCATCGCGTGCTGCCCCTGCCAGCGCATGTTCACGCCGGTGAAGGCCGTCTCGATGCCCTCGGCGATGCTGGACTTGCCGGAGCCGTTGCGACCCACGACCAGGTTCACACCGGGTCTGGGGCTGAGCTTGAGCCAGGCGCGCGGTCCGATGCCGCGGAACCGGGCGACGGCGACGGACTCGAGGTAGATCCGGCCGGCAGGGGAGGTTCCCCGGTGCTCGCCGTCGCCCATGGCCTCCTTCAGGAGCACCTTCACGGGCTCGCTGAGCGACTCCTCCGCCAGGCGGGCCTCCACCAGAGCGGCCACGGGCACGGGCTGGTCGGGCGGGGCCGGACGGGCGGGGTCGGTGGGGTGGTGTGCGTTCTGCGGGGGCTGTTCCGTCACGGCCATGCGGGTTCCTCCCGTGTGTGCGGTGGTTGGCGACTGCGGTGCGGAATGGACGCGGAGTGAACGGCCCCGAGGTACGGCGTCGCGACGAGAAGGGACCGGAGAGATGGGATGGGCGGCGCGGTACGGCGCCAGGACGCTTCACGATGCGCTTGCGGACTGAGGACCTAAGCTTCCATCCGGAAGCGTTACTAGATAAGCATGTCAGTGAAAGCACCGTCAAACACATTGACAGACTTGACGGCTGTTGTAGGGTGTTAACGTCCCTATCCGCCAGGCCCGAGAGGTGCGGAAGCCCACGCCATGCCCCAGCAGCCCTCAGCCCAACCGGCGCCCTCCGCGCACGTGACGGCCGCCGAGATCTCCCGCATCGCAGGGGTCACGCGGGCCACGGTCAGCAACTGGCGCCGCCGCCACGACGACTTCCCGGCCCCCAGTGCAGGCACGGAAGCCAGCCCGCTCTACAACCTGTCGGCCGTCCAGGCCTGGCTGCGGGCACGCGGTCACACCTCCGCCGCCTCGCCGACCGAGCAGCTGCGGACGGCACTGCGGCTGCTGGGGCCCGGCTCGGGGGTGGCCGCGCGCCTCTTCCCGCTGGTGGCTGCCGCGTCCCGCCGTACGCCGGAGGAACTGGCCGAACTCGCCGCCCTGCCCGACGACCAGCTGATCGCCCGAGCGGAGAAGGCCGCGGGCGAGCTCCCGGCCACCGTGCCCGAGGCCGAGCCGGTCCACTACGGCCCGGACGACGCGGGCGCGGTCCGCGCCCTGCTGGACTGCGTCCGTGAGGCTGGGGCCCAGGCCGCCCTGGACGTCCTCGCGGAACGCGAACTGGACGAGGGCGCCGCCTCCGGCGTCTACCAGACCCCGGAGGGTCTGGCCCGGCTCATGGCACGGCTTCTGCCCGCGGGCGCGTCCCGTGTCCTCGACCCCGCCTGCGGCAGCGGAACGCTCCTCGCCGCCGCCGCACGGCAGGGCGCGCGGGAGCTGTTCGGCCAGGACTCGCTCCCCGTCCAGGGCCAACGCACCGCGGTCCGGCTACTTATCGCCGCACCCGAGACCGAGACGGCCATCCGCGTCGGCGACAGCCTGCGCGCCGACGCCTTCCCCGACCTCACCGTGGACGCCGTTCTGTGCAACCCGCCGTTCGCCGACCGCGACTGGGGCCACGACGAACTGGCCTACGACCCGAGGTGGGCCTACGGGCTCCCGCCCCGCTTCGAGTCCGAACTGGCCTGGGTGCAGCACGCTCTCGCGCACCTGGAGCCGGGCGGCCACGCGGTCATGCTGCTACCGCCCGCGCTCGCCTTCCGCTCCTCCGGCCGTCGCGTCCGCGCGGAACTCATCCGCGGCGGGGCCCTGCGCGCCGTCGTCTCCCTCCCGGCGCGTGCCGCGTATCCGCTCCACATCGGCCTGCAGATCTGGGTGTTCCAGCGTCCCGAGCCGGGCGGCACGGACCGTGCGACGGTGCTGTTCGTCGACGGGGAGGGCGAGCAGCGGGACGGCGCCGCGGGCCCGCCGTCCGCCACCGGTACGGCGACGTCGGGTGCCGGCACCCGCAGCGGCTCGCGCTCCCGCCGGTCCGGCCCTTCTGCTTCCGCCCCTGCCTCTTCTGCCTCCGCCTCCTTTGACTGGGCGGGGCTGACCGAGCGGGTCCTCGGCCAGTGGGCCGCGTTCACCGCCTCCCCCGACACGTACACCGACGAGCCCGGCGTCGCCCGCGCGGTGCCGCTCGTCGACCTCCTCGACGACGTCGTCGACGTCGCCCCGGCCCGCCATGTCCGGGCCACCGCGGCCGACATCGACCCGGCGGCCCTGGTCCGGCGCGTCCACGATCTGCGCGAGCAACTGGCCGAGCAGGTCGCCGCCCTGGCCTCCGCCTCCGCGTCCGGCGGCTGGCAGCCGTCCGGAGCCTCGGCCCGCGAGTGGCGTACGGCGACCGTCTCCGACCTGGCACGCGGCGGCGCCCTGACCGTGCTGCGGGCGGCGCCGCCCGGCACCCGCGGCTCCAAGGGCTCCACCGCCCCCTCCGTCGACCGGCCGGTCCTCACGGCCGAGGACGTCTCCACCGGCCACCCGCCGTCCGGCGGGGCCGTCGACCTCCACGCCGACGCCGCGCAGCCCGTCGCCGCCGGGGACGTCCTCGTCCGCGCCGTCGCGGGCAGCGGCAGCCAGGCCGCGATGACCCGGGTCGCGGACGACCGGGACGCCGGAGCGCTGCTCGGTCAGCACATCCACCTGCTGCGCCCCGACCCGGCCCGCCTCGACCCGTGGTTCCTCGCCGGGTTCCTCGGCGCCGACGACAACATCGCCTCCGCGTCCACCGGCTCCACCCTCGTGCACGTCACACCGGGCCGCCTGCGTGTACCGCTGCTGCCGCTGGAGGAACAGCGGCGCTACGGGGAGGCGTTCCGCCGCGTGTACGAGCTGCGCGCTGCCGTCCGCCGAACCGCCGACCTCGCCGCCGACACCGCGGCCACCCTGACGACCGGCCTCACCGCCGGCGTACTCCTGCCACCGGACACCCCGGATACGTCGGACGGCCCGGACAGCCGTTCTGTCTGAAACGCCCCACCGTCCCACCGCGTACGACCACACTGGATCCCTGCCGTCCCCCGCCCGGACGGCGCTCTTCGGAAGGAAGCCGGGACCTCTTGAACAGCAGCAAGCACACGGAGTTGGCGAACCACGCATGGTCAGTCGCCGATCTCCTGCGCGGCGACTACAGGCAGTCCGACTACGGCAAGGTGATCCTGCCGTTCACCGTGCTGCGCCGGCTGGAGTGCGTCCTGGAACCAACGCGCGAGAAGGTCGTCGAGACCGTCGCAAGGTTCGCGGGCCAGGAGATCGACACCGACCACTTCCTGCGCAAGGCCTCAGGTAACTCCTTCTACAACAAGAGCGACCTCACGCTGCGGAAGATCGCGGCCGACCCGCAGAACGCCGCGAAGAACCTGCAGATCTACGTCGGCGCCTTCTCCGACAACGCCCGCGAGGTCCTGGACAAGTACGAGTTCAACCAGCAGGTCAGGAAGCTCGACGGTGCGAACCTGCTCTACCAGGTCATCGGCAGGTTCACCGACCTCGACCTGCACCCCGACGTCGTGCCCAACCACAACATGGGTTACATCTTCGAGGAGTTGATCCGTCGCTTCGCCGAGCAGTCGAACGAGACCGCGGGTGAGCACTTCACCCCGCGCGAGGTCATCAAGCTGATGGTCAACCTGCTGGTCGCACCAGACGCGGACGCCCTCAGCCTGCCCGGTGTCGTCCGCACGGTCATGGACCCGGCCTGTGGCACGGGTGGCATGCTCAGCGCCGCAGATGACCACGTCAAGGCCCTCAACCCGGGCGCGACGGTCGAGGTGTACGGGCAGGAGCTCAACCCCGAGTCCTGGGCGATCTGCCGGTCCGACCTCATGATCAAGGGCCAGGACCCCGAGAACATCCGCTTCGGCAACTCCTTCTCCGACGACGGCCACGCCCGCCGGAAATTCGACTACATCCTCGCCAACCCGCCGTTCGGCGTGGAGTGGAAGAAGGTCAAGGAGGAGGTCGAGTACGAGCACAAGTCGCTCGGCGACGCCGGCCGCTTCGGGGCGGGCCTGCCGCGCATCAATGACGGCTCGCTGCTCTTCCTCCAGCACATGATCTCGAAGATGAAGCCGGTGGACGTGGACGGCGGAGGAGGCTCCCGCATCGCCATCGTCTTCAACGGCTCCCCGCTGTTCACGGGCGCGGCCGAGTCGGGCGAGTCCAACATCCGCCGCTGGATCCTGGAGAACGACTGGCTGGAGGCGATCGTCGCCCTCCCGGACCAGCTCTTCTACAACACGGGCATCTCCACGTACTTCTGGATCCTGACGAACCGTAAGGACAAGGACCACAAGGGCAAGGTCGTCCTGCTGGACGCGCGCGACCAGTGGGTGAAGATGCGCAAGTCCCTCGGCGACAAGCGCAAGGAACTCGGCGACGGGACGAACGGCCGCCCCGACCACATCGGCGACATCACGCGGCTGTACGCGGAGGCGTTGCAGGTCGCGGGTGATGCGGAGCACCCGCTGCTCGGCAAGGTCAAGGTCTTCGCCAACGAGGACTTCGGCTACCAGCGCATCACCGTGGAACGGCCGTTGAAGCTCCGCTTCGAGGTGGCGGAGGAGACGCTGGCGGCACTGGCGGAGGCCAAGCCGGTGGCGAGGCTGGAGCGGAGCGAGGAGTTCGTCGCGGCGGTGCGTACGCTGCTCGGCTCGTCCTGGACGACGAAGTCCGAGGCATTCATCGCGCTCAAGGACGCGGTGGTCGCGGCGGGCCTGACGTGGCCGTCGGGAGCGCCGTTCGCGAAGGCGGTACGGGAGGCGATCGGCGTCCGTGACCCGGAGGGCGAGGTCCAGAAGGTCAAGGGCGCCCCGGAACCGGATACGGACCTGCGGGACTACGAGAACGTCCCCCTCGGCGAGGACGTCGAGGACTACCTCAAGCGCGAGGTGCTGCCGCACGTGCCGGACGCGTGGATCGACCACACGAAGACGAAGATCGGCTATGAGATCCCGTTCACGCGGCACTTCTACGTGTACAAGCCGCCGAGGCCACTGGCGGAGATCGACGCGGAGCTGAAGTCGCTGGAGGCGGAGATTCAGGCGCTGCTCGTGGAAGTGGCCCCGTGAACACCTCAGCCGTCACACCACGTTCCCTCAACCCCTCTGGCACCTACGAACTTGTACGCCTCGGATATGTCGCACGCTTGCAGAACGGGCTGACTGTCGATGCCAAACGGGACGTAACAGGTGACGTCGTCACCAGTCCGTACTTGCGTGTCGCCAATGTCCAAGCAGGGAGCCTCGACCTCGAATCGGTCACCGAGATCACCGTGCCTCGAAGTGTGGCCCGACGCAGCACACTTCGCCCAGGTGACGTTCTGATGACCGAAGGAGGGGACTTGGACAAACTGGGCCGTGGGACGGTCTGGCAGGGCGAACTTGACCAGTGCCTGCACCAGAACCACATCTTCGCTGTCCGCCCCGATCCACAGCGACTCAGCGGCCGCTTCCTCGCCTACGTGACCCAGTCTCTTTACGCCCGCCACTATTTCGAGAGCACCGGCACGAAAACCACAAACCTGGCCTCCACCAATAGCAGCAAGATCCAGAGTTTCCCTCTGCTGCTTCCGTCTCTGGAGGAGCAGCGCCGCATCGCCGACTTCCTCGACTCCGAGACCGCCCGGGTAGACCGCATGGCTACCATCAGGAGGCAGCAGATCGACTTGTTGGGGTCGTCAGAGGCCAGCGTCATCAGCGAATACTTGGAATCTACCGCTGGAACCCCAACGCGAGTGAAGCACCTTGCGACGAGGATCACGAGTGGACCCCGGGGTTGGGGCGACTTGGTAACGGATCAAGGATCCCTGTTCCTTCGGATCACCAATGTCCCGAGGCGTGGAATCACGCTTGATCTCGATGACTCTCTGTATGTAACCGCACCATCAGGGCCAGAACGAGAACGGTCGCGAACCCGGCCCGGGGATGTCCTCGTCAGCATTACCGCAGATATCGGATCAGTGGCCATCGTCGATGACCGCGCCACAGACGCAAATATCAGTCAGCATGTTGCAATGGTCCGCCCAGACCAGAGTTCTTGTAACCCCACATGGCTGGCCTACGCCATCAAGTCCGCCCGGTCAAATCAGTTTCTGCGCATGAACAGTTACGGCGGAACCAAGGTGGGACTTGGGCTTGGCGATGTCGCAAATTTGGCGATTGAGGTTCCGGATGTGAGGACGCAGGAGCAGTCCGCATCACGAATCACCCGGACCCTCGTACAGCGCGAAAACCTACGCCGCCGGATGATCGTCCAACGGGCTCTGCTCGCTGAACGCCGCCAAGCCCTCATCACCGCCGCCGTGACCGGCCAGTTCGACGTCTGCACCGCCAGCGGACGCAACGTCACGGACGGAGTGAGCGCGTAGCCATGAGCCCCATCCACACGGAGTCTGCCTTCGGGGACGCCATCGTCGCCGCCATGGTCGAGCGCGGCTGGCTCGAGGCGCTCCCCCAGGACTACCGGGCCGATCTCGGCCTGGACACCAACGAGTTGTTCACCTTCATCGGGGCGACCCAGCCCGACGAGTGGACCGAGCTGCTCACCGTCTACGGTGGCGACCCGAACGAGGCACAGCGCGGGTTCGCCAGTCGGCTCGACCAGGCCATCGCCACCAACGGGCTCCTTGATGTCCTCCGCAACGGCGTCAAGGACCAGGGTGTCCTTCTCCGCGTCGCGTATTTCAAGCCCAACCTCGTGGCCCACGACTCCGTGCTGGACGGCTACCGGGCCAACCGACTCACCGTCGTCCGCGAACTCGAATACGCGACGAAGCAGGCCGACTGGGGCAATCGGCTCGACCTCGCCCTCTTCCTCAACGGCATCCCCGTCGCCACAGCCGAGTTGAAGAACCCGCTCACCAAGCAGGGGGTTGAGCAGGCCAAGGAGCAGTACCGCACCGACCGGGACCCCACCGAGCTGATCTTCACGCGTCGGGTCGTCGCGAACTTCGCCGTCGACCCGGACCTGGTCTTCGTCGCCACGCAGCTCAAGGGAAAGAACACCCGCTTCCTGCCGTTCAACACCGGCTCCAACGGCCCCGGCCAGCCGGGCGGCGCTGGCAACCCGGCCCCGACCGCCTACGGCACGTACGCGACCTCCTACCTCTGGGAGCAGGTCTGGCAGCCGGACAACTGGCTGGACCTGCTTCAGCGGTTCGTGCACCTGCACAAGAGCAAGACGCCCGGCGGCGGCACGACGAAGACGGTGATCTTCCCCAGGTTCCACCAGTGGGACGTGGTCAAGAAGCTCACCGCGCACGCCTCCACCCACGGCGCAGGCCACGACTACCTCGTCATGGCCTCGGCCGGCTCAGGCAAGTCGAACACCATCGGCTGGCTCGCGCACCGCCTCAGCGACCTGCACACCCCCACCGACCCCGGAGAACTCGACGCCGAGGCCGCCAAGGGTCTCAAGCCGGGCGTGCCGGTCTTCGACAAGGTCATCGTCATCACCGACCGCCGCAACCTGGACGCCCAACTCCGGGAAACGGTCGGCAGTTTTGAGCAGACCGCGGGCCTCGTCGTGAAGATCGACGAGAAGCACGGGGCGAAGGGCGAGCAACTCGCCAAGGCCCTCTCCCGCGACACCGGGAAGATCGTCACGGTCACCCTGCACTCGTTCCCGGCGCTGCTCGACTACCTCCAGCGCAACCCCACCGAGATTCAGGGCAGCCGCTTCGCGATCATCGTGGACGAGGCGCACTCCTCACAGTCTGGCGACGCCGCCACCGCCGTACGGTCCGCCCTGCGAGACCTCGGTCTGGACTCCGACTCGGAGGACGCGGGCGCGACCACGGTCAAGGCCGAGGGCGACACTCTGGACGAGCAGCTCAAGAAGAGGGCCGAGCAGCGCTCCCGCGCCGCGAACCTCTCCTACTTCGCGTTCACCGCCACGCCGAAGGCCAAGACCCTCGAACTCTTCGGCACGCTCCAGGACATCGACGGCAAGGCGACCTACCGGCCCTTCCACACGTACTCCATGCGGCAGGCGACCGAGGAGGGCTTCATCCTCGACCCGCTGCGCAACTACGTCACGTACAACACGTACTGGAAGCTGGTGAACCAGAACCCCGACGAGCGGGAGGTCGACCCGTCGAAGGCGAACTCCCTGCTCGCCCGGTACGCGCTCACCCATGACTCGACGGTCGCCCAGCACGCCCAGGTGATCGTGGAGCACTTCGTGGCGCACAGCCGGGGCCGTCTCGGCGGGCGGGCCAAGTCGATGGTGGTGACGGCCTCGCGGCAGTCCGCCGTACAGATGGCGCGCGCGATCAAGAGCTACATCAAGGACCGGGACTACGACACCAAGTACCCCGACCTGGGTGTTCTGGTCGCCTTCTCCGGATCGCTCACGATCGACGGCGAGGAGACCACCGAGCCGAAGGAGAACGGCGGGCTGTCGGAGAGCGTCCTGCCGAAGGCGTTCGCGTACACGCGGGCCGACGACAAGGCCGCCCGAGCCGGGGGTCCGGGCCAGCGCGAGTACAAGATCCTGGTCGTGGCGGAGAAGTACCAGACCGGCTTCGACCAGCCACTCCTCACGACGATGTACGTCAACAAGACGCTGACCGGCATCTCCGCCGTCCAGACGCTGTCCCGGCTGAACCGCACCGCCGAGCGCAAGACCCAGGCCGACCTGGCGGTCCTGGACTTCGTCAACGACGCCGAGGACATACAGGAGTCCTTCCGCCCGTACTTCGAGGAGGCGAACACCCTCCCCTCCGACCCCAACCTGCTCTACACCGCGCAGAGCCGGGTCATGCAGGCGGCGATCCTGTCCGGGCAGGAGATGGACGAGTTCGCCGCCGCGTACTTCGCCGCCAAGGAGAAGGCGGCGGGTTCGCAGTCCAAGTGGGAGAAGCTGCACGCCGAGTTGTACCGGCTGCTCTCCCCCGCCGTCGCCCGCTTCACGGCTCTGCAGGACAGCGACGACGAGGACGACCAGGAGACGGCAGAGGGCTTCCGCGCCGACCTCAACGACTACGTCAGGAAGTACGGCTTCCTCGCGCAGATCGTCCCCTACCGGGACGCCGAGCTGGAACGGCTGCACCTCTACGGCCGCTACCTCCTCAACCGGCTGCCGCGCCGCGCGGACGGCGGCGTGGACATAGGCGAGGTCGACCTCAGCCACCTGCGGGTGGAGAAGACCGGCGAGTACGACGTCTCCCTCACCCCCGAGGGGCCGGCGACGATGCCGGGCTTCGGCGACGGCTCGGGCGGCGCGAAGGAGGCGGAGAAGTCACTGCTCTCCGAGTTGATCGAGAAGTTCAACGAACGGTTCGGCACCGAGTTCACCGAGCAGGACGTCATCCGCCCGTTCGAGGAGGCCAAGGCCGACCCGAAGGTGCGGGCGGCGGCCGTCGTCAACGACGAGGAGAACTTCGGCCTCGTCTTCGACAACGTCTTCGCGGACAAGATGGCCGACCACATCGACACCATCGCGGGCATGGGCCGCCAGTACTTCGGCCCGGACAAGGGCTTCAAGTCCAGCCTGGACCGCAGCGCCCGCAAGGCGGCCTGGCGGATGATCCGCCGCGAGGAGGGGCTGGACGACGACATCTGACGTGTACGCCCCGGCTTGGTCGCCGGCCGGGGCGTCCATCGAGAACGTCACCAGCACGGCCGGAAGTACAGGTTGCCCTCGGCATGAGGTGCAGCACATGGGGAGGGGTAAATGAACAACGCGGTGGACGAGCCCGCAGACTCTCGGCTCCAGAAGGCCGTCGAGACGATCGTCATGACACCGGCGGCAGCCGAAAAAGTCGTGGACGGATACCGCGGGGCCTTCGAGGACAAGAACGAGCGAAAGCCCGAGAGCCTGGAGGACAAGCGCCGGATCGCGGCCAAGATCATAGGCCGGTATTCCAAGATGTCGGCAGCCGCTGGGGCCGCCACCGCCGCCCCAAGCGTGATTCCGGGAGTCGGGACCGCAGTAGCGATCCTGGGCGGTGGTGCCGCCGATGTCGCCGTGGCCCTCAAGCTCCAGGTCGACATGTGCATGTGCCTGGTCGAGGTGTTCGAGACCGAGCTGAGCACCGAGGACAAGAAGCACCTCGCCTTCACCATCGCCCTGGCGGGCTCGGTGGAACAGATGGCGTCGAAGGGCGGCAAGGCGGCGGTGCAGAAGATCGCCCAGAAGCTGGTCTACCAGTACCTCACAGGGCCCGCCCTGGTCACGATCAAGCAGTTGTTCAAGCGGGTGTCCATCACCTTCACCCAGAAGGCGATGGCCAAGGCGATTCCGGCCGGCGTGGGTGTCGCTTTCAGCAGCTCGACCAACTACGTGCTGACGAGGGTGGTGGGCAGGGTCGCCGTCGCCGTCCTGGCCAAAGATGTGAAGTAGCAGCGCCGCGTCAGGCCCGTGACCGCCGACTCAGATGGAGAACCTCGCCCACGAGTGGCCGCCGAAAGGCACATCGGGCAACTGAACGCGACCGAGCTTGGCTATGCGGAGGAGGCGGGAGATTCAGGGGAGGGCGGCAGGGGGTCGGCGACGAAAGTACCCAGCCCGACCTCGCCCCGCGTCCACCCCTGCTCCCGGACATGCCGCATCGCCTTCGCCGCTGTCGCGTTCACTACGCCGAACTCCTGGGCGATTTCCAGAGTGGAGGGCACGCGGCTTCCCGGTGGATACGTGCCGTTCTCGATGCGCCGGATGATCTCCGCGGCGATCTGCCGCCACAGGGGGCGTGTGCGGTCAAGCTCCATGACATCAGCGTGGGTGACCACGGCAATCCGCGCATCCGTGGTTATCTGCGGTTATCCACGCTACTGTTGATTCGCGACACAGAGCGGCCCCGACGGGAAGCGGCTACTTCCCAACCGGGGCCTCAGCCGACTGATTGGGAGTCGACCTATGCGCAGCCTACTGGCCGCGATCCTGACCCTCTTCCTGCCCGCCCGCGGTACCCACCGCTCCCCCGCATCCCCACCACCACTGCCCCTCACCCCCTGTCCGCCCGCTCCGGCGCGCCCGCCCGTGATCACGTGTCCGCACCCGGCGGACGTCATCACCGCCGACGGCATGCCCCTGGTCCGGCCGTACGTCGTCGAATGGGAACGCGAGCGGGACGAACATGACCGGCAGCGTCTTCAGCGCGAGCGGCGCAGGGCGGCGGTCCTGGCGTCGCTGGGGCAGGACTACGTTCCGGTTCCATGGGAGGTGCCCGTATGAGCACGAGTACGCCGCGTTTGCGCAGTCTCGGCCTCGACCCGGACACCGGCAAGGAGGCCCTGGCGATCACGCACCCCGGCGGCCGTCTTGAGGAACTGGCCGACGCACACGCCCTGAAGGCCGCCGCCGTCCTGGTGACGGTCGTCGGCGCCGTACTGGAGGTGGGGAAGGCCTCGGACGCCGAACTCGCCGCTTTTATCGCGCCGTTGCACGCCGCGCTCGAAGAATGCGTCGGCATCATGGCGGCGGACAGGGAGTGACGGCGTAGAAGCAATTCGGCCGCAGGGCCGGTGGTGCCGTGGGTGCCCGGGGTTCCTCCTGGGCACCCACGGCCCGCTGCCTCGCCGCCGGGCCCATGTCCATGTCGCATCGCAACCGCTGGACGCCATCCTGACGCACCGGTCACACTTGACCCCTGACCGTGACTGTTCATCACGCACACCGGGGGCAAGGTGCCGCAGGAGGCGATCTCCGACCGTTACGAACTCCTGGAGGAGCTCAGCCACGGCGGCATGGGCGACGTGTGGCGCGGCTACGACGCCGTGCTCGACCGGCCCGTCGCCGTGAAGCTCATCCGGCAGGCGTCGGTCACCTCCCCGCAGCTGGCCGAGGAGTTCGCCAAGCGCTTCCGTCGCGAGGCCCGCATCACGGCGCGTATCCAGCACCCCGGTGTGCCGCAGGTGTACGACGCGGTGCTCGACGCTTCGTACGAGCGGCTGTTCCTGGTGATGGAACTCGTCGACGGCGTACCGCTGTCCGCCTACCTCGACCCCGGCCGGCCGCTGCCGGTCAGCTGGGCGGCCGCCGTCGCCGCGCAGATCGCGACCGTGCTGTCGTACGCGCACGACGTGCCGGTGATCCACCGGGACCTCAAGCCGGGCAACATCCTCGTCGCCCGCGACGGCACCGTGAAGGTCCTCGACTTCGGCATCGCGGCGATGCTGCGGACCGACGTCACCAAGCTGACCGCCACCGGCAGCCCCATCGGCACCCACCAGTACATGTCGCCCGAGCAGGTCCGCGGCGGACGCATCACCCCACAGACCGACCTGTACGCGCTCGGCTGTGTGCTGCACGAACTCCTCAGCGGGCGGCTCGTGTTCGAGGCGGAGAGCGAGTACCTGCTGATGTACCAGCACGTCAACGCCGCCCCCACCCCGCTGCGACAGCTGCGGCCCGACGTCCCCGAGGCGCTGGAGGAGCTGGTCCTGCATTTGCTGCGCAAGGCTCCCGAGGCGCGGCCCGCCGATACGCAGGAGGTGTACGCGCGGCTGCTGCCGTTCCTCCCGCCGCCGGGTCAGGAGCCCGGCACGGCGGACGCCGGGCCGGCCGGTGCGCCCGACCCGACGGGCGTGTTCCGTCGCCCCTTCGCGCCCCGCGCTCGCGCCCAGGCCCCGGCACACGGGGGTCCGGAGCCGACGGCCGTCCTCCCGGGGGCCCCGCCGGTGCCCGTCCCCGCCCAGCTACGCGAGGACATCAAGGAGGCGTACGCCCACTCCGACGCCCTGCTGGAGGAGGAGCGGTTCGCGCAGGCCGCCGAGGTGCTCGGCGAGGTCATCGAACCCGCCGCCCTCGCCCTCGGCTCCGAGAGCAAGCAGGTCCTGGCGCTGCGCCGCCAGCGGGCGGCGATCCGCCTCCTCGGCGGCGACTACCGGGCCGCGCTGCCCGAGTTCGACGCCCTCGCCGACGCCTACGCCCGTATCGCCGGGCCCACCGGCGAGCAGGCCCGCGCCTGCCGCGCCCAGGCGGCCCGCTGCCGCGCCGAGCTCGGCCAGGTCACCGACGCGCTGGCCGCGCTCCAGGGTGTGCTGAACGTCGTGCGGGCCGTCGACAGCGACGTGAGCGAGGAAGCCGTGGAGCTGCGGCACAACATCGGGATGCTGCTGCTCGCCCAGGGCCGGACCGCCGAGGCGCGGCAGGTCCTCGAACCGCTCCACCAGGACATGTGCATGGTGTTCGGCCCGGAGGACGAGATGACCGTCGAGATCGCCGAGGCGCTCGCCGTGATCCGCCTAGACCTCGACGGTTCGGCTTCCTGACCCGCTTCCTTCAGAAGCAGCATCGCCACAACCATGCTGCTCTGCGGCCGAGGGGTTCGCGACGGTCACGTCGCCGGATGGTTCAGCGCTCACTGATGTGGCCGTCAGACCAGTGGTGCCGCCGGCCGTGTTCCGATCCTCTGGCGACGAGTCCACCGCGCCGGTCTCCCCCTTGTCGAGGGCTTGCTGGTCGGACGTCGACCGACGGGAGGGAGCGTGAGCGAGATCAGCGTGCCGGAAGGACGGCAGACAGTACGTTGAATCCAGCGGCATCGGGCCCGCAGCACAGTGTCGGGGAGGTGCTTCGTGACGGCCGAGATGGTGGTCCCGGCATGGATGCATGAGCAGATCACGGCCGAGGAGTACGAGTCCTGGTCCGAGGAGCAGTGCGCTGGCATCGAGATCGTGGACGGGATGGTCGTCGTGAGTCCCAATGCCTCCAAGCGGCACAACCGGCTGGCCCGGATGGTGGCGAACGCCTTGGACGCCGCCGCGGGCCCGGAGTGGAACGCCGACACGGGCTTCGACGTCCGCCTGCAGGACGTCCCGCTCACCAATCGCCGCCCGGACGTCGTCGTGTACCGCTCGGACACGATCGACATCGCCCCCACCCGCCCTGAGCACGTGCTGATGGTCGCGGAGGTGGTGTCGCCGGGCTCGGAGACCACCGACCGGATCGTGAAGGTCGACCAGTACGCCAAGGTTGGCATCGGCTCCTACTGGCGGATCGAGCAGGCCGCGACAGGCGTTCCTCTCGTGTACACCTACGTTCTCGACCCCGCGACGAAGACCTACCGGGACGGAGACGTCTTCACCGGCGTCCTCAAGGTAGCGGCCCCCTTCCCCGTGGAGATCGACCTCGGAGAGATCTGACCACGCGCTGCTCAGCAGTCGGCAGCGCGTGAGCGATGCGTGAGCGGACTGCCCGATACAGGACGGCATGGACCCGAGGCTCGCTGCGCGCTTCTGACCAAGGGGCACTGACTCGGCATGGTGAATCATGGAGTGCCATAACAAACAGCCATCGCCGCCCTATTCGGGCGTTATAAAGGTCACGGTTACCATGGATCACAGCACAGCACCGAAAGAGAGTCACGGTCGATTCGCTCGCAAAATTCTCAGGCCGAGACGAATCGCGACCGTCCTTGCAGCGGCCGCAATAGTCTCCTCGGGTCTCCTTTTCGTGGATTCTCGCAGAATAGATTCCGGGCCTAATGCGGAGGACCCGAAATGCTCCAAGGTTGTCGATCACTCCCCTGGTGAGGTCGCTTCCGGATCCCGCGACTGGGCGATCGGTCAAGGTGTTGCATCCTGGGGAGACGGTTCGACAATCCTTCGCTGCGGAGTCGACGAGCTGGAGCCCACGGTCAATCTTTGCATCTCGGTCGACGGCGTCGACTGGGTGTTGGACGAAGGAAGACTGAAAGAGACAGGCGTAAGCGTTCTCACTACATACGGGCGCTCCCCTGCTGTTGAAGTCACTTACTCAGGAGGGCGAGAAGAAGTGGGCGGTGTCCTCGTCGAGCTGAAAAAGTCCGTCGACGGGATTCCTCAGAATAGGAAGTGCGTCGGTTATGGCGAAACGCTCTGAGCTTGAACCAGGTCGTTGCGGCTGTTAACGCATCTCCAGGACGCACGCATGAGTGCTGAGGTAGTCCCAGGCGAGATTGCCCAGGGCGGCGCTGAGGCGGCGGCGTGCCGGATGGTCGGCGAGATGCATCATGTGCCCGGCCTTCGATGACTCCGTTTGCTCCGGAGCACCGGACTCTGCTGGGTGCAGGACTGCCGACGGGCGGCCGTGGTGGGCCCGACTGGCGGGACGGCGACGCGGAGGAGTCGGCGGAGCGGCTGGCCTTGCCGATCGACGGTGTGCTTTTCGACGTGGAACACAATGCCTTCTGGCATCCGGAGTGGGATCCGCGGCCGACGGGCGCTCAGGACGCCTTGGAGCTGGCTCGCACCTACTTGTCCAAGGTCCCGGTGATGGTGCCGATCCACTCGCATCGGTGTCTGCTGGCGGATCCGAACCGTACGGGCACGCCCGTACTGTCGATGCACCAGACGGACATCATTTACCACGGCACCGACCTGGTCGACTACTTCCACCACGAGTTCGGCCGCCCAGTGGCCACACCGGAAGACCACCAGTACGCCACGATCCCGTTTTGGTCCTACTTCCTGGACTGAACGGCTCCGGAGCAGGACCGGCCCAGCAGCCGCGGGCATCAGCGGCGCACAGGGTGTCCTGAAGCAGGTGTCGCAGGAACGGGACGGTTTCCCACCTGTGTCGGTGACGGCCTCAGAGCAGAACGGGCCGCCGCTTCGCGGTGGCCCGGGTCGTCCTGGTTCCCGCTCGCCCCACCGCGACCCTGACAACTGTCAGGACCGCGCCGTCCCCGGGCTCCCTACCGTTCTCCTCGTCCGCCAGCCGCAGCGTTCAGGGAGAACTCGCCATGACCACTCACATCTTCGCCAGGGCCGCGCTCGTCGGCGCCGGGGCGCTCGCTCTGCTCGGCCCGCTCACCGCGGGGACGGCCGTCGCGTCCTCCGCCGGCGAGCAGGGCGGCGCCCGCATCATGGCTGCGCCGTATGCGGTCACGCCGTACGAGACCGTCAATGTCCGTACCGGCCCGGCCCGTCCGTTTCCCTCTGTCGGTACCGTGGCGGCCGGTGAGACTCGCGGTGCCTACTGCTGGGAGTTCGGTGAGCCCGTCAGTGACTACGGATTCACCAACAGGGTCTGGGTGAAGCTCGCCGAGGGTTACGTCAGCGCCGTCTACCTCAAGGGTGACGAGTACGGCGGTCTGCCCGCCTCGGCGAGTTGCTGACTCCTGGCGCGAGATCAGCCGGTCACATCACCGTCCTGCGACGGAAGCATGGCGAACACGGAGAGCAGGCGAGTAAGCGCGGCACCATCCGCCCCAACGGGGCCGGCTTCGAGGTCTGGGTCTGCGCCGGGCGGGACCCGCTCACGCACTGATCGGGCATGGCCGAAGTGCCTTAACTCTCCGGTGCTTTCGCCAGTGCGGTGCTCTACTACCTGCCATGACGACACTTTCGGATCTTCGGCCTGCCCCGGTCATCGACGAGACGACCCGGCTGCTGACCGAGCACTACGTCTTCCCCGAGATAGCCGAGCAGGTCGCCGGCCTGCTGCAACGACGCCTCGCCGCGGGCGCCTACGACGTCGACGACGCCGAGGAGTTCGCCCGTGTGGTCACCTCGGATCTGCAGTCCGTCAACGGCGACCGCCATCTGAGGCTGAAGTACCACGGCGACCCGGTGTCTCCGCAGCAGGGGGCGGCCACCCTGGACGCCATGCGCCGGGACTTCGACGGTTCGCTGGGTGGTGCGCCGCGGGTGGAACTGCTCGACGGAGGGGTCGCCGTAGTGGAGTTGGCGCCCATGCTGTTTCCGCTGGAGTGGGCCGCCGAACCGCTGGGCGCCGCGCTCACCCTGGCCTCTCGCGCGCAGGCGCTGATCGTGGACCTTCGCGCCAATCGCGGCGGCGACCCGGACACGGTCGCCTTCGTCTGCAGTTACCTCCTGGACGAGCGCACGCACCTCAACACGATGCACTGGCGCGACGGGGAGCGCCGCGAGCAGTCCTGGAGCCTGCCGCACGTTCCCGGCGCCGGCTTCGGCGGCAGCAAGCCGTTGTACGTGCTGTCCAGCGACAGCACCTTCTCCGCCGCCGAGGAGCTGGCGTACGACCTCCAGCAGCTCGGCCGCGCCGTGGTCGTCGGCGAGCGCACCCGCGGCGGCGCACATCCGTGCAGGGGCTGGACGGTGCACCCGCACCTGGAGGCCACCATCCCTACGGGCCGTGCCATCAACCCCGTCTCCGGCACGAACTGGGAGGGCACCGGTGTCCAGCCGGACGTCCCTTGCGCCGCTGCTGACTCCCTCGACCACGCACACACGCTGGCCCTCGCGCAGCTGGCAGGCTGACGCAGCCCGGTCGGCCCACCGCCGACACCGCGTGCAGCGCCTCCTCTTGCCCGCTCTCCCCCCCCTCCTGCCGTGCGCCTTCCGGCCCTAGTTCCTCGCGGGGGGGGGCCAAGACCCCGGGTGACTACAGCCCGGGCCGGGCTCTCGAGCCTCCGGCAACGCCAACGCCAACGGCTCCGACTCCGGCCGCCGCTCACACCGAACGTGACCTCACATCAGGTCGTGCAGAAGGGCCCCGGATCCGGCGGGGGAATGGGGGATCCGGGGCCCTGGCGTGGTGGTGGTCAGGCGATCTGCCGGAGTCGGGGGACGATCACGTCGCGGACGTGGTCCTGGACGGTCTGCATCGGGATGCGGCGGGCCTCGAGGACGACGGTGTCGTGGGCGGCGGCGTGCTCGCGTACCGGCGGGCGGGACTCCCATTCGACGCCGCTGCCGACCAGGACGGCGATGAACCGGCCGGTGTCCAGGAGGGAGAGGGCCTCCTCGTCGCGGGTCACGCCGACCGCGTTGAAGCCGTCGGCCTCGATGATCTCGGTGGAGGCGTCCACCAGGTGCCGTTCGCGGCCGAGGACCAGGACGTTCTTGGCGTTGTTCATGCCGTCACCTCGGTGGGCTCGGTGGTGTGGGCCACCTCGTCGGCGGTCCGTGAGTGCTTGGGAAGGGCCAGGAAGCCGGCGGCGGCGATCAGCAGGATGCCGGCGTCCAGCAGCAGGACGGTGCGGAAGGCGGAGGAGTAACTGACGGAGTCCGCGCGGGCGATGGCCGAGCCGAACGCGCCGGCGGCCTTCGGGTCGTCCGTCAGGCAGCTGGCCGGGACCTTGCTCGGGTCGACCGAGTCGGCGCGCTCGCGCACGCAGCTGCGGAAGTCGGCCTGCAGCTGGTCCTGGGAGGTGACGCCGGCACTGCTGAGAGCGGACTTCAGCACCGGGGCGGCCTCGTCGGCGGCGTCGCCGGCCGCGCTGCCGACCTGGGCGAAGAAGAGCACGCCGGTCAGCGCCACACCGAACGCCATGCCGAGCTGCTGGACGGTGTTGAGCAGGCCGGAGGCGTTGCCCGCCTGCTCGCCGGGAACCTGGCCGAGCAGCAGATCCAGGGTCGGCGCGACGATGAGGCCGAAGCCGATGCCGGAGACGATGTGCACCGGCACGATCTGCCAGGACGCCAGGCTGTGGCCGTACTGGGCGACCAGGACGGCGAAGGCGACGAAGCCGACCGCGTTGACGATGCCGCCGGCCACCAGCACGTTGCGGCCGAACTTGGGGACCAGCTTGTCGGGCGCGTTGCCCGCGCCGATGCCGACACCGATGGCGAAGGTGGCGGCCGTCAGGCCGGCGTGCATCGGCGTCCAGCCGAGGCCCTGCTGCAGGAAGAGCGTCCAGACGAAGAAGAACCCGCCGACCGCGATCCAGAACAGGAACCACACCGCCATGCCGACCGAGAACGAACGGGAGCGGAAGACCCCGAACTCCACCAGCGCGGAGCCGACCTTGGCGAAGCGGCGCTTCTCGTAGGCGAGGAAGACCGCGAGGAGCACGAGGGCGCCGGCGATCATGCCGTAGATCCAGGTGGGCCAGCCCAGGCGGCGGCCCTCGGTGAGCGGGTAGACCAGCAGCACCACGGCGGCGATGGCGAGCGGCATGCCGAGCAGGTCGAGCTTGGGACGCCGCGGGGCGCGGGACTCGCGGATCACCAGGGCGCCGGCGATCAGCGCGGCGATCCCGACCGGGACGTTCACCAGGAAGATCGGGCGCCACTCCCAGCCGAACAGGTCCCACTGCACGACGACGCCGCCGAGGGCGAGGCCGAAGACGGCGGAGGAGCCGGTGACCGCGCCGAAGATGGCGACCGCCTTGCCGCGCTCGCCCGGCGGGAAGACCACGTGCAGGATCGCCAGGATCTGGGTGACCATCAGGCCGGCCGCGGCTCCCTGGAGGAACCGGGAGACGATCAGCATCTCGGGGTTGACCGCCACGCCGCACAGCAGCGAGGCGACGGTGAAGCCGGCCATGCCGATCAGGAAGACGCGCTTGCGTCCGTAGATGTCGCCGAGCCGGCCGCTGAGGATCAGCAGCGCGGCGAAGGAGAGCACGTACGCCGCTATGACCCACTCGATCTGGGCGTAGTCGGCGTGCAGGTCCCGCTGGATGCTCGGGACCGTGACGTTGACGATCGTCGTGTCGACCAGGTCCATGAACCCGGCGATCAGGACGACCGCGAAGGCCATGCGGCGCTTCGGGTCGGGTGCGCCGCCACCCGGAGCTTCCTGCGGCAGGGCGGCGGGACTACTTGCGGAGATGTCTTGGGTCACGGGACCAGTATGCACTTCCAGTGACTATCCCTCAAGGTGATAATTCTTCGGGGGTACTATGGTCGGTGTGAGTACTCAATTGCTGTTCGACCACCCCGCCTGTGTGATGACCCACCTCAGCGCCCACGTGCAGGAGCAGCTCGTCGATGTGCTCGCGCCGCTGGGCATCCACCCCCGCCAGTTCGGTCTGCTCAACCTGCTGATCGAGGAGGACGGCCTCAGCCAGCACCAGCTCGCCGGACCGCTGAAGGTGCACCGCAACGTGATGGTGGGCCTGGTCGACGAGTTGGAGCGGCGCGGCCTGGTGGAGCGCCGCCGCCATCCCACCGACCGCCGCGCCCACGCGGTCCACCTGCTCCCGGCCGGCCGCACCCTGCACGCCGAGGCCGAGGCCCTGGTCAACGGCTTCGAGACCCGGCTGCTCGGCGGGCTGGAGCCGGACGAGGCGCAGACCTTCGTCGCGCTGCTCAAGCGGGTCTTCGTACACGCCGGGCTCGACCACGACCTGCACCCCGGACTCCTCGCGTCGTCCGGTGGGGGCCTCGCCGAGCGCCGCTGACGGCGCCGCGGCCGACCCGGCGAACGCCCTGGGCCTGCCCACCGGTGATTCCGGCGGGCAGGCCCAGGGCTCGGTCAGGCGCGGCCGGCCAGTCGGCCGGCGACCAGGTCGGCGGTGCGCAGGGTGTACGAGTTGATCAGGTTGAGGCTGGTGTGCGCCTCCCTGGGGTGCACCTCGAGCGAGTGCCGGCCCGACCACGCCCGGTCGAGGTCGTACAGCCCCTCGATCGGGAAGATGTCGTCCAGCGCGCCGCAGATGCTCAGTACCTCGGTCGCCGGCGCCGGGCCGGGCTCGATCGCCAGCTCGTCGAAGCGTGGCTGAAGGTCGGTGCCGGGCTCCACGTCGAAGGCGAACCGGAAGTTGTCCTTCAGCCGCCGCGGCAGGCCGTCGAACTTGGCGATCCCCGGTCCCCCGCCGAAGTTGACGACGCACCGGAAGTACTCACCGAGGTCCCGGGCCACCCGCAGCGCCAGATAGCCGCCGAAGCTGATGCCGGCGAACGCCAGCCGGTCGGCGGCGATCCCCGGCTCGGTGCGCAGCTTCTCCAGCAGCTCGGCGACCACCCGCTCCATCTCCACCAGCACCGGAGTGCGGCCCAGCCGCAGCCCCTGGCCCGGGCCCTCGAAGAGCACGGCGGCGATGCCGCGCTCCAGGTAGGCCTCGGCCAGCGCCACCACCTCGACCTCGGTGGCGGAGTCCAGGCCGTTGGAGAGCACCACCGCCGGCAGCGGCTCGCCCGACGCGCGCATCGCCTCGGTGCGCAGCACCCAGTAGCCCGCGCCGGTACCGGGCAGCGACCCTTCGGTGACCTCCAGGTCGGTGCCCGCCAGGCTGCCCAGGAAGCAGTCCCGGATGCGCTGCCGCAGCCGCTGTTTGACGGACCGGTCGTCGAAGTACTGGAACTCCGCCCAGTGGTAGGCCGCCGCGGCGCCGCGCAGCGCACGGCTGCGCCCGGCCACCGTGCCGGACTGCTCGGCGAGGGCGGTGTAGCCCTCGGCCTGGGCGGTCCAGCGGTCGCGCCAGAGGTTCCAGAACCCGGCGGAGGCGAGGTCCAGGTCGTCGGCGGGGAAGCCGTCCAGGGCGGCCGCGATGTCGCCCCAGTGCACCTGCGGGGCGTAGCGCGCGTTGAGGAACATCAGCCGCGGGAACAGGTAGCCGAGCGCGCGGTACACGTGCTCGGGCACCCGCAGGCGCTGCGTGGTCTCAGTCATTCAGGCCGCCTTTCAGCAGGACGACCCGGGCGGGGTCGACGGCGGCGGCCACCTCGCCGCGCATGGTCTTGCCGTTGGCGCTGCGGGCGAACGGCTCCGGGGTGGCCCAGATCCGGTCCGGCCACTTCTCCGGTGCCAGCGCGCGGCGCAGTTCGGCGGTGACCAGCGCGCGCAGCTCCTCGTCGCCCCGCTCGCCGATCGGGCCGCACAGACAGGCGACGGGCAGCTCGTGCGGTCCGTCGGGGTTCGGCAGGCCGACGAGCACCACCTCGTCCGCGCCCGGGGTGTCGGCGAGCACCGCCTCGATCTCCTCGGGGTAGATGCGGTGTCCGTTCTCGCTGAGCAGCACCCCGGCCAGCCGGCCCTTGAGGACGAGGTCGCCGTCGGGGCTCCACTCGGCGAGATCGCCGGTGCGCAGCCACTCGCCGACCGGCCGGATCACGCCGGTGGCGACGTCCACGTAGCCCTCCATCACGGAGTTCCCGCGGACCAGGATCTCGCCGACGCCGTCCGGGTGGCCGGCGACCGGCTCCAGGCGTACCTCCAGGGAGTCGTCGGGCCGGCCGATGCAGTAGACGTGCTTGAGATAGCGCGCCTCGGCGTGGCCCTGCTCGGCCAGGAAGCAGAACGGGCCGTACGTCTCGGTCAGCCCGTAGCCCTGGATCCAGTCGCAGCGCGCCAGTTCGCGGCCCTGTTCGAGCACCGCCCGGGGGACGGCGGCCCCGCCGTAGGAGACCACCCGCAGGCAGGACAGATCGTCCTCACCGCCGGCCGCGGCGGCCACGAACTGCTTGAGCGCCACCGGGCGCAGCGCCAGGTGGGTGCCCCGGTGGCGGGCCACCTGGGCCGGCCACTGCGCGGGGTCCGGGGTCTCCGGGAAGACCACGGTGGCGTCGTGCGCCAGCGCGCCGAAGGAGTTGATCACCCCTGTGGTGTTGTTCATCAGGCCGGTCATGAAGATCCGGGCGGTCGGGCCGTAGCGCATGGTCCGGGTGACCCAGCCGATCCGGGCGCAGATGTGCGCCTCGTTGATGCTGATGGCCTTCGGCTTGCCGGTGGTGCCGCTGGTGAACAGCACCAGGAAGTGCTCCACCGGCTCGGGGTGGAGCACCTCCACCTCCGCCTCGGGTGCCTCACCGGTGGAAAACGGCAGCTCCACCACGGTTTCGCAGCGCTCGCGCAGCACGTCCAGGCCGGTCCGGTCGCGCTTGAAGTGCAGTACCACGTCGGGCCTTGCGGCGTCCGCGATGGACAGCCACTCGGGCAGTGCCGCCGCCTGGAGGCCGTACGGCATCAGCAGGTGCAGGCCGAGCGAACTGGCCGCGGCGAGGAAGAACACCGCTTCCGGCCCGTGGTCGAGCAGCGCCAGCACCCGCCGGCCCGGGCCCAGGCCGCGCTCGACGAGCTCGGCCTGGGCCCGCGCCACCTCGCTGCGGACCTGGCGCCGGGTGAAGGAGCGTTCGCCCGCCACCATGCACACCCGGTCGGCCTCGGCGTCGGGCGCGAGCGCGAGGCCGACCAGCTTCCGCGTCGGGGTCATGGGCGACGCACCACCGATGCCGCGTACGCGCACGCCGCTCCCATGGTGGTGCGGCTGTTGGCGCCCAGGGTGTCGCGGACGTGCGCGCACGCCTCCTCGAAGCTGGTGCCCGCGCCGAGCACCCGCTCCACCGCCGCCGGGTCGACCGCCACGGTGTGGTGGGAGACGATCGCCGCGCCGCCGGCCGACTTCTCGAACTCCCACAGGCCGCTGTGCCCGGACAGCAGGGCGGGCAGCACGGTCTGCTTGTAGGAGATCCGCTCGCCCGGCACGCACAGCCGGATCGAGGCGGTGGTGTGCGTACGGCCGTCGGAGGTGACCGTGTCCATCTCCATCAGCTGCACGCCCGTACCCGCTTCCTCGGCGAGGTCGACCCGGCCGACGTGCGGCAGCCGCTCGGGCCACAGGTCGCAGCGGTGCACGAAGTCGTACACGTCGGCCGGATCCACCGCGGGCGTCTCCACCCGGTCGCTGAAGGAGAAGACCAACTGCTCCAGCGGATAAGGGCGTTCGGCGAATCCGCCGAGCGCGGCCAGCTCCTCGACGCTGTTGCGGTCCACCGCCTGGGCGATCCACTCCAGCGACTGCGGATCGTCGTCGACGGCGGTGAAGGCGTGGGTCAGCACGATCCGGGTCCGCCCGTCGCCGGCCGGGTGGAAGGACCACGCGCCGGACATCGAGGCGACCGGTGCGGTGGAGCGGTCCTGCCGGAAGGAGATCCGCAGGGCCACCGGGTCCAGGGTGCGGCGGGAGGTCCAGGTCGCCACCTTGCCGTTGGTCCGCGCCCACAGTTCGATCCGCTCGTCGGCGCCGTCCCGCTCGATCTGCCGGGCCCCCACGCACGGCCCGAGCAGCACCGGCCAGCGGCCGACGTCCGCGACCAGCGCGTACAGCCGGTCGGCGGGGGCGCGCACCACCCGGCTGTGCTCCATCTCTCGGGTGAGCGGGCTCATGCGGCCGCGGCCTCCTTCGTGGAGCGGACCAGGTCGGCCAGCTCGCGCGGGGTGCGGGCCTCGAAGAGCAGGTCGTCCGGCACCGACACACCGAACTCGCGCTCGATCGCGGAGGCGGTCTCCATCAGGGCCAGCGACTCGTAGCCGAGCTCGTCGAAGGAGGTGTCGGCGAAGTCGGCGTCGGAGGCCCCGGACTCGGGGGCACCGGCGCTGGCGACGATGATGCGGCGGATCTCTTCCACGGTGATGTTCACAACTGTCTCCTCAGGCAAGGTCGTTGGTGGCGTCGGCGTCCCAGGCACGGACGACGACGGCGGAGTTGAAGCCCCACAGGCCGCGGGCGACCACGAGCGCGGTGCGCACGTCCGCCTCGCGGGCCCGGTCGCGGACCAGGTCGATGCCGTACTCCGCGGGCACCTCGCGGGTGCCGGCGGTCGGCGGGATCACGCCGTCGCGGATGGACAGCAGCGCGGTGGCGACGTCCAGCGAACCGCCGCCCGCGTAGGTGCGGCCGGACGCGGCCTTCGGCGCGGTCACCGGCACCGCGCCCGTGCCGAACACCTCGCGCAGCGCGTCCGCCTCCGCCCGGTCCAGCTCGGGCACACCCACCGCGTCGGCGAAGACCACGTCGACCTGGTCCGCCGTCACCCCGGCGTCGGCGAGTGCCGCCTCGATGGTGCGGCGCAGCGCCGGCGGACGGCCGGAGTCCGGCGCGGGGTCGAAGCCGCTGGCGTAGCCGGCGATCTCGCCGAGGATGTCCGGGGCGCCGCGGCGCAGTGCCGCCTCGGCGTCCTCCAGTACCAGCAGCGCGCCGCCCTCGCCGGGGACGTATCCGGCGGCGTCCCGGTCGAAGGGCAGGTAGGCGCGGTCCGGGTCGGTGCTGGTGGACAGCCGGTCGCCGGCGATCTGCGAGGCCCAGCCCCAGGGGTCGAGCGCGGAGTCGACGCCGCCCGCGACCACCAGCGGGGTGCCGCGGCGCACGGTGCGCCGGGCGTGACCGATCGCGTCCAGGCCGCCGGCCTGCTCGGTGACCAGGGCGCTGGAGGGGCCGCGCATACCGTGCCGGATGGAGATCTGGCCGGTGTTGACCGCGTAGAACCAGGCGAAGGATTCGTAGACGCTGACCGACTGGGGGCCTTCGGTCCACAGCTTGTGGAACTCGCGGTGGGTGAACTCGAAGCCGCCGAGGGCGTTGGCGGTGACGACGCCCATGTCGTAGTCGACGAGGCTGGCCGGGTCGACCTTGGCGTCCTCCAGCGCCCAGCCGGCCGCGACCAGCGCGTACCGGGTGGAGACGTCGGTCTGCGGGAGCAGCCGGTCCGGCAGGTGGTCCGTGACGTCGAAGCCGCGGATCTCGCCGGCCAGCCTGGCGGGGTACGACGTCACGTCGAACCGGGTGAGTTCGCCGAGGCCGTGCCGGCCCTCGCGGGTGGCGGCCCAGAATTCCCGGGTGCCGAAGCCGTTGGCGGCGAGCGCGCCGATCCCGGTGACTACCGTCCTGGTCATTCCCTCTCCCCGGTCGGACTCTGCAACACCATCGCGGTCTGGAAGCCACCGAAGCCGCTGCCGACCGTCAGCACGGTCCGCACGTCCAGTTCCCGCGCGGTCAGCGGTACGTAGTCGAGGTCGCACTCGGGGTCGGCCTCGTGCAGGTTGGCGGTGGGCGGCACCGCGCCGTTCCTGATGGCGAGCGCGCAGGCGGCGATCTCCACCGAGCCGATGGCGCCCAGCGAGTGCCCGACCATCGACTTGATCGAGCTGACCGGCGTGCGGTAGGCGTGGTCGCCGAGGGCGCGCTTGACCGCGGCGGTCTCATGCCGGTCGTTCTGCTTGGTGCCGGAGCCGTGGGCGTTGATGTAGTCCACGTCGGTCGGGTTGACGCGGGCCTGGTCCAGGGCGACCCGGATGGCCTCGGCCATCTCCCGGCCGTCCGGCTTGAGACCGGTCATGTGGTACGCGTTGCAGCGGGTGCCGTAGCCGGTGACCTCGGCGTAGACCGGGGCGCCGCGGCGCCGCGCCGACTCCAGCGTCTCCAGGACGAACATCGCGGCGCCCTCGGCGAGCACGAACCCGGTACGGGACCGGTCGAACGGGCGGGACGCGGTCTCCGGCTCGTCGTTGCGGGCGGTGGTCGCCTTGATCGCGTCGAAGCAGGCCACCACGATCGGGGTGATCGGGGTGTCGGTGGCACCCGCCACGATGACGTCGGCGGAGCCCTCCTGGATCAGCTGCAGGGCGTGCCCGACCGCGTCCAGACCGGAGGTGCAGCCGTTGGAGACCAGCGACACCGGCCCCTCCGCGCCGACCTGCCACGCCACCTCGGCCGGCATCACGCTCGGCGCCAGGTAGTCGAACATGTGCGGCGACAGCCACTCCTCGCTGTCCACCAGCCAGTTGCGGCCGGAGTCGGACAGCACCAGGTACTCGCGCTCCAGGCTGGTCGCGGCGGCCACCGCGCTGCCCAGGGTGACGCCGATCCGCGCCGGGTCGATGCCCGCGAAGTCCAGGCCGCTGTCCTGCACGGCCTCCCGGGCGCAGACCACGGCGAACTGCGTGGCCCGGTCCATGCGGCGGATCTCCCGCTGGCTCAGGCCCTCCCACACCGGGTCGAAGTCGGCCTCGCCGGCGATCTGCGACCGGTAGGCCGACGGGTCGAAGAAGCTGATCCGCCGGGTCGCGGTACGTCCCGCGGTGAGCAGGTCCCAGAACTCCTTGGTGCCCCGGCTGCCCGGGGCCCGCACGCCGATGCCGGTGATGACCACTCGTCGGCTCATCACAACCACCTCTCATCGAATCCGTCGTGGTCGACGAGCCGTTCCTGGTTGCACAGCCGTCCGTCCTCGCGGACCAGGACGTCGCGCACCACGCAACTGCGGACCATCTCCGGTCCGTTGCCCGGCCGGGTGGTCAGCACCAGGGCGTAGCAGGTGCTGCGGAGCCGGCCGTCCGCCAGCCGCTCGACGTCGACCATCGTGAACATGTGGCGCCGCTGCTGCGGGTCCGCCGTGATCCGCTCCCGCACCTCGTGCAGGTCGGACAGGATGCCGGTCCGGGTACGCGCCGGCTCGCGGCCGGGCGTGTGGCCGAAGACCGCGTCCTCGGTGAAGGTGGCGGCGTACTCCTCCACCTTGCCCGCGTCCAGCGCCTGCATCTGGCGCGCGTAGTACTGAAGAACCTCTGCGTACAACTCGGCGCTGACGCCGGTCGACTCCATCTCCTCGAACTCCTTCACGCGGCCGTTGGATGCGTTCAGTCTTCAATCGCGTCCAAGAGCCCCGGTCGAGGCCGCCTCGACGCCCCGGCCGCCGGCTGGAGCGGGGCTCGACCGGGGCGCGAGCCGCGGCGGCGACGGTGGTGCGCATGGACGCATCCACTTCCACCGACACCGAGCGCCAGGTCGCGCTGGTCACCGGCGCCACCAGCGGCATCGGACACGAGATCGCCCGCACCCTGGCCCGCCAGGGCTACGCCGTCTATCTGTGCGCCCGCACGGACAAGACGCTCAAGGACACCCTCGCCGAGCTGCGCGACGAGGGCCTGGACGTCGACGGCAGCACCTGCGACGTCACCTCGTCCGAGGAGGTGCGGGCGCTGGTCGCCGCCACCGTCGAGCGCTACGGGCGGCTCGACGTCCTGGTCAACAACGCCGGCCGGCCGGGGGGCGGGGCCACCGTCGAGGTCTCCGACGAGCTGTGGCTCGACGTCATCAACACCAATCTGAACAGCGTCTTCCTGGTCACCAAGGCGGCGCTGACCGGCGGCGGCATGCTGGAGCGCGGCACCGGACGGATCATCAACATCGCCTCCACCGGCGGCAAGCAGGGCGTGGTGCACGCCGCGCCCTACACCGCCTCCAAGCACGGCGTGGTCGGCCTCTCCAAGTCGCTGGGCCTGGAGCTGGCCAGGACCGGCATCACCGTCAACGCGGTCTGCCCGGGCTTCGTGGAGACCCCGATGGCCGAGCGGGTGCGCGAGCACTACGCCGGGATCTGGGGCGTGGACGAGGAGGAGGTGCACAGCCGGATCACCACCCGCGTGCCGCTCGGCCGCTACGTGGAGCCGAGCGAGGTGGCCGCGATGGTCTCCTACCTCGTCTCCCCGGGCGCCGCGGCGGTCACCGCGCAGGCGCTGAACGTCTGCGGCGGGCTGGGCAACTACTGATCGGACCGTCGGCGTTGTGGGGTTGCCCGGGGTCAGGCCTTGAGCACCTGGTCGACCCAGCCCCGGGCGGCCGGTTCGAACTGCAGCGCCACATGGGTGGAGATGGCGGTGACGTCCCGCCACAGCCGCTGCATCGGACCGGAGACCGCCTGCCCGCGGGTGCCGGACCGGCGGAACAGCCGGTCCACCGCCGTCACCGACAGATCGACGGCGAGGGCACAGTCCCGCAGGTTGCGCGTGGTGTCCAACGGACTGGTGGCGGCGCCCTCGTCGGCGAGCCGCGCGGCCCGTTCCAGCAGCAGCCGGGCCGCGTCCACCTCGCCGGCCGAGCGGGCCAGCGCCTGCTCGGCGGAGCCCCGCACGCCCTGCACCCCGGTGGTGCCGGGCAGGTGCGGGGCGTTGCCGACCTTCTCCGCGAAGTACGCCGAGAAGGTGCGGACCATGCCGAGCGCGGCGCCGACCGCCGGAGCTGCGAACATCAGGCCGTTGACCGCCTGGAGCGGGGCGCGGTGGCAGGCGGCCCGCGCTCCGCCCCAGGCCTCGCTGGTGCGCCCGGCGAACAGGTCGGCCCGGTCGAAGGAGAGATGGTCGGGCACGAACACCTCATCCAGGACCAGGGTGTTGCTGCCGGTAGCGGCCATGCCGACGCTGTACCAGGTGTCCTCGAACCGGTACGCGGAGCGCGGCAGGGCGAACAGCCGCGCCTCGCTGCCCGTCCCGGACTCCACCAGGCCGCACATCAGCGCCCAGTCCGAGTAGGCGACACCGCTGATGTAAGGCCAGCGGCCGGCGACGAGCCAGCCGCCGGGGGCCGGGCGGGCGGTGCCGAACGGCGTCACCGATCCCACCAGCACCGCGTCCGGTCCGGCCGCCCAGATCGTCGCCTGGCCCTGCTCGGGCAGGAACGCGCCCGCCATCCGGGCGATCGAGGCGATCAGCGAGGCGCACCAGGAACTGGCCGGGCACTCCTGCGCGAGCACCTCGACCGCCTCGATCAGTTCGATGAAGGAACCGGCGTCACCGCCGACCGCCGCGGGCGCGAAGTGCCGGGCGAAGCCCGCCCGGACGATCTCCCCCATCACGGCGGGGTCGACCTCGCGGGCCCGTTCGGCGGCCTCGGCCCGGCGGCCCGCGGCCGGCGCGAGCGCGGCCGCGGCGGTGGACAACCCGGCGGTGGGCATCTGTCTTCTCCTCAACTCTTGGGGACTCAGGAGGCGGCCGGCAGCCGGTGGAAGGTGTTGCGGAAGAAGGTCAGCGGCCCCTCCTCGCGCTGCACGGCCAGGTCGATCACCTCGCCGATGACGATCACGTGGTCACCGGCGTCCACCTCGCGGTCGATCCGGCACTCCAGATAGGCCAGCGCGTCGGAGAGCACCGGCACGCCGCTGACGCCCGGCCGGGTGTCGGCCTTGACGGAGTGCCGGGTGTGCCGACTGGCGAAGGACCGGCACAGCTCCTCCTGGTCGGCGGCCAGGATGTTCACCGCGAAGGCGCCGGTCCGCCGCAGGACCGGCAGTTCACCCGAGTCGTGGTGGATGCAGACCAGGATCAGCGCCGGGTCGAGCGAGACGGAGGTGAAGGAGTTCACCGTCAGTCCCGTCGTACGCTCCGTGCTGCCGCTGGTGATCACGGTGACGCCGGTGGCCCAGTGGGCGCAGACGCTGCGCAGCGCCTGCGGGTCCACCAGGGCCGGGTCCGGCTGCAGTACGCCCGTCCTGCCGCGCTCGCTCATGCCGCACCGTCGAGCAGCGGGTCGACGAACAGGCCCTGGCTGCCCTCGGAGATCTCCTCCGCCTGAGCCAGGGTCAGCAGCACCGGCCCGGTGTACAGCCCGTCGGTCTCCCAGTCGTCGGGACGCAGGCTGATCGCGTACGGGTTGACCGGCGTCTCGGGGTCCGGGGTGACGCCGAGCCCGCGGGCCGCCCGGTGGAAGACGGCGACGGCGAGCGCCTCGGCGATCCGGACGTCGCGGGCGATCTCGGCGGCCAGTTCGTCGTCGGTGTAGTCGACGACCAGGGTGGCGTGGCTGTCCTTGATCGCCTTGGCCGGCACGTAGGCGCCCGCCGGGCCGTCGGTGACCACCTTCTCCAGTTCGTTCCAGTCGCGGAAGATCTGCTGGATCCGGTCGTTGACCGCGTACAGCTTCTCGATGTCGCCGCGCACCCGCTGCATGAACCCGTAGTCCAGGAAGCGGTTCTTGACGAAGATCAGCACGACGCCGACGTGGTTGAGCATGGCGTCCCAGCACAGCTTCGGCACCATGACCGCGGGGTTGCCGAAGGCCGGGTAGTGGTCCTCGACCTTGGAGACGACGAACTGGAAGGTCCGCAGGTGGAAGTCGTTGTAGAACTCCAGCCGCTCGGCGATCTCCTCGCCGGCGAAGTCGCGGGTGACCAGGTCGGTGGTGACGCTGTTGCCGTAGCCGATCATGTCCGAGCCCGGGGAGTAGAAGGCGTCCGCGAAGGCACCGGCCTCACCGACCAGCATCCAGCGGTCGGGCGAGTACACCCGCTCGGTGCCGAAGGCGAAGTCCTTCAGGGTGATGAAGTCCGCGACGTCACCGGTACGCCCGTCGACGACCTCGGCCAGCTGCGGCTCGTTGGCGCGCAGCCACTCCTGGACCTTCTCGAAGGTCTGGATCTCCTCGTAGGGGTGGACCCGCGGGTCGGCGCAGACACCGACCGAGATGTGGTCGGAGCCCAGCGGGATCAGCCACACCCAGTAGCCGTCTCCCATCAGGTGGTTGGTGGAGAACTTGCGGATGCCGGTGCGGTTCATCCGCTCCATCCACCGCGGGTCGTCCTTGCCCCACTCCTCCAGGTCGATGCCGCCGGTGAGGCGGAACCAGGAGGCGTTGATGGTGTGCGACACCTCGCGGGACAGGCCCAGCTTGCGCTTGACGAAGTGGGCGCGGCCGGCCGCGTCGACCAGCCAGCGGGCGGAGATCGCACGCTGCTCGCCGCCCTGGGTGTAGGACACCGTGTGGTCCTCGTCGCCCTCGCGCAGCTCCACGTCGGTGATCGCGGCGCCCTGACGCAGGTCCACGCCGGCGTCCAGCGCCATCCGGGTCAGCTCGTTCTCGAACCGGCCGCGGTCGATCTGGTAGTTGTCGTGCGCCGGGAACTCCCGCGGGCCGAGTTCGATCCGCTTGGTGAGGTCCTCGTTGCCGCCCGCGGGCTGGAAGAAGCGCAGGCCGTTCTTCTTCAGGTGGAACTTCTCCAGGTGTTCCTTCATCCCGACGATCTGGGCGAAGTAGTGCGCGCCCGCCGGCACCGTCGACTCGCCGACCTTGAACGCCGCCTCCGGCGCCAGGCCCTCCCGTTTGTCGAGGATCACCACGTCCGTCTCCGGACGGGCGCTCTTGAGCTGGACCGCGAGCGTCAGACCCGCAAGCCCGCCGCCGAGGATCACCACATCGGTCGTAGCCTGATCCACCATCGCTCCTCCTGCTGGTAACAAGACGTCAAGAAGTCTGTGCGGGCGCTCTCGCGGCCCGCTCAAGCCCGCGTGGAAGCGGCGGGCCGAGGGTCACACCACCTCGGCGACCACCTCGAACAGGCCCGGATTGGCCGTGGCGTAGGGCGGGTTGACGGCCTTCCTGGCCTGGAACTCCGGGTCGGCCTGCAGGGCCTTCCACGCCTCGACGCTCGTGTAGTGCGCGACGTTCACCAGCGGAAGCGAGGCGTCGCCGACCGCCTGGTGCATCCGGAAGTCGACGAAGCCCGGTGACTCGCTCGCCCGCTGCGCCCGGGGCCGCCAGGCGCCCAGGAACTCCTCGACCCGCTCGTTCGGCAGCTCGAAGGCGTTGATCATGGTCACGCCCGCGCCGTCCGGCCGCTGCCCGGACGCGACCTCGCCGATCGCCCGGTACACACCCCGGTGGACGGTCTTGGCGTACTTCTCCGCACCCGGGCCGCGCTGCTCGCCGGACGCCGCGGCCGCGAGGTCCGCCATGGCCGCCCAGTCGGCCACCGCGACCAGCTGGAAGCGGTGCTCGGCGCGCAACGCCCGGTGCAGGCGGGCGCCGCGGAAGCCGGGCGCGGTGCGCAGCTGCTCCAGGTGGCCGCGCCAGCCCGCGATGAACTCGTCGGTGTTCTCGACCGGCGCTTCGAGCACCGCGATCAGGGTGACCGGGCCGCTCTCGTGCTCCGTGCTCACGTGTCCGTCCTCTCCCATGGGAAGTTCGGTGGGAACGTTGGGAATCAATGGGATCGATGGGGTCGATGGGTCGTCAGGCGTGGCAGGCGGGGAAACCGCCGTGCAGCTCCGCCATGCCGCGGACCATCTCGTCGATGCCGGCGAAGTCCTCCGGGCGTCCGCCGCGCAGTTCGCCGTAGGCGCGGTACAGGTTGGGGACCAGACGTTCGGTGTCCAGGTACCCGGCGAACTCGCCGAGGTCGGCGGCGCGGGCCGCCTCCAGCGGGTCCGCTCCCCCGGCGAGGCCGGCCTTGGCCACGTCCAGCAGCCAGGTCAGGTAGCGCTCGGTGGTCTCCAGCAGCTCGGGGCCGCCGACCGGCCCGTGCCCGGGTACGACGGTGACCGCGTCGAGCGCCCGCAGCCGGGCGACCGCGTCGCGCAGGCCGCCGACCGAGCCGGTCAGCACGAACGGGGTCACTCCGTTCATCACCAGGTCGCCGGCGAACAGCACCCGGCGCTGCGGCAGCCACGCCACCGTGTCGCAGGAACTGTGCGCGGGGCCGAAGGCGCGCAGCAGCACCTCCTGCCCGCCGACGTGCAGCGTGAGCTCCTCGGCGAAGGTGGCGTGGGGCGCGGCCGGTTCGACCGCGCCCCAGTCCACGTCGGGCCACAGGGTGGTCAGGTGCAGTCCGGTGCGGACCGCCTCCTGCCGGGCGCGCTCGGCGGCCACCACCACCGCCTCCGGGAAGAGGTGGTTGCCGAAGGTGTGGTCGCCGTGCGAGTGGGTGTTGACCAGCAGCCGCGGGAGCTGCGGCGCAGCGCCCGCGACCAGCTCGCGCAGCCGCCGGGCCCGGGCCTCGGTGGCGGCGGTGTCGATCAGCAGCGTCGTGCCGCCGTCGACCACCAGCCCCGCGTTGTTGAGGCACCATCCGCCGTCGGGCTGCAGAAAGGCATGGACCCCGTCGGCTATCTCTTCGAGTCTCGGTGCACCGGTGAAAGCTGCCATACGGCCACTGTCGTCCGGGGGCCTCGACGGCCGCTCGAAACGCCCCTGATCACGGGGCGGGGTGTCCGCCGTGCACGCTGAGTGACAAGTGGGTTGTCCGCACGGGTAATTGAACCGTGCGAGCAGGCACCGGGCGTCGCCCCCACGCTCATTGGGGGCGCGCTCCGGCCTTCTCCTGGGGCTGGAGGGGGCCTTCGGCCGGGATCATGCCGCCTCCGGGGGGCTGCGGCAGCTGGTCGAGCCTCAGCAGACGCAGCAGCGGATCCGTCGCCACGGTGGTCACGAGGGTCATCACCACCAGCACCGCGAACAGCCGGGAGTCGATCACTCCGAGCGACAGGCCGACGTTGAGCACCACCAGCTCCGTCAGGCCACGGCAGTTCATCATCACGCCGAGTCCCAACGACTCCCGGTTGCCCTCACCGGCCAGCCGGGCCGCGACGTACGTCCCGCCGATCTTGCCGACCACGGCCACCAGCAGCACGAGGCCCAGCACGCCGAGCACGGAGAGTGAGAACACCGACTGCAGCCGGGTCTGCAGACCCACCGCGGCGAAGAAGAACGGCAGCAGCAGCCACAGCGCCAGGCCCTCGGTCCGGTGCGCGAAGTCCCGCACCGTCCGGGAGGAGCGCGGCATCACCACGCCCGCCAGGAAGGCGCCGAAGATCGCGTGCACCCCGAGCACATGGGTGACCACCGCGCAGATCAGCACGAAGGAGGCGATCAGCATGCTGATCGGCAGCACGCCGCCGCGCCTGCTCTCCAGCACCCGCAGCATCTGCGCCAGCGCCGGGCGCACCACGAACCACAGCAGCAGGGTGAAGGCCACCACCTCGGCCACGGCGACCAGTACGCCGAGCGGTGAGTCGTTGCGCGCCTCGGCGACCACGACGCCCAGCGCGCACCAGGCGGTGACGTCGCCGACGCCGGCCATCGCCAGGCCCATCGCGCCCAGCCGGGTGCCGATCAGCTCCCGGTCGGAGAGGATGCGGGCCAGGACCGGGAACGCGGTGACCGACACCGACAGCGCCACGAACAGAAGGAACGGCGTGGCCTCCACACCGTCCGGCTGGTAGTCGTGCCGCAGCCACAGGGCGGCGGACATGCCCAGCAGGAACGGCACCGCGAGCGCCGCGTGCCCGGCGGAGAGCACCTTGCCGCCGAGCCTGCGCAGCATGGTCAGCGGCATCTCCAGACCTATCAGGAACATGAAGAAGACCACGCCGACCTGCGCCAGGTTGTTCATGATCGGCGTGACCGCCGGTGGGAACACCTCCTGGGAGACACCGGGTGCCAGCGCCCCGAACACCGACGGTCCGAGCAGCAGTCCGGCCAGGATCTCGCCGACCACCGGCGACTGGCCGACCGCGCGGGCCGCCAGGCCCAGCAGTCCCGCCGCCGCGACCACCACGGCCCCGGCCACCAGCACCTGACCGGCCAGGTCGGCCGGCTCGGACGGCCTGGGAGCGCCGGCGGTCTCCCGCACCGGGTGGCCGATGCCGTATCGGAGGAGCAGCAACGCCAGCGCGACCGGCACCAGCACCAGCAGCCCGTAGGTGACCACCGCACGCGCCGTGCCGCGGGAGCGGGGCGGGCCGCCTTCGGGTTCGCCCTCGACGGACAAGGATGGATCATGCGTCATGGCCAGGGTTCTCCTCACGGGACGATGACTGCGTCGCCGCCCCGGAAAGGGGGCGGTGCGGCTGCACGCGGGCAGCCGAGGACCCGTCCGGGACGGAGCCGATCACTCCGTCCGGGGCGGTGCGGCCGCGCGGGCAGCCCGGGGCCGGTCCGGGACGAAGCGGTCGCTCCGTCCCGGACCTGTCGGGTGGGTGACGCCGGGTCAGCCGGTGCGCAGCAGGGCGCTCACCGAGCCGCCGTGCTCGCCGCTGAGCACCTCGGCCTGCAGGCGCTGCACCTCGGGGGCCGGCTCCAGGCCGAGTTCGGTCTTGAGCACCCTGCGCAGGTCCTGGTACGCCCGCAGGGCCTCGGCGCGGTACCCCGCCGCGCGCAGCGAGTCGATGAGCTGGGCGTGCAGTTGTTCGTTGAGCCGGTGCTCGGCGACCAGCGACCGCAGTTCGGGGATCAGCTCCTGGTGCCGGCCGAGCCGGGCGTCCGCCTGGATGCGCAGCTCCAGCACGCGCAGCCGCAGCTCGCACAGGTGCGCCTTGTGGATGGTCAGCTCCGGCCCCAGGTTGACGTCGGCCAGCGCCTGGCCGCGCCACAGGCCGAGCGCCTGCCGCAGCCGCTCGGCGGCCTCCGCGAAGTGGCCCTGGCGCCACAGACAGCGGCCCTGTTCGGCCAGGGCCAGGAAGCGCTCGGCGTCGGTCCGCCCCGTGCGCAGCTCATAGCCGGGTGCCCGGGTGACGATGTCGCAGCGCCGCTCACCCTGGGGAAGCGTCTCCAGGATCCGGCGCAGTTGGTAGACGTAGGTCTGCAGAGTGGTGGCCGCACTGCGCGGCGGCCGGTCGTCCCACAATTCGGCGAACAGGGTGTCGGTGCTGACCACCCGGTTCGCGTTGAGCGCCAGCAGCGCCAGCACCGCCTTTACCCGCGGTGCGGTCGGTGCCAGGTCGCGCCCTCCCGCGATGACCTCCAATTGCCCCAGCACATTGAACGTGACCACGATCTTTTCCCCCGTCCAGAGTTGCCCGTTCACCTCGATGCGGATTCGATTCACTTTCAACCAATTTCCTGTCGAACCCGCAGGTGCAACAATGCCCTTTCAGTCCGCACGTCACAATCTTCCAAGACTGCCTCGAGCCGCGCTTGAGCCCACGGGCGCCAAAAGATGTAGGCGAATACCTCTTTGGATGCAGCGGCCGCGAAACTCCACCGCAAACAAGCAAAATCAGGTTCACCAATTGTGAATTCCTCGTTACCAGCCAGTCGGCCCGCCGAAGAAACCAGCTCAAAGCGTTACACGGGGTGATACACGGACATTTCCCGGCGAATCATGCCGTGCGGGCTCCCCCGCCCGCCCCGGCGCACGGTGATGCCTCCTTCGAAGCAGCGCCCCGGCACCCGCGGGCGGCTCACCTTCGGCGGCGTGCCGCCGGAGGCTGGATGACCAGGGCGTTGATCGCCTTGTTGACCGCGTCGATGCGCGAGGTGGCACCCAGCTTGGTGAAGATGTTCCGCAGGTGGCGCTTCACCGTGGCCTCGGTGATGTCCATCCTGGACGCGACCTGGCGGTTGGTCAGCGCCTCGGCCACCAGGCTCAGCACCACCAGTTCCCGCGCCGACAGCAGGTCGGCAGCGGGCGCGTCCCGGGCCGGCTCGGCGGCCGGCCGCGGCACCGCGGCCTCCGCCCGCGCGGAGCCCGACGGCACGGTGATGGTGACCGTCTGCTGCTTGGCGCCCGCGATGTCCCGGACGGTCGACAGCAGCAGGCCCCGGCTGACGCTCTTGTGCAGATAGGCCCGCACACCCAGGTCCAGCAGCCGCCGCATCAGCAACGGGTCGCTCTGTGTGTGCAGTACGACGATCCCGACCGGGTGGCCGCAGTCCAGCAGGTCGCGCACCGCCGACGCCGGGTCCGGGCCCGGCGTCGCGACGTCCAGCAGCACGACGTCGGGCCGGCACTCGGCGACCGCCCGCACCGCGGACGGTCCGCAGTCGACCCCGAGCGCCTCCAGATCCGGCTCGGAGTCCAGCACATGGCAGAGGGCTTCGCGGGGCAGGCGATGGTCGTCGACGACGACTATGCGCACCGGTTCCGGAGTCACCTAGCCTCCGAAGGCGTCCGAGGTGAACCGGTGAGCGCCCGAAAATCCGCACCCGCTCGAAGGCCCGGAAAAACGGAAAGAAGAATTCCACCTCGCCGTGCGATTGCCCGCCCTGCCGCTGATTTCCACGTCGCCCCCTGGCTCCCCGTAACCGCGTTTCGAAGTCTACTGCAGTGGCAGTTACGAGAGCCTGTGGCCAAGGCCACGGAAACCGGCTGGGAAACCGGGTGACCTCCGCGGAGAGAGGGCGGGACGGATGAGCGGACCGGTAGCCGGTCCGGGCCGGACGGGAACCGTCCCGTCCTGTTTCCCCGGCACCGTGACGGCCCTTCCCCGCACAGGTCCGCCGACGGCGTCGTCACCCCGCGCCCAGCAGCTGACCTCCGTACGCGCCGCCCGCCGTGTCGAAGCGCAGAGCGACATGGCTGACCGCGCAGTGCACGTCACGCCAGATGCGCTGGAGCGGGTCGTCCTGCGCCTGCGCGCCGCAGCCGGCCGAACGGAACAGCCGTTCCACCGCGTCGACCAACTGGTCGGCGGCCAGCGCGCAGTCCCGTGGCGCACGGGCCGCCTCTGCGGCGTCGACGGGCCCGTCGTCGCCGGCCCGCGCCACCCGGCGCAGCAGCAGGGCCGCGCTCTCGATCTCGCCCTCGGCCCGGGCCAGCACGCCCCGCACCAGCGGGTTGTCCCGGGGAGCGAGCGATCCCTGGGCGGACCTGCCGGCCAGCCGCGCCGACCAGGCCCGCACGGCCGCCCGCGCCGCCCCGAGCACGGGGGCGGCGAAGAGCGTGCCGTTGATCGTGCGCAGCGCGGCGGTGTGGCACGGTGCGACGGAGCCGACGGCCAGGCCCCGCCGGATGGCGCCGCGGGCGACGGACCGGTGCTCGGGCACGAACACCCCGTCCGCGACCAGGGTGTTGCTCCCCGTGGCCCGCAGGCCGACGTTGAACCACGTGTCCATGACGCGGTAGTCCCGGCGCGGCACGGCGAAGAACCGCGCCACCGCGTGATCCCCTCGGGGCACCGACGCGCACACCAGCGTCCAGTCGGCGAAGTCCACGCCGCTGACCAGCGGCCACTGACCGGTGAGCCGCCAGCCGCCGGCGTCGGGGGTGGCGTATCCGCTGGGGCTGAGCGCGCCCGCGATCACGGTGTCGGGGCCGGCGGCCCACAGCTCGCGCTGGCCCTCGTCCGGCAGGTACACGCCCATCCGGGCGGCGCCGGCGACGACCGCGGCGATCCAGGCGGCGGAGGCGCAGCCCTCGCCCACCGTGGACACCGTGTCCAGGAGTTCGACGAAGCCTCCTGCCCTCCCGCCCCAGCGGTGTGGCACGAAGTGCCGTGCGAAGCCCGCCGCGACCAGCCCGGCCACGACCTCGCCGGGCAGCCGCCGCGCCTGGTCCGCGGCGGCCGCGTGCCGGGCGGCCAGTTCGGCGGCCTCCCGCACCCGGTTCGCCGGGTCGGCGGTGCGTACGGAGCCGGACCGGGGGGTGAGTACGGAGCCGGACATGAGCGCTGCCTCCTCGCCGCGGGGCCCGGGCGTGCCGGCTCGACCTCGCCGGAAGGCGCTGGAGGAGGGTTGGCGCATCCCGGGCCCGTCGCCCGCTCAAGCGGGCCGTTGCGCGGACAGTTGACGGTGGGTGAGAGCGAAGATGCTTCCCAGGAGGTCGGTCAGGGTGCCTGCGCCCAGGTCCGGGCCGGCGGGAGCCGGCGGCCCGACGAGGTGGGCCGCGTCGGCGCGAGTGTCCAGGCCGCGCAGGGGGACGCCGCCGCCCCCGATGAGGTGCACCCGGAGATGGCGACGGCCGGCACGCGGCCGACCGGTCTGCGGCCGGACGTCCGCCGGGACGACCTGGAACCGCGCCCGGCCCGGGAGTTCCTCCCCGCCGGACCCGCCCCGCCGGACATCGTCCGCGCCCCCGGCCACCGCCTCGACCGCCGTCACGCCCATGGGCATGCCACCTCCGCATCACCGCGTCCGCACACCGGGCCACCCCCGGCGGCTCCGATACTCGTCCCGGCTGCTGGAGAGTGGCTGGATCCGCGGTCGACGTGGCCTTGCGGCCGGGGCCGCAGGGGGGAACGCGGGCGCGGCGGCGGGCCGATCAGGCCAGGCCGAACCTCTCGGCGTGCACCTGGCGTGCGGGGACCCGCAGGTCGCGCAGGCCGGAGAGGACGGCCGTGGTCATGGCCGGCGGGCCGCAGACGTACACGTCGCGTTCGGTGATGTCGGGAACCAGGCGGTGCAGGTTGTCCGGGGCGAAGGGCGGGGTGCCGCCGTCGCCGGTCCGGCCGGTGAGCAGGTGCAGCCGTCCGCCCCGGAGCGCGATCAGGTGGCGCACCTCGTTAAGGAGTACGGCCTCGGCCTCGCTGCGGACCCGGTACAGGACGACGAAGTCGCCGGTCGCCTGGTCCTCCAGCAGGGCGCGTACGGGGGTGATGCCGACGCCGCCGGCGATCAGCAGGGCACCGGGCCGGGTGCGGTGCAGGGAGGTGAACGCGCCGTACGGTCCCTCGACGAAGGCGCGGCTGCCGACGGGGACGTGGCGCAGTCCGGCGCTGGTGGTGCCGGCCGCCTTCGCCGTGAGGCGCAGCCCGCGTCCGTCGGGCGCCGCCGACAGGGAGAAGGGGTTGGCCAGCCACCAGTGGTGGTGCCCGGGAAACCGCCAGATGCAGAACTGGCCCGCCCGGGCCGGGAGTTTGTCCAGGTGCCGGCCGGTGACGTACACGGAGACCACGTTGTCCGACTCCGGCACCACGGCCGCGACGGTGAACCGGTGGTAGGCGTTGCGCCACAGCGGCAGCACGACCCGGCCCGTCAGCAGCGCGCCGAAGGCGAACAGCCACAGGATCCACCAGTACGCCGTGGCGAACGCGGAGGACGTGAACGTCGTCGTCTCCTGCAACTGGTGGACGAACGCCAGGCCCAGGGCGACGTACAGCAGCAGGTGCAGACCGTGCCAGACCTCGTACTGCAGCCGTCGCCGCACGGATCGGGTGGAGATCGTGGCGATCACCACGATGAGGGCCGCGGCGAGCATGCCCAGCAGAGACGCCGGCACCCCGCTCAGCGCGACGAACGTCTTCCCCATGGAGGTGTCGTCGAGCGTCGCGTAGCCGAGCACGACCAGGGTGGCGTGGGTGAGGACGGTCCACAGCAGCGTGAAGCCGGTCCAGCGGTGCCACACCGTCAGCCGGTCCATGCCGATACGGCGGTCCAGCCACGGCAGCCGGGCCACCAGCAGCAGTTGGAACAGCAGCAGCAGGGCCGCGTGCAGTCCGAAGAACTTGGCGACCGTCAGCACGCCGTTCTTGCCCGAACCCGCGGCGGCGAACAACGCCTCCACGATCACCACGTTGACGAGGACGAAGGTCCACATCGCCCAGCGTGCCGCCTGCACCGGAACGGTGGTGCCGCCGCGCACCGTGTTGCTCGCTGTCGTCATGGTTGCCTCTCATCCCCCGAGGCCGCGGTGGTCGCGACCCGTGTGCACAAACCCCATGAAGATCGGTGAATTCGCCCTAATGCGCGCCTCGATCGGGTAAGGATACGGCTCGCGCGGCGGATCCGTTCATGCCGGAACCGCCCCGATCCGCGGGGAGTTCGGGTTCCGTAACATCGGAGGCGGCACACGACAGCAGGGGCGATCGGGAGGCGAACCGGGGATGACGGACGCGGAGTTCACCCACGCCCTGGACGCCGTGCTGCGCGACCTGCGTGCGCAGTGTTCCGTACGGCCGCGGTTCGAGGACGACGCCGAGTCGGGGCTGATGATGTACGCGCCCGACGGCAGCGGGCAGGGCATCGGCCCGCCCCTGGGCAGCACCGCGGCCGAGCGTCTGGCGAGCCTCGCCGACCAGGTTCAGGAGTGGGCCGTGGAGGCGCTCTGGTCGGCCGGTGCGTCGGCCGTGTGGCCGCACTGTCCGGAGCATCCGGACGCCCATCCGCTCACGGCCACCGTCACCGGCTGCACGGCGATCTGGTCCTGTCCGAGGAGCGGAGCGGCCCACGGGCGGATCGGCGCACTGGAGAGCCGATAGGGCACCCCCTCCACGCCCGGTCCCGACGCCTGCACGCGGGGGCTCACGGCTCCGGCGTCTTCAGGCGCTCCACCTGCTCCGCCGCCGCGTCCGCCCTGCGTCGGGCCTCCCTGACCCCGCGGTCGGCCGTGCGGGCCCGCTCCCGTGCCGTCTGTTCCGCGGAACGTGCCTGCTGCTGCTCCTCCCTGGCGTGCTGGAGTTCGGCGGTCAGGTCGCTGACGCGCTGCTGTGCGTCGTCCCAGTGCTTCTTGGCCGCGAACGCCTCACGGCTCGCGGTCGCCGCCTCCTTCTCCCGGCTACGGAGTTCCCGCGCGGCCGCGTCGGCTTCCTTGCGCGCCTTGGTGAGCTGTCGGCGGTGCTCGGCGGCCGCGGCCTTCGTGGCCTTGGCGGCGGGGCGGGCGGGAGCGGTGGATCCGGCGGGACGCGCGGGCGCGGGGGCGGCGCCCGCGGCGACGGCGGGGAATCCCGTGTCCGCGGACAGGGACCTGACCAGCCTGCCGCTCGCCCATTCCCGCGCCGCGTCGGGGTCCGCGAGGACGGCGCGCAGGGTGTTCTCGACCTCGTGGCGGGCGGCTTCGGTGATCGGGTGCCCGGCCTGTGCGGCGAGTTGTCCGGCCTGCCGGGACAGGGCGGTGATCAGGACCCGCTGCTGCCGGCTCAGCTCGCGCAGCTGTGCGCCGTCCAGGTCGCGGTGGGCCTGCCGCAGTCCCTCGCCCAGCCGGAGCAGCGGTTCGACCTCGCCGGGGCTCTCGTGGACCAGGAGGTTGCCGGCCCAGGCCGACAGGCTCGGGCGGCGCAACTTGCCGATGCGGTCCGCGAGGGCTCGGTCGCCGGCCGTGCGGGCCTCGGCCATCCGGGCCGCGCGGGTGGCGGTGAACTCCTCCGGCCGCAGCCGGTACAGCTCGTCGGCGACAGTGTCCAGGTCCATCGACGCTTCCTCTCCGCGCCGGTTCCGCAGAGCTCCCCGCGCCCCAGGGGGCCGTATCGATTTTCGCACCGTTGGGGCGGCCGCGCGCAGGCCCGGCCGGGGCGGGGCCGCCTCCCGCGCCGGCCGGGCCCCGTGGGCCTACTTCCAGGCGCGGTCCAGGAAGTCGGCGATCAGCGGGGCGACCTCCGGCAGATGCGTCTCCAGGGCGAAGTGGCCGGTGTCGAGGAGGTGGAGTTCGGCGTCGGGCAGGTCGCGCAGGTAGGCGCGGGCGCCGGGCTCGGTGAAGAAGGGGTCGTTGCGGCCCCAGGTGATGAGGGCCGGCGGGGTGTGGCGGCGCAGCCAGGCCTGCCAGTCGCCGTAGCGCGCGAAGTTGGAGCGGTAGTCGAGGAGCAGTGAGCGCTGGGCCTCCTTGCGGCCCGGCTGGTCCAGGAAGTGCTGGTCGAGGGTCCAGCCGTCGGGGGAGAGCAGCTCGGGGTCGGCGACGCCGGTCTCGTACTGGCTGCGGGTGCCGGCGAGGGTGAGCACGCCGTCGATGGTGGCGTCGGCGCCGGGGGTCTCGGGGGTGAGGCCGATCAGACCGAGGGCCAGGTCGGACAGGCCCTCCTCGTAGGCGTTGCCGTTCTGGACGACCAGCCCGGCGATCCACTCCGGGTGCCGCTCGGCGACGCGCAGGCCGATGGGGGCGCCGAAGTCGAAGACGTACATGACGAACCGGTCGAGGCCCAGGCCGCGGACGAAGCCCTCGGTGATGTCGGCGAGCCGGTCGAAGGTGTACGTGAAGCCGTCGGGGGCCTCGGTGTGGCCGAAGCCGGCGTGGTCCGGGGCGATGAGCCGGTAGTGCGCGCCGAGGGCGTCGATGAGGCCGCGGAACTGGTGCGAGCCGGAGGGGAAGCCGTGCAGGAGCAGCAGTACGGGTGCGTCGGCGCGGTCGGGGACGGACTCCCGGTAGAAGACGCGGACGCCGTCCACGTCGAGGTGGCGGTGGACGGTACGGGGGGTCGGGGCAAGCATGATCGGTCTCCTTCGAGCGGAACCTAATGGATGACTTGCTGATTCATGCGTTAGAGCAAGCCTGCTCCGCGACTACTAACGTGTCAACCCCGACCTGTACCATTAGTCCATGAGCGATTCCGTACCGCTGACCGGAGAGCCCCTGGCGCTGGATCTGGTCAACACCCGGCCGTCCACCGGTGACCTGCTGACCACGCCCGACGGGCTGCGGGCCTGGTGGGCGCTGGAGGGCGAGCGGCTCCCGGAGGACGCGCCGGACGAACTCGACGGCGCCGATCTGGCCGCCGTGCTGGCCGTGCGGGAGCACACCGCGCGGGCCCTCGATCATGTGCGCAGGGGGGAGCGGCCCCCGGACGAGGACGTCGAAGGGCTCAACCGGGCGCAGCGGGCCGCGCCGGCGATCAGTGAGCTGGTGTGGGACGGGTCGGCGGTGGCCGTCGCGCGGCGGCGCGAGGGCTCACCCGGGGTGCGGCTGGCCGCCGGGCTCGCGGAGGCAGCCGTCGGGCTGCTGGCCGATCCGGCGGTCGGCGGGATCCGTGAGTGCGAGGCCGACGACTGCGTGATGCTCTTCCTGCCCACCCACCCGCGCCGCCGCTGGTGCTCGGCCGCCCGCTGCGGCAACCGGATGCGGGTCGCCCGGCACTACCAGCGTCACAAGGGGGGACAGCCGGAAGCCGGGTGAGCGGGCGTCACTGATCCAGATAGGCGAGCACCGCCAGCACCCGCCGGTTGTCGGCGTCCGCCTGCAGCAGCCCCAGCTTGGTGAAGATGTTGCCGATGTGCTTCGCGACGGCCTTCTCCGAGATGAACAGGCCCTGTGCGATACCCGCGTTGGAGCGCCCCTGCGCCACCCACTCCAGCACCTCCCGCTCCCGTGCGGAGAGGCTGCCCACGGCTTCGTCGCGCTCCTTGCGGACCAGGAGCTTGGAAATCACCTCGGCGTCCAACGCGGTGCCGCCCTCGGCCACCCGGCGGATGGAGTCCAGGAACTGGGCGCCGTTGGTGACCCGGTCCTTCAGCAGGTAGCCGACGCCCCTGCCTCCCCTGGCCAGCAACTCACGCGCGTACAGCGGCTCCACGTACTGCGAGAGCAGCAGCACCGGCAGGTCCGGCATCCGTTCGCGGGCCGCCAGCACCGCGCGCAGGCCCTCGTCGGTGAACGTCGGCGGCAGCCGGACGTCGACGACCGCGACGTCCGGCCGCTCCTCGATGAGGGCGTCCAGCAGATCCGTACCGTTGTCCACGGCGGCGACGACCTCGTGGCCGTGGGCGCCGAGGAGGCGGATGAGTCCGTCCCTCAGGAGGAAGTGGTCTTCGGCGAGGGCAATACGCACGGAAGCTCCATCGTCACCGTGGTCGGTCCGTTGGCGGGACTGTGCACGGCCAGCACCCCGTCGAAGGTGGCGAGCCGGCGTTCGATGCCCCGCAGGCCGCTGCCGCGCGAGGCGTCGGCACCGCCGTGCCCGTCGTCCGTGACGGTGACGCGGAGCGTTCCGTGAGCGTAACGGATGTCGATCCGGGCCCGGTCGGCGCCGGAGTGCTTGGCGACGTTGGTCAGGATCTCCGAGATCGCGAAGTACGCGGCGGACTCGACCGGCATCTCGGGGCGGCCCGGCAGGTCGACCCGGACCTCGGTGCGCACCGGGCAGACCATCGCCAACGCCCGTACCGCGTCGGTGAGTCCGCGGTCGGCGAGGACCGGCGGGTGGATGCCGCGGACCAGGTCGCGCAGTTCCTCCAGCGCCTTGGAGGAGGACTCGCGCGCCTCGGCCAGCAGGGCGCGCACGGCCTCCGGGTCGCTCTCCAGGAGGTGTTCGGCGGCGTCCAGGGTCATGCCCATCGCGACCAGGCGGGCCTGGGCGCCGTCGTGCAGGTCCCGCTCGATGCGGCGGATCTCCGCCATCTGTGTGTCGACGGCGTCGGAGCGGGTGGTGGCCAGGTGCCGGATGCGGCCGGCCATCAGCTCGCTCTCGCTCGGCGCGAGCATCGAGCGGGTGTACAGGGCGTGCCGGCGCACCGCGCGCGGCGCCGCCCACAGGGCGAGCGGCAGCTGCAGGACGCCGAGGACACCGGCGAGGACGGCGGTGGCCCGGCCCTCGACCGGGATGAACTGGTACCACAGGCCGTCCCATTCGGCGGACAGCGGAACCCCGAAGAAGGCGAGGAAGATGCCCCACACCCCGCTGAGGACCAGGGCGATCGGGAGGAACGCGAGGAACGCGCCGGCCAGCGGGTCGACGAGCACCCAGACCCACTCGCGCCGGGTCTGCGGATCGCTCATGATCCACCGGTAGCGGGCGGCCGCCCCGGAGGCGCCCTCGGGCACGGCCGGCAGCGGTCCGGGCGGGCCGGGTATCTCCACCCCCGACCAGCGCAGCGCCACCTCGCGCCGGCGGGCGGCCAGGTTGCGCACGCCCTCCATGGCGCGCGGCACCACGCCGAGGCCGGGTCCCACCAGCCAGATGGCGCCGGAGACCGCCAGGGACCGCCCGAAGGCCGATATGGACATCCCGCACAGGGTCATCGCCCGTCGCAGTCCCGTCAGTCCGTCCGCGACCGAGAATCCCCTGGTCCCGTCCGGCGGGCGGTTCCCCCCGAGCTGCGTCGTGCGGTCCATACGGCTCGCTCCCCTCTGCTGCCTGTGCGGTGGACGGGCCTGAGCGCCCGTGCCGTCATTGTCGCGGCCCCCGGGGTGCCGGCGCGGTGGGGAAAACTCCCCTCCGCGGATGCCGGCGGACGCGCCGCGAAGAGGGCGCGGGAACCTGCGCGACCAGCCGCCCGCCACCCGCGGGTTTCCGGCCGGCTCACCCTCCGGAGTTAGCATCCGCCTCATGACGACTGCAGACACCAACGAAAACTCCCCCCTCGACGTCGACATCGACGCCCTCACCGGTGGCACCGCCGACCTCGCCCAGTACGCCGGCCAGGCCGTCCTCATCGTGAACGTGGCGTCCAAGTGCGGCCTGACCCCGCAGTACAACGGCCTGGAGAAGCTCCAGGAGCGCTACGCGGAGCGCGGCTTCACCGTGCTCGGGGTGCCCTGCAACCAGTTCATGGGCCAGGAGCCCGGCACGGCCGAGGAGATCGCGGAGTTCTGCTCGGCGACGTACGGCGTGACCTTCCCCATGACCGAGAAGGTGGAGGTGAACGGGGAGGGACGGCACGCGCTGTACGAGCGCCTGGTGGGCTTCGCCGACGCCGAGGGCCACAGCGGCGACATCCGCTGGAACTTCGAGAAGTTCCTGATCGGCCGGGACGGCACCGTCGTCGCCCGTTTCTCCCCGCAGACCGAGCCGGAGGCGGCCGAGCTCGTCGCGGCCGTCGAGGGCCAGCTCGCCTGAGCGGCCGTTGACCTTGCCCCTGGGGCAGGGCCGAGTCTCCTTGTCGCCGGGCGGGACAGGCCGCCCGGTGACGGAGGATGAGGCCGTGGACGACGAACTGCTCACCATCGGCGCGTTCGCCGCGCGGGCCAGGCTCTCGGCCAAGGCCCTGCGGCTCTACGACCGCCTGGGGCTGCTGCCGCCCGCCCGGATCGACGAGGCCAGTGGCTACCGCTACTACCGCGCCGACCAGGTCGAGCGGGCCCGGCTGGTGGCGCTGCTGCGCCGGCTGGACATGCCGCTGGCCCGGATCGCGGAGGTCGTGGAGGCCCCGGACGGGGCGGCGGCCGCCGACCGGCTCGCCGCGTACTGGGCGGACGTCGAGGTCCGGATGGCGGGACAGCGGACCCTCGCCGAGTACCTCCGTGGACGGCTGTCGGGGAGGAGCTCCGAGATGTACGGCAAGTTCGTGATCGAGACGGTGGACGTGCCCGAGCAGGTGGTGATCAGCGAGGCCCGGCATGTGCTGGCGGGCGAGCTGCCGGCGTGGATCGGGGCGTCGCTGGGCCGGCTGGAGGCCGCGGCCCGCGAGTGCGGCGGGGTCACCGCGCCGCCGTTCGTGGTCTACCACGCCGAGGTGTCGATGGAGAGCGACGGTCCGGCCGAGTCCTGTGTGCCGGTCGCCGACGAGGCGGCGGCGCGGGCGTGGGCCGAGCGGAACGGCCGTACCTGGGAGACGAAGGTGAGTGTGCGGCCCGCCCAGCGGCTCGCCTACACCCGGATCACCAAGGCCCAGGTGGCCCATCCGCAGATCCTCGCCGCCTTCGAGGCCGTGGAGGAGTGGATCGCCCGGGAGGGCCTGGAACAGGCGGGCCCGTGCCGTGAGGTCTACTTCGCGGACTGGGACGCGGCGGGGGCGCAGGATCCGGTGTGCGATGTGGCGTTCCCGGTGATCCCCGCACGGTGATCCAGGAGAGGTGATCCCGGGGGCCGGTCCGGCCGGCCCCGGGGCACAGCCGAGCCCTCTCGGCAAGGACGGCGAGCTGGTCGAGAGGGCTCTTGTGGTGCTTGTGCAGTTGTCGGTCGCGCGGTCGGTGGAAGGTGCGGGTTCAGACAGCCCCGCCCCTTACGCCTTGACCGACGCCACGAAGGTGTTCCACGCGGTCGCGGGGAACGCCAGGACGGGGCCCTCGGGCACCTTGGAGTCCCGCACCGCCATGGCCGCTACGACCGGCGACTTGACCTCGACGCACGCGCCGTTACCTGTCGAGTACGAGGACTTGGTCCACGTGTCCGTGGCACCCTGACGAATTGCCATGTTCGCTCCGAATTACCAGATGTTGAGTTGCTGTCACCGTCCTGCGCGTCCGGACCGGATCCCGCAGGACGATTCACGCCAACGTTGTTGCTCGGTGGCGTGATCGACGCTACTCGCCAACATCGGCTGACGAAGCGACTATTCACTCGGGCGGGTGGCATATTCCATTGGAGTCTTCCATCCCGGCCGGGAGACGGTGTACTGTGCGGCTCTTCTCCGGTCGGGGCGGGTGTTTCAGCGCGCGTACTCCTTCGCGATGTCCGCGATGAACTGCCGTGACTGGTCCACGTTCAGGGCCTGCGCCCGCAGATGCTCGTACATCACGCTGTACTTCTGGACGTCGTTCGCCTTCTCCAGGTACAGGTCGCTGGTGACGCCCTCGATGTAGACGACGCTGGAGTCGGCCGCGTCCGGGAACTCCAGGATCGCGTACTGCCCGTTGAGGCCCGGGTGCGCTCCCATCTCGAAGGGGATGACCTGCACGGTGACGTGCGGCAGCTGGGACTGCTCGACGAGCTGCTCCAACTGGTCCCGCATGAGGGAGCGGTTGCCGACCACGCGGCGCAGGGCGGCCTCGTCGAGGACGGTCCACAGTCGCAGCGGGTTCTCCTCGGTGGAGATTCGTTCCTGTCGGCGCATGCGCACCTGGACCCGTTTCTCGATCTCGGTCTGCGCCGTCTCCGGCAGCGCGCCCGCGATCAGGGCCTCGGCGTACTGCTTGGTCTGCAGCAGCCCCGGCACGACCTGCGGGTCGTACACGCGCAGGCTCGCCGCGTCCGTCTCCAGACCGATGTAGACGCTGTAGGGGATGTCGCCGAAGGAGTGCCACCATCCTTGCTGCCGCGAATCCTTGGCCATCTGCATCAGGGAGTCCACGATCCGGTGGTCCTCCACCTCGTAGACCCCGCACAGGTCGCGGACGTCGCGCTGGCTGATACTGCGCCGTCCGTTCTCCAGGCGGCTGATCTTCGACTGCGACACGAGCAGCCGCTCGGCCACTTCCTCGGCCGTCATGCCCTTGAGCTCGCGGAGCCGGCGCAGCTCCTGGCCCAGCCGGCGTCGCCTGACGGTGGGATTGACATTGGACGCCACGGGACGTGCACCTCCGGCTGCCTGCCTGTAATTACCACTTTGCGTATCTGCTGTTGAGCAGACTGCCACCAAGGTGCTTACTACCGCTGGGAAACGGTGGATATGCGCTGGATACACGCCAGTTCGCCAGGACCCCCGCACATGCGGCCGCGCGGGGCGACGGGACCGCCGCGCCATCCGGTGGACGGATGTGCGGACGTACGGTCCCGTCGCCCCGCGCGGACCAGCGGCTCCCGTACCGGTCTTGGGGACTGCGGTGCGGCGCTGAACTTCGCGTGCGTGGTGTGCGGGTCGTGCCGGTGGTGCGGGTGGTGCGCGTGCTGGATCAGGCGGTGCGTACGCCGGATCCCGTGATGCGGGTCGTGGGACTGCGGCTCAGTGGGCCACGACACGCGCCATGGATCCGCGGCGCGGCTGCACCGGAACGCCACGAGCGGGTTCCGCCGCGGCCCTGCCTCCGGGGGCGGCCTGCCGGCCGGCCGGGGCAGCCGGGTTGCGACGCGGCTGGGCCGCCGCGCCGTTCTGGACGTCCATCACCGCGTGCGCGACGAGACCGCCCATGGGGTCGTGCCTGATCAGGTCCCTGAGCCGGGACCGAGAGGATCGCCCCTCGTTCCCCGGGTACAGGTGCTTGCCGAGGCCGACCGCGTGCGCCAGTGCGGCGAGCGCCGCGGTCCGCGGGTCCGGCGGTACGCCGGTGCGGATCGCGGAGTCCAGCCGGGCCCTGATCTCCCGGCTGATGGCGGTGTCCGTCGCCTGGTAGCGAGTCGTCGGCAGCACTCCGCACATCTGGCCCGCCACGGCATGCACCATGCCGCACCGCTCCAGATGCGAGAGATAGGTCTGGCGTAGGCCAAGGCGCGGCCCGCCAATCCAATGGACTGCCCGCACCGGAGCGCCACGCCTTCGCAGCAACTCCAATGCACAGTCCAGAGTCGGATCTCCAGTCGGCCGTGGGGACACCACGGCGATACGATCCCCGTCTGGGGCTATCCGTCCGGCCAGCGCCAGCTCCACTAGCTGCGCTCCGGCCAGACCGAGGTCGAGCGACTGCGGCTGTGCGGTGGTGCCCGTGGTCGGGTCCAACGCCAGCAGCAGAAGCTCCTCCGGAAGTGTTCTGCGGCTCCTGCCCATCCATGCCTCCCCGCGTGGATGACAGACAGGGTGACCCCTCTCACATTGGTCTGTCGAGGGTGCGTGACCTGTTTGTGAGGGAACCGGTAGGTATGTCGTTCTCGTCTACCGCGTCAGTGGGGGGCCGCGCACAGGACACTGGTACATGGTTCGGGCAGCGGCACGGGGGTCGCACGGTCACAGTGTCCGGGCGACGGCTCACGGTTCGGCAGACGCACGGAGGGCGTGCGGCGGCACATGGAGGAGGCATCGGTGGCGGGCGAGTCCCCCGACAGGTCGAAGCAGCGCGAGTCGTCGGCAGAACCGACGTCGGGGAGCGCGGTTCCGGTTCCCGAATCCAGGCCCGAACCGGAGGGCGGCGGCGAGAAGCGCGACCCGCGCCTCGCGGTGGCCCGGGAGTCCACGGCCCCGAAGAAGCAGGCGGCGTCCCGGGGCGGTGTGGACACGGCCACGCGCGTGCTGTCCCGCCGCGAGCTGGAGGCGGTACGGGAGGAGCTGGAGAACTCCGCCGGCTCCGGTGCCGACGACGCGGACGGCCCGACGGCCGAGCCCGAGGACGCGAAGGCCGCGGCGACCGCGGACGGCGACGCCGGGGACGCGAAGACGGAACTCCCGGACACCGAGGGCACGAAGGCGGACGTCCCGGACGCGGACGACGCGAGGACGGACGCGCAGGACGCCGGGAGCTCCGAGGACGCCGAGCCGGCGAAGGCCGACGCCGAGGAAGCCGAGCGGGCGAAGGCCGACGCCGAGGACGCCGAGGACGTGGCGCCCGAGCCCGAGGACGCCAAGCCGGCGCAGGAAGCGAAGACTGACGGCGCCTCCGGTGACGGTGACGGTGACGCCGAGCCGGAGCCGGAGCCGAGCGACGACCGGCTGAAGGCCGCCGTGGCGGCCTGGGTGGCCACCTCGGACACCGACGCCAAGGACACGACGTCGGACGCGGACGACACCGCCGGCAGCGACGACGCGGACGACACCGCCGCGGCCTCCGCCGCCGACGCCACCGACGCCACCGACGCCACCGACGCCACCGACGACGCCCCTACCGCCGAGGACGGCCCGGCCGAGGGCCCCGCAGCCGCTGACGCTCCTGCGCCCGCCGAGGCGCCCGAAGGTGCCGGGAAGGACGCTGCGGCCGCCTCGGAGGACTCCCCCGCGGATTCCCCTTCCGACTCCGCCCCGCGGGATCCCCGCGGCTCCGCCGCCGCGGCCCCCGAGGACGCCGCTCCCCGCACCGACGCTCCCGGCAAGGACGCCCGGGCCGACGCCGCCGGCGACTCGGACCGGGCGGACGACACCGACGGCTCCCCCGCGGACGGCGGCGACGGTGGTGGCGGTGCGGCCGCCGAGCCCTCCGTCGATCAGCCGACCGCGATCTTCAAGGCCGTACGGCCCGCCAAGCCCTCCGTCGACCAGCCGACCACGATGCTGAAGGCGCCCAGGCCCGAGGCGCCCGAGCCGAAGGCCGCCGAACCCGAGGCGCCCGCGGAGCGCACCAGCAAGTTCGTCGCGCTCAAGCCGGACATCCGGCCGGAGGCCCCGCAGCCGCCGGCCGCACCGAACGCGCCGAAGCCGCCGGCCGCCCCGGACGTCACCACCGCCGTCCCGCAGGTCGGTCCCGAGCGCACCACCCAGCAGCCGCTGCCGCCGAAGCCGCCGCTCGATCTGCTGGCCGAGCTGACGAACACCCCGCCGCCGCCGGACACCCCGGTGCGGACGGCCATCCGGCGGGTCAAGATCTGGACGCCGCTGGTGATCCTGCTCGCGATCGTCTTCGCGGTCGTCCAGTCGGTGCGCCCGCTCCCGGCCCCCACCCTGGAGCTGACCGCGAAGGACTCCTTCACCTTCGACGGCAGCAAGATCGACATCCCGTGGCCGGCCGACGGCCAGGCCGCGCTGGACGTCGACGGCATCGGCACCTTCGGCTCGTCCGGCGACCAGAAGCCCGTGCCGATCGCCAGTGTCGCCAAGGTCATGACGGCGTACCTCGTCCTGCGCGACCGCCCCCTGGAGAGCGGCGACGAGGGGCCGAAGATCAAGATCGACCAGCTCGCCGAGGACCAGTCGAACGCGGGCCAGGAGTCGACCGTCGACGTCACCGCGGGCGACAAGATCACGCAGCGCGAGGCACTGGAGAGCATCCTGATCGCATCCGCGAACAACGTGGCCCGTCTGCTGGCTCGTTGGGACGCCGGGTCCGAGAAGGCGTTCGTGGCGAAGATGAACGCCGCCGCCGAGGACCTCGGCATGACGAACACGACGTACACCGACCCCTCCGGTCTGAACGACACCACCGTCAGCACGGCCGTGGACCAGGTGAAGCTGGCGAAGGCGGCGATGAAGTTCCCCGCCTTCCGCGAGGTCGCCGCGATGATGTCGTACGACGACTACAAGGGCACCAACCACTCCAACTGGAACCAGCTGGTCGGCAAGAACGACGTCGTCGGCATCAAGACCGGCACCACCACCTCCGCGCTCGGCAACCTCGTGTTCGCCGCGAAGAAGGAGGTCGGCGGCGAGACCCGCACCATCGTCGGCGCCGTCGTCCGCCAGCCGGCCGGCGGTCCGGAGAACACCATCCTGAGCGCCGCGCTGGACGGCGGCGACCAGCTCATCCGGGCCGCGCAGGGCGCGCTGGAGTCGGCGACGATCCTGAAGAAGGGCGACGTCGTCGGGTACGTCGACGACGGACTCGGCGGGCGCACCGCGGTCGTGGCCACCAAGGACGTCAAGGCCGTCGGCTGGTCGGGGCTGCAGGTGAAGCTGACCTTCGCCCCCGACGAGGTGCCGCACACCGCGAAGGCCGGCACCCAGGTGGGCACGCTCACCGTGGGTGACGGCAGCAGCGGCGCGGTCAAGATCCCGGTCGCTCTCCAGACGGATCTGGCCGAGCCGGGCTTCACGGACAAGCTGACCCGTATCGCCTGAACCCGGGGCCCCTGAACGGAGCCTCACGCAGCCCGCCGACGGCGCTCGTCGGCGGGCTGCGTGCTAGCGTCACGAAACGGGCAGGTCGACGCTCACAAGGCGCGACCGGAGAACCTTCAGGGTCTGGGCCGACAACGCGCGGGAAACGGGACGCGGCCAGAACAGAAGACGGGACAGTACGGGGAGTGCCTCAGACGTGGCCACTGCGGAGCCGACACGCGCCGACGACGCCGATCCGGGACGGGGAGCCGGTCCGCGAATACGCGTACCCGCGCCCCGTACGGGAGAGAGGCGCAGCCCCACGGAGGAGAGACCTCCGTCACGGCTGACCGCCGCCGTCGCCGCCCTGCGTGAGCGTCTGCTGCGTCACCCGGTGCTGTCGATCACGGCCCTCGCCGGGCTTCTCCACGTCATCTGGTTCTTCACGTTCGCGAACAGTGGCGGCGATCTCGCGGCGCAGGACGCCTGGGCCGAGTTCGTCGGCCGGCACCCCGACTCGGCCTACAACCTGGCCTGGTACGGCGGGATGCACCCGGTGTCCTACAGCGTGGTGTCGCCGTATCTGATGTCGGTCCTCGGCGTCCGTACGACGATGATGATCGCGGGGACCCTCTCCGCGGGTCTGCTGACGCTGGTCCTGCTGCGCAGCCGCTCCGTGCGCAATCCGCTGTGGGCCGCCTTCGCCGGGGTCTTCGGGCTGATCGCCAACGCCATCTCCGGACGCGTGACCTTCGGCCTCGGCACGATGTTCGCGCTGGGCGCGGTCGCCGTCGTCTTCTGCTGGCCGTACCGCTGGCGCTACAAACGCTGGGCGAAGGCGCTGTGCGCGGCCCCGCTGGCCGCCCTCGCGACGATGGCGTCCCCGGTCGCGGGGCTGTTCGTGGGCTTCGTGGCGGTGGCGCTGTTCCTCCAGAAGCGCCGGCCGGGCGCCTGGGCGCTGGGTATCGCGCCGACGGCGGTGGTCGCGGTGTCGGCCTGGCTGTTCCCCTTCTCCGGCACCCAGCCGATGGTGATCGGCTCGGTGCTCCTGCCGCTGCTGTGCGCGGTGGTCACCTTCGTCATCGTGCCCGGGGACTGGAAGACGGTCCGGCTGGTGTCCGCGGTCTACGGCCTCTCGGTGGTCCTGGTCTGGGTGGTCAGCTCGCAGATCGGCTCCAACATCACGCGCCTGGCGATGCTGTTCGCGGGGACGGCCCTGGTGGCCGCGCTGCCGTACACGGTGCCCCGCTCGCGCAAGTGGTACGCGGGCGTGCTGGCCCTGCTCACCTTCGTCGGCTGGATCGGCTACAAGACGGTCGACGACATCATCCACGCCGCCCCGGCCGCGTCCTGGGCGCGCGAACTGGCACCGCTCGTGAACGAGCTCCAGGAGGTCGGCGCCGAGAAGGGCCGCGTCGAGGTGGTTCCGGCCCGCTCCCACCGGGAGGCCTCCGCGCTCGCGCCGTACGTCAACCTGGCCCGCGGCTGGAACCGCCAGGCCGACATGGAGCGCAACCCGCTCTTCTACGACGACACCCTCAACTCCGCGAACTACCGCGAGTGGCTCCAGCGCTGGGCGGTGCACTTCGTGGTGCTGCCCAAGGACGAGCCGGACGCCTCGGGGGCGGAGCGGGAGCGGGAGCTGGTGCAGCGCGGGATGCCGTATCTGAAGCAGGTGTGGGGTGACGCCAACTGGCAGCTGTTCAAGGTGACCGCCCCGGCGCCGCTCGCCGAGCCGAACGCCGTGGTCGAGCGGGCCGAGCAGGGCGAGATGACGATGCGGGTGAGCAAGCCCGGCCGTGTCGTGATCCGTATCCCCTACTCGCCCTGGCTGAGTCTCCTCGACGCCGACGGCAAGAAGCTCGACCCGCCGAAGGAGACGGAGGCGTCCAAGGACCGTCCCGACGGCTCGCCGAAGTCGTACGACAACGTCGACGGCTGTCTGATGGAGACGGAGGAGGACTCGCTCGGCGACAAGTGGACGGTGCTGCTCGCTCCGCGGGCGGGCGAGTACCGGCTCGCGGCGCCGTACGCGTTCTCGCGCGGGACGACGTGTCCGGAGGAGCTGCGCTGACCCGCTCGCGTCGCTCAGCGCAGGTCGGCCACGTGACGGTCGGTACCGGGCACCGTGGGGATGAACGGCGCCACTAGTTCCACCCGCCCCAGACCGGCCTCCTCCACCTCCGTGTCCAGGCCCGTGAAGGTGGGCTCCCAGCACTGCCTCGGGTCCTCCTCCAGGAACCACAGCAGGGTCAGCCGGGTGTCGACGCCCTCGACCTGCTGGACGTACGACATGCGGTCCAGCGGCAGGGGCGTGGGCCGGAAGACCGTCACCAGCGCGGCCGGGGAGCCCGCGAGGCGCTTGGGGAGGTGCCGGACGCGCAGCCACTGGAGCAGCTCGGCGCGCTGCTCGGGCGAGGCGGCGTCGACGACCTGGACGACCAGGCCCGCGTAGGGGTGGTCCAGGGCGTGGAAGTCGCGGGGGCCGGCCGCGCCGTCGCGGTACACCGTCGCCTCGTGGTCCTGGAACGCCGTGAAGACGTGGGTGCGGTCCTGGTAGACGCGGGCGTCGCGGTTGAGGCGCTTGTTGATGCCGACGGTCCAGCGCATGTGGTCGGCGTAGCGGCCGGCGGTGATCCAGTACGTGGAGATGTAGCAGCCGGCGGTGACCGGCTGGGCTATGGCCGACTTCTCCGGGTAGCGCAGCAGCTGCAGGTCCCTGGTCGCCACCCAGCGGCGGCCCGCGAACATCCAGGGCATCGCCATCGCGCCGGCGTAGTAGTGGTCGTCCTCGTACCAGCGGTTGTAGGCGTACTCGTGCCCCGGGTGCGGTTCGACCATGGTGATCAGGGCGTGGCCGGGGCGCACTCCGTACGGGCCGACGGCGGCCAGTTCGGCGTACGTCTCGCTGCGGGTGTCCTCGCTCATGCCGTTCCCTTCCTTCCGGTGGCTTCCGTCCTCCCTCGGACGCCCATACTCTGACGCCCCGTCAGATAATGCGCCAGAGTCAGGGAGGTCTCGATGTCACTGCTCACCGGCAAGACCGTCGTCGTCTCGGGAGTGGGGGCCGGACTGGGCCACCAGGTCGCGGCGGCGGTCGTACGGGACGGCGGGAACGCCGTGCTCGGGGCGCGCACGGAGGCGAATCTCGCCAAGAGCGCCGCCGAGATCGACCCCGGCGGGACGCACACGGCCTACCGGGCGACCGACATCACCGACGAAGCACAGTGCGAGGCGCTGGCCGCGCTGGGCCGGGAACGGTTCGGGGGGATCGACGGCGTGGTCCATGTCGCCGCCTGGGACTCCTACTTCGGCGGCCTTCAGGACGCCGACTTCACCACCTGGCAGTCGGTGATCGACGTCAATCTGCTCGGCTCGCTGCGGATGACCCGCGCCTGCCTGCCGGCGTTGAAGGAGCGCGGCGGCTCGGTGGTGTTCATCGGCACCCAGTCCGCCGTGGCCGCCCCGTCGCAGGTGAGCCAGGCCGCCTACGCCGCGTCCAAGGGGGCGCTGACCAGCGCCATGTACTCCCTGGCCCGGGAGCTCGGCCCGCACCGCATCCGGGTCAACACCGTACTGCCGGGCTGGATGTGGGGGCCGCCGGTGCAGGCGTACGTCCGGTTCACCGCGCAGACGGAAAAGGCGCCGGAGGAGGACGTACTGAAGCGGCTGACCGGGCGGATGGCGCTGCCGGACCTGGCCACGGACGGCGATGTCGCCAACGCGGCGGTCTTCCTGGCGTCGGATCTGGCGCGGGCCATCACCGGGCAGTCGCTGCTGGTGAATGCGGGGGAGTTGATGCGCTGAGGTACGGTTTCGACCGTTCGCGACTGTTCAGATCTGTGAACGTAGGTCACCAAGGCGAACGATTTTACTGTCTGTTGACCTTACGTGCGCTTGTCGTGCCCTTGCCACCGCACCCACCATGGGCGAGCCGTTCACAGGACGGAACCCGGGGAAGGGGTCACATGAACAGTCTCGACTGGGCCGTGCTCATCGGCTACTTCGGCGTGATGGTGGCGATCGGCGTCTGGTCGCACAAGCGAGTGGACAACGTCAGCGACTTCTTCACCGCGGGCGGGAAGATGCCGTGGTGGCTGTCGGGCATCTCGCATCACATGTCCGGCTACAGCGCGGTGATGTTCACCGGGTACGCGGGCATCGCCTACACCTACGGCGTCACGTCCTTCGTCACCTGGTCCTTCCCCATCGCGCTCGGTATCGCCATCGGTTCGAAGCTGTTCGCGCCGCGCATCAACCGGCTGCGATCACGGCTCCATGTGGCCTCCCCGCTGGAGTACCTGAAGAACCGCTACGACCTCAAGACACAGCAGGCGCTGGCCTGGTCCGGCATGCTGCTGAAGATCGTGGACGTGGGCGCGAAGTGGGCCGCGATCGCCACCCTGCTGTCGGTGTTCACGGGTGTCTCGCTGAACCAGGGCATCCTCATCACCGGTTGCATCACGGCCGTCTACTGCACCATCGGCGGGCTGTGGGCCGACGCGCTCACCGAACTCGGCCAGTTCGTCATCCAGTTGCTGGCCGGCGTCGCGATGTTCGTGGCCGTCATCCTGGAACTGAACGACAAGGGCATCGGGTTCCTCGACGCCTGGGACCGGCCGGAGCTCCAGGGCCACGGTGAGCCGCTGGTGGGGCCGTACGGAACCGTCTTCCTGCTCGCGTTCCTGTTCATCAAGCTCTTCGAGTACAACGGCGGCATGCTCAACCAGGCCCAGCGGTACATGGCCACGGCCACCCCGCGGGAGGCCGAGCGCTCGGCGCGGCTGTCGGCGATCCTCTGGCTGGTCTGGCCCGTGGTGCTGTTCTTCCCGATGTGGATGTCGCCGCTGCTGGTCGAGTCGCAGAAGCCGGACGGCTCGGACTCGTACGGCCTGATGACCGAACAACTGCTGCCGCACGGCCTGTTGGGCCTCGTCATCGTCGGCTTCTTCTCGCACACGATGGCCATGTGCTCCTCCGACGCCAACGCGATCGCGGCCGTGTTCACCCGGGACGTGGCGCCGGTGCTGTCGAAGCAGGCGCGGTCCTGGGGAGAGCGGTCCGGTCTGATCGCGGCCCGGGTGACCACGGTCGTCTTCCTCGCCCTGTCGATGGCGGTGGCGACGCAGGTCAACTCCCCCACCTTCAAGGACATCATCACCGTCGTGATCAAGTGGGTCGCCGGTCTCATGGGCCCGATCGCCATCCCGATGATGCTGGGCCTGCTGCGGCCGTTCCGCCGCTCCGGCCCGACGGCGGCGCTCACCAGCTGGTCGATGGGTCTGCTCGCCTTCTGGCTGGTCAACTACCCGATCAGCTGGCAGATCGAGGGCGGGGTGCCGCTGCAGTACCAGGTCTCCATCCCGCTGGCGGTCTCGCTGGTCCTGTACATCCTCATCGGCTTCGTCAAGCCGGAGGACACTCCGGAGCGGCTCGCCGTCGTCGAGCGCATCAACACGGACGACGACGGGGACGCGGCGGCCGCGGTGCCGGCTCCGGCGGACCCGATGGAGGACGCGGTCCGCGCGAAGGACTGAGCACCGGGCAGGGAACGGCGCACGCGCGCACAGGCGGTCACCCGGACACCGGGTGGCCGCCTTTCGCCGTCTGCCGCGGGGGTGTTGCGGGTGCGGGCGGGGCCGGGTGGGGGCAGCAGCGCTCCGGCGACGGACGCGGCGAGACCGGCGGCGGCGCGGTCAGGCTCGGGGATATCTGGCCAGCCAGCCCGGTGACGACCCGGACGGGCCGTGCAGGGCCGGGCCCTGGGTCATCTCCATGGCGAAGTCGTCGGCGAGCTCGAGGATCGTGGGGCGGCCCTCCAGCTCGGCCAGCCAGGCCGGGGGCAGGGCGGTCTCGCCGTGCAGGGCGCCCAGCAGACCGCCGGTGAGGGCGGCCGCGGCGGCGGAGGGGCCGTCGTGGTTCACGGCGAGCCGGAGGCCGTGGCGGACGTCCTCACCGACCAGGGCGCAGTACACGGCCGCCGCGAGCAGCCCGTCCGCCGAGCCGTCGGCGGCGAGCTCCTCCACCCGCGCGGGGGTGGGCATGCCCTGCCGTACGGCGCCGAGCGCGTGCTGCAAGGCGTCCGACACGGGCTCGTGCCCGGGGCGCGGGGCGAGCATCGCCAGGGCCCGCTGCACGGCCCCGTCGAGGCTCTCCCCGCAGGCCAGACCGTGCACGATCACGGCGTACGCGCCGGCCGACAGACAGGCGATCGGGTGGCCGTGGGTCTGGGTCGCGCACTCCACCGCGAGCTGGACGACGAGCTGCGGCTCCCAGCCGACGAGCAGTCCGAAGGGCGCGGAACGGGCGACGGCCTCCGGGCCGAGCTCGGTGGGGTTCTTGGGCGCTTCGAGGGTGCCCATGGTCTCGTCGCCCAGCCCGATCAGCAGGGCACGGGTGGGGTCGCGGCGGGCGTAGAGCCACTCCTCGCGCGCCAGCCAGCCGTCGTCCTTGCGGCGCTCGTCGGGACCCCAGTCCCGCTGCGTGGCGGCCCAGCGCAGATACGCCCGGTGCACGTCGGTGGGCGGATGCCAGGCGCCGGTGTCCCGTCTGACCTGGGCTCTTATCAGCCCGTCGACCGAGAACAGGGTGAGCTGCGTGAGATGGCTCACGGCGCCGCGTCGCCCGTACCCGAATCCCAGGTCGGCCAGCCCCTCGGCGCCGTACTGCTCCTGGATCTCCTCCAGTGCGAGCCCGTCGACGGGCGCCCCGAGGGCGTCCCCGACGGCCACGCCCAGCAGCGTGCCGCGGACCCGGCTGCGGAAGTCCTGCTGCTCGGTACGGCCCCAGACAGCGCCGGCAGTCGCACTCACCAAGACCTCCCCGTGACAGTGTCCGTCCGCACGACAGTTCGCCACTGTAATCGACCGGGGACGGTCGGTTCAGGGGGCGGATCGGTATGCGGAAAGTGGGCGGGGTGCGCACAAGTGGTCAGTTTTGGGCAGACTTCACGCGGAGTCCGCAGCTGACAGCCGGGCCGCGAGTTCCTCGTCGGCGGCGGCCCGGCTGTCGTCACCCAGGCCGCGGTGGACGGCGGCCCGCCGTGCCAGCGCCCAGACGTACCCCGGCCGCCGTTCCAGGACCCGGTCCAGGTCGGCGAGGGCCTCCGTGTACCGGCCCAGGTTGGCCAGTGCGGCGCCCCGGCTCGCGCGGGCCGACTCGTAGCCGGGTTCCAGGGCGAGCGCGTACGCGTAGTCGGCGAGGGCCTCCTCGTCCCGGCCGGCGCCGCGCAGGGCGTCACCGCGCTCGCAGCGCACCCAGGCCCAGTCGGGGCCCACGGCCACGGCCAGGTCGAGGTCGGCGAGCTGTCGGTCCCGGTCGCCGCGGGAGCGGTGCACGCGGGCCCGGCGGACCAGGGCCCAGGGGTAGTCCGGCTTGAGCCGCACGGCCCGGTCCAGGTCCGCGAGCGCGTCGTCGAACTCCTGACGGACGAGGCGGGCCGCTCCCCGGGAGGCCAGCGCGAAGGCGTCGTCGGGATGCAGGCCGAGGGCCCGGTCCAGATCCCGGATCGCCTCGTCGGGGCGCTCCTGCGCGCGGTGGTACTCGCCGCGCAGGGCGAGGCTGCGGGGGTCGTCCGGGGCCAGCCGCAGGGCCCGGTCCAGGTCGGCCACGGCCGCGTCGAGGTCGCCGGCGAGGTCGTGGGACATGGCCCGGGCGCGGTAGGCGCGGGCCGCCGTGCCGGGGTCGAGTGTGACGCTCCAGCCGTGTTCGGCGCTCCGGTCCTCCCGCGCCTCGTCGGGCCGGCCGGGCCTCGTCGATGTGCCGGGACGCGACGTCGACGTCTGCGGCGTCCCCTGCGGTTGGCCGCCGGCTGCCCCGCCCCATGGGACGACCGCGGGGTCCGTGCGCGCCGGGACCACCGGTCCGGGGCCCACCGGCCCCGCCTCGAACCCCGCCCAGCGCAGCACCAGTTCCAGGGCCGCGACCGTTCCCGAGCTGCCGAGCGCCGCCGCCAGCTGCTCCCCCCACGCCGTCACCGTACGGATCTCCGCGTCCGCTCCCGCCTCCACCAGCAGCCGTGCCCACTGCCCGGCGACGGACTCGCCCTGCTCACAGGCGTCGACGAGATCCCCCAGCGCACGGGCCGGCGCCGACCGCTCCCCCGCGCACAAGAGGTGGTACAGCTCCGCCAGCCGAAGCTCCCGCCACCCCTCGTCCGCCCACAGCTCCGCGGCGCCGCGGCCGGCCTCGGCCTGGGTCCGCCACTCCCGGAACGTGGCGGCGTGCGCCTGGTGCCGGGCCGTCCACGTCCGGGGCGACCGATACCGCTGCAACCGCAGCATCGGGGCCCTGACGACGTCGTGGTACCGCACCCGGCCGCCGCGCTCGCTGACGAACGGCAGCCCCCGCAACCACCCGTACAGCTCGTCCAGTTCGGCGTCCGGACGCTCCACGACCGCCCGGAACACGTCCGCGTCCAGCCGCCGGGGAAACGCACACGCCAGCGCCACCGACCGTCGCACCGGGTCCGCCTCCCACTTCAGGAACCGGTCCACGGCCGTGGCACTCGGATCCCCCACGTCGGCGGGTCCGGCGGGGCGGCCCTCGGCGAGCGTCGACACGAGCACCGGCAGTCCGCCGGTGAGGCGCAGCACCTCCGAGACGACCGGTTCGGCCACCACGCCCTTGCCCGCGAGGAGGTCCCGCGCCTCCGGCTCGGTGAACGGAAGCAGCGGCAGCTCGGTCATGAAGTCGCCGAACCCGCCCCAGCGGACGGTGTCGCAGGGGAGCTGGCCGGCCGTCACCACGACGACGCCGGCGGGCAGTGCGCCGTACCGGTCCGTGGTCATCACCCGGTGCAGCCAGCCGTCGAGGAAACGGCCGGTGCGCTCGTACGTGTCGAGGAACAGGACGATCCACGGCGCGGCGGACTCGGCTTGCGCGAGTTCGTCCAGGAACACCGGGGTGAGCACGCTCTCGGGGGCGAGGACGAGCCGGGCGTCCTCGTGGCTGCGGAAGCGTGCGCCGAGTCCGGACCTCAACCGGTCCGCGCTCTGCGCGAGTTGGGCCGGATCGAGCGCGCCCGCGAAGGCCCCGACCGCCGGGACCATCCCCAGACCGACCAGACCGGCCCGCGCCACCGCCATGCTGCCCGCGGAGGGCGCCCGCGGTTCGGGGTCCGGGGCGGCGAGGGCGGCCAGCTCCGCCTCGTAGCGACGTTCGCGGTGGGCGGCCAGCAGCCGGTCCAGCTCCTTGCAGCGCGTCCCCTGCGCGGCGAACTGCCGGCTGATCGCCTCCATGACGTCCGGCACGCTGCCCGCACCTTCGTCGACGTACGCCGTCAACGCGCCTTGTTCACGGGCGACTTGCTCCAGCTCGCGCAGCAGGAAGGTCTTGCCGACACCCGCGTTGCCGTGCACGTGGAAGAGGAACCGGTGCCGTTCGTCCTCGGGCAGCGTGTCGAAGTTGGCGCGGAACGCGGCGCGTTCGGCGCCGCGGCCCACGAATCCGGCACGTCTGCGCCGCGCTATCAGCTCCTGCACCGACTGCCGCGCCCGCGCCACCCTGGGTCCTCTCGTCCGGCTTCGCCCCGGCCCTCATTCTGGCTCAATGCCTTGGGGGCACAGCCGTGCCACAGGGAAGATGACACCCATGTCATCCACACCCCCACGCCCCGCCCTCCACCTCGCCGCCACCCTGCTCACCGCGGCGGTCGCCCTCTACATCGCTCTCGTCGCCTTCGGGAACATCACCGACTTCGGGACGAACCAGCAGTTCGTGCGGCATGTCCTGGCGATGGACACGACGTTCAAGGACGACGACCTGATGTGGAGAGCCATCACGAGCAAGTCGCTCCAGGACGCGGCCTACGTCGCGATCATCATCTGGGAGACCGTCTCCGCCCTGGTCCTCATATACGGCACCTGGCTCTGGTTCCGCCGCGACGACCACCGTGCCCGCCGCTTCTCCACGTACGGCCTGCTGATGCTGATGCTGCTGTTCGGCGCCGGGTTCATCGCGATCGGCGGCGAGTGGTTCGCCATGTGGCAGTCCGGGGACTGGAACGGGCTGGACGCCGCGACGCGGGTGTTCCTGCTCTGCGGGGTCGTGCTCATCGTCGACCACCTGCCGTTCGGCGCGGCACGGCAGACCGACGCCGCCGCGTCGCAGCAGTCGTCGGTCTGACCGGAACCGGAACCCGAGTCCGTCCCCGTTCTCAGGGGCGCAGGGCCCATTTCTGGACCGATTCCAGGGGTCCTGCCGAGAACCGCCGCAGCCACAGCGTGGCGCCCGCCATCAGGACCGCGCAGATCGCGACCCACAGTCCCACCACCCACCAGGGGCCCGCATCGGCGAACCGCTCCGCGAGGCCCAGCCCGATGCCGTAGGAGATGAGCACGCACAGCACGTTCTGCAGGACGTAACCGGACAGCGCGGTCCGGCCGACGGCGGTCAGGCCCCTCATCAGCGGGCCCGGCCGCCGTACCCGGTCCACCACCGCGCCGATCAGGCCGAGGTAGCCGAGGGCCAGCAGCGGGGCGGTGCCGTACCGGGCCAGGAGGAGGAAGTCCGGGCCGGCCAGGGCCGCGACCACGTTCAGAGGCAGGCCGAGGCCGATGCCCCACTTCAGGAGGCGGCCGCGCAGCCGACGCCCCGTCCCGTCCGCTCCGAACGCCCCCGCCCGGAACAGCCGTACGCCGAGCAGGAACAGGAAGAGCAGGAGGAAGAAGGCCAGGACCGGCTCCATGCGCAGCGCGAGCGCGTTCTCCAGCCGGAAGGCGATCTGGTCCGGGTAGCCGCCGTGCGCGTACAGGTCGGCGACCTCCGGGGAGACCGTGCCGTCCGTGCCGTCGCCGGCCAGGGCCATCGCCGCCGTCAGCAGGCCGATCACCGTCAGGTGGATGCCCGCCGCCCACCACATCACCCGCCGCTGCGCCCGCTCGGAGCGGGTCAGCAGCCGGGCGACGAGGAGTGCGGTGACCGCGTACCCCATGAGGACGTCCCAGGCGAAGACCAGCACGAAGTGCACGGTGCCCTCCGCGAACAGGAAGAGCGCCCGCCACCGGTAGCGCCCCGGCCACGGCTGCCCGCGCCGCTGGGCCGAGGCGTACTGGATGGCGAGGCCGACGCCGAACAGGATCGTCAGCAGTGACAGGAACTTGCCGTTCGCCAGCACGCCGAACGTGCCCTCGACGGCACCCGTGGACATCCCGGACTGCAGGGCCCCCCACTCCGCGCCCGGGCCGGTGAAGATCCACACATTCGTCATCAGGGTGCCCAGGATGGCCGCGCCGCGCAGTACGTCGAGGAGGGGCAGTCGGCTTCCGGTGGGCGTGACCTGCGGTTTCTGCGGGACTCGCGCGTCCGTGTGCGTCATGCACTCATCGTCTCGGCGGTATCACCGCGGATCGTCATGAGCGAAGGGGAACCTGCCGTACATCGAAGGATGCAGCGGACGGCTACTTGACCACGACCACCGACGTACCCGCCTCGCCGAACTTCCACAGCGCCGCGCCGTCGGCCGCGCGCATCCGGATGCCGCCGGTCTGCTTGTCCCCGGCGGGCGGGGGCGAGGAGCCGTCGACGGCGTTGGAGAAGGCGATGGAGACACCGGACTTCGCGGCGAAGTAGATGATGTTCTCGATCTGCACGCCGTCCGAGCCGGTGGTGGCCATGCTGCGGGACGACACCGCGTAGGTGCCGGGGTCGGGGCTCACCGTGCCCGGCCAGACGGCGAAGGTACGGCGGGACGCGTCGCTCGCGTCGACCAGCCAGACCCGCTTCTCGCCCAGGGAGTAGACGACCCGGCGTCCGGTGCCCGAGCCGTCCGGCACGACCACCGGCCCCGGGGACTTCGTCGGCGCGGGGCTCGCGCCCGCCGACGCCGAGGCGCTCGGGCGGGCCTTCGCGGCCGTCGGGTGCGGCCCCTTGTCGGCCTGCACGGCGAGGACGGTGACGGCGGCTATCGCTCCCACCGTCAGACCGGTCACCCAGACCTTGGGAGCAGGCACGGGCACGCATCTCCTCAGCTAAGGCACCCCTCCAGCGGGGGTCGGATCATCGTACCGACCCCCGCGGCGGGCTCTTCGTCAGTCCAGCACCGGCAGCAGCTCGGGCAGGTGCCCGTCCGAGGCCGCCGCCGCCCGCTGCCGCTCCTCGGACACCTCGCCGTACAGGGTCGTGCGCGGCTTCGCCGGCCGGCCCGCCGCCTCGGCGACGGCCACCAGGTCGCGTACCGACTTGTAGGAGCCGTACGAGGAACCCGCCATCCGCGAGATCGTCTCCTCCATCAGCGTGCCACCGAGGTCGTTGGCTCCGGAGCGCAGCATCTCGGCCGCGCCCTCCGTGCCGAGCTTGACCCAGCTGGTCTGGATGTTGGGGATGTGCGGGTGCAGCAGGAGCCGGGCCATGGCCGTGACCGCGCGGTTGTCGCGGATCGTCGGCCCGGGGCGGGCGATGCCGGCGAGGTAGACGGGCGCGTTGGTGTGGATGAACGGCAGGGTCACGAACTCCGTGAAGCCGCCGGTGCGTTGCTGGATGCCGGCCAGTGTGCGCAGATGGCCGAGCCAGTGGCGGGGCTGGTCGACGTGTCCGTACATCATCGTCGAGCTGGAGCGGATGCCGAGTTCGTGTGCGGTCGTGATCACCTCGATCCAGGTCGCGGCCGGCAGTTTGCCCTTGGTCAGGACCCAGCGGACCTCGTCGTCGAGGATCTCGGCGGCGGTGCCGGGAAGGGAGTCCAGGCCCGCCTCCTTGGCGGCGGTGAGCCACTCGCGGACGGACATGCCGGTGCGGGTGGCACCGTTGACGACCTCCATCGGCGAGAAGGCGTGCACGTGCATGCCGGGCACGCGCTCCTTCACGGCCCTGGCGATGTCGAAGTACGCCGTGCCGGGCAGATCCGGGTGGATGCCGCCCTGCATGCAGACCTCGACCGCGCCGACCTCCCACGCCTGCTGGGCGCGGTCGGCGACCTGGTCCAGGGAGAGCGTGTAGGCGTCGGCGTCGGTCCTGCGCTGCGCGAAGGCGCAGAAACGGCAGCCCGTGTAGCAGACGTTGGTGAAGTTGATGTTCCGCGTGACGATGTACGTCACGTCGTCGCCGACCACCGACTTGCGGACGTCGTCGGCGATCCGGGTGAGCGCGTCGAGCGCCGGGCCGTCCGCGTGCAGCAGCGCCAGCGCCTCCTCGTCGGTCAGCCGGGTCGGGTCGTCGGCGGCGACCCCGAGCGCCTGGCGGACGTCGGTGTCGATGCGCTCGGGCGCCATGCCGGGGGCGGCGGCCTCGCGCAGGGCGCCCCAGTCGCCGTACACCTCGTCGAAGTCGTCGCGGCGGTCGGACGTGCGGCCCTCGGTGTCGATGGTGGTGTGCAGGTCGGTGCGGCCGGAGGAGACGAACGCCTCCTCGGGCTCCTGCCACGGGTGCCCCTCGACCACGGCGTCGGGGCGCGCGAGGCCCGTCTCCGGGTCGGCGAGCGCCCGTACGTGCGGCAGCAGCCGGGGGTCCATCCAGGGCTCGCCGCGCTGGACGAACTCGGGGTAGACGCAGAGCCGTTCGCGCAGCTCGAAGCCGGCGTCCGCCGACTGCCGCGTCAGCTCCTCGATCTGCGGCCAGGGGCGTTCGGGGTTGACGTGGTCGATGGTGAGCGGGGAGACGCCGCCCCAGTCGTCGATGCCGGCGGCGATCAGACGGGCGTACTCGCCCTCGACGAGGTTGGGCGGGGCCTGGATGTTGCCGGCCGGGCCCATGATGAGCCGGGCCACCGCGACCGCCGCGACCAGCTCGTCCAGCTCGGCGTCCGGCATGCCCCGCATCGCGGTGTCCGGCTTGGCGCGGAAGTTCTGGATGATCAGTTCCTGGACGCCGTGGTACGACCGCGAGATCCGGCGCAGCGCGAAGAGGGACTCGGCGCGCTCCTCGTACGTCTCGCCGATGCCGATGAGGATCCCGGAGGTGAAGGGGACCGAGGAACGGCCCGCGTCCTCCAGCACCCGCAGCCGGACGGCCGGTTCCTTGTCCGGGGAGCCGTGGTGCGGGCCGCCGGGCTCGGACCACAGGCGGGTCGCGGTGGTCTCCAGCATCATGCCCATGGAGGGCGCGACGGGCTTGAGGCGCTGGAAGTCCGTCCAGGACATCACCCCGGGGTTGAGGTGCGGGAGCAGGCCCGTCTCCTCCAGGATGCGGATGGAGATGGCACGGACGTAGGCGATCGTGTCGTCGTAGCCGTGCGCGTCGAGCCACTCCCTGGCCTCCGGCCAGCGGTCCTCGGGCTTGTCGCCGAGGGTGATGAGGGCTTCCTTGCAGCCGAGGGCGGCGCCCTTGCGGGCGATGTCGAGGACCTCGTCGGGGGACATGAACATCCCGTGGCCCGCCCGGCGCAGCTTGCCGGGGACGGTGACGAAGGTGCAGTAGTGGCACTTGTCCCGGCACAGCCGGGTGAGGGGGATGAAGACGCTCTTCGAGTACGTGATCACACCGGGGCGGCCGGCGGCCTCCAGGCCCGCGTCACGCACCCGCGCGGCGGACGCGGCGAGGTCGTCGAGGGCCTCGCCGCGGGCCTGGAGCAGTACGGCCGCCTCGGAGACGTCGAGCGCGACGCCGTCCCGGGCGCGTTTGAGGGCGCGACGCGTGGAGTTCTCGGTGGGGCCGGTTCCGGGGGTCGCGGAAGTCGTCATTCTTTGAGCATACGTTCGAGATTTGCGAGGCCCGAGGTGGTGCGGTGGGTTGCCGGGTGCGGGTGCGTCGGGGCTGGTCGCGCAGTTCCCCGCGCCCCTTCGGGTTGGCCGCCGTACCCCCGGCTCACAGGTGTCCGGCGTACTCGTCCAGGACCCGCAGCACTTCCTCCTCCCCCGCCGGCGGCAGTTGCACCACGACCTCCTCGATGCCCAGCTCGGCGTAGTGCGTGAGCTTGCCGGGGCTGGGGAAGACGGCGTAGGGGACGACCTGGAGCGTGTCCGGGTCGCGGCCTGCGTCGGTCCAGACGGTGCGCAGCCGGGGGAGAGTTTCGGACAACCCCCGCCCGCCGATCGGCATCCATCCGTCGGCGTACTCGCTGATGTGCGTGAACAGCTTCGGCCCGGCCGCGCCGCCGATGAGCGTGCGCGGGCCGTTGACCTTCGGGGCGCGCTGCTTCTGTACGGGTTTGGGGTAGGCGGAACTGGCCCGTACCGAACCGAACTCGCCCTCGTACGCGGTGGGTTCGTCGGCCCACAGGGCCCGCATCAGGGCCATCCGGTCCCGGACGAGATCGCGGCGCGTGGCCCATTCGACGCCGTGGTCGGCGGCCTCCTCCACGTTCCAGCCGAAGCCCAGGCCGAGGGTGAAACGCCCGCCCGAGAGATGGTCCAGGGTCGCGATCTGCTTGGCCAGGTCGATCGGGTCGTGCTGGGCGACCAGCGTGATGCCGGTACCGAGTCCGAGCCGTTCGGTCACGGCGGCGGCCTGGCCGAGCGCGACGAAGGGGTCGAGGGTGCGGCCGTACTCGGGCGGCAGCTCACCGCCGGCCGGGTACGGCGTGGTCCGCTCGACGGGGATGTGGGTGTGCTCGGGCAGATACAGCCCGGCGAACCCCCGCTGCTCCAGCTCACGGGCGAGCCGCGTGGGGGTGATGGTCTCGTCGGTGAGGAAGATCGTGGCCGAGATACGCATGGGTGCATCTGTACCGCGCGGACGTCGCCATGTCCATACCGACTGGTCGGCCTGAAATCGCCGTCCCGCGGCTTCGTCAGCTGCCGATCGGCTGACGATTCCCTTCCCTTGCCCGGCAGTTCACGGCTGAATACGAGGGTTGCACGCACCACCACTGCACCACCACGCCCTGTCCTTCACGACGACCTGGGGAGCAGCAGCATGTGCGAGGACGACCACGGCGGCCTGGGAAGACGCGCATTGTTCGTGACGGGTGCGGCGGCCGCGCTTACGTTGGGAAGCGTGAGCTTCTCTCGCGGCCCCGCCGAAGCGGCCGACAACACCGAGACCCGGACGGTACGCGGCACGCTGCCCACCGGCGGCCCCGACTTCGCGTACCTCCCCCTGGAAATCCCGGACGGCATCCGGGAGATCAAGGTCGCGTACACCTACGACAAGCCGTCCGTGCCGGCCGGCACCCCGGGCAACGCCCTCGACATCGGCATCTTCGACGAACGCGGCACCGAGCTCGGCGGCAAGGGCTTCCGCGGCTGGTCGGGCGGCGCGCGCACGGAGTTCTTCGTCCGCGCCGACGACGCGACACCGGGCTACCTCCCCGGGCCCGTGCGCGAGGGCACCTGGCACATCGTGCTCGGCCCGTACACGGTGGCGCCGCAGGGCCTCGACTACGAGGTCACGATCACCCTGACGTACGGCGAGCAGGACGAGGCCGTCCGGCCGGTGTACCCGCCGGAGCGGGCCAAGGGCCGGGGCCGCGCCTGGTACCGGGGCGACTGCCATCTGCACTCCTGGTACTCGGACGGCCGCCGCACCCCCGCGGAGATCGCCGCGCTGGCGCGCGAGGCGGGCCTGGACTTCATCAACAGCTCGGAGCACAACACGCACTCGGCGCACGCCCACTGGGCCGAGGAGGCCGGTGACGACCTGCTGGTGATGCTGGGCGAGGAGGTCACCACGCGCAACGGCCATGTGCTGGCCCTCGGCGTCGACCCGGGCACGTTCATCGACTGGCGCTACCGGGCGCGCGACAACCGCTTCGGCAGGTTCGCCCGCCAGATCCGCCGCTCCGGCGGCCTCGTCGTGCCCGCCCATCCGCACGCCACCTGTGTCGGCTGCAACTGGAAGTTCGGCTTCGAGGAGGCGGACGCGGTCGAGGTCTGGAACGGCCCGTGGACGCCGGACGACGAGGTGGCGCTGGCGGACTGGGACGGCACGCTGGTGGCGTCCGTGCGCGACAAGGGCCGCGGCTGGATCCCGGCGATGGGCAACAGCGACGCCCACCGCAGCCCGGACCCGGTCGGCTCCCCGCAGACGGTGGTCCTCGCCGACGACCTCACCCGCGAGGCGATCCAGGAGGGCATCCGCGCGGGCCGCTCCTACGTCGCCGAGTCCAAGAACGTCTCCCTCACCTTCACGGCCTCGGGCGGGCGCGCCGAGCAGGCCGGGATCGGCGAGCGGCTGGAGGTCGGCCGGAACACGCCGGTCACGGTCCGCCTGGAGGTCTCGGGCGCCCCCCGCTGCACCGTCCGCCTCGTCACCGACCAGGGCGTCCTGTTCACCAGCGCTCCCCTGCCGGTGGCCGGCTCGGGCGTCGTGGAGTGGCGCACGACCCCCTCGTACGCGGCCTACGTCCGCGCTGAACTGCGCCACGAGGCGGCGATAGGGCCCCTGCCGGGCGCCTTGGCGGCGTTCACGAACCCGATCTTCCTGGGCCACGCGTAGCCACCCGGAGCCGGTTCACCGCGCGAGCGGTGATCCGGCTCCTCAGTGCGTCGGGGCGTCCCCGAGGTCCGCGACCACGGCCGCGTGGTCGGACGGCCAGGTGCCGTCGACGGCGCCGTCGCCCGCGCGGTGGACGGAGCGCACGTGGCCGAGGCCGCCCGGGCCGGGTGGGCCGACGTGGATGTAGTCGATGCGGACGCCGGGCTCCAGGCCGGCCGCGACGTAGGGGTTGGCACGGTCCCAGGTGTCGGCGGGGGCGGCCGGGTCGGCGTACTGCCAGGCGTCGAAGAAGACCTGGCCCGGCACGACCGGGGCGGTGCGGTAGCCGCCGAAGAGGCGGATCTCGTCGGAGTCCGGCCAGGCGTTGAAGTCACCGGTGACGATCGCCGGAAAGGGGGTGTCGCCCCGGTTCTCGGCGATGAACTCGGCGAGGGCGGTGACCTGGCGGCAGCGAACGCCCGAGGCGTGCAGGGCGGACGTGAGGTGGGTGGTGAAGAACGGGATGTCGTAGGCGGGGGTGGCGAGGCGGGTGAAGAGGGCCAGGCGGCCGTCGTCGACGTCGGAGGGGGCGGGCAGCCGCAGGGTGCGCCGGTCGGTCACCGGCCAGCGGCTCAGTACGGCGTTGCCGATGTCGACCGTGGGGTCGCCGATGCGCCGGCGCCAGCGCTCCGGGGCGGGCGAGGGGGCCCAGGCCCAGTGCAGGCCGAGCTCGCCGGCCAGCCACTCCGCCTGGTTCTCGCCGTCGGCCGCCCACACCTCCTGAAGGCCCACCACGTCGGGCCGCAGTTCGCGCAGCTCGGCGAGGATGGCCTTCTGCCGTGCCTCCCAGGGCCCGAACCGCCACCACAGGTTCCAGGTCACGACCCGCATCGGCAGCCACCCGCTCTCGTCACGCCGCGTGGGTGACCATTGAAGCAACAGTTCGACCGTCGCGCCCTGATACCCAGCAGGAGACAGGAGACCCACCGGCATGTCCCGCCTCACCGAGCTCAGGTTCCGCGCCGCCACCGGCTTCCAGCGCCATGTCGGCAACCCGGTGCTGCGCCGCCTTCCCCTCCAGACGGTCCTGGAGACCACCGGCCGGGTGTCCGGCCTGCCCCGGCGCACCCCGGTGGGCGGCCGCCGGGTCGGTGACTCCTTCTGGCTGGTCTCGGAGTTCGGTGAGCGGTCGCAGTACATCCGCAACATCAAGGCCGATCCGCGGGTGCGGGTGCGGATAAAGGGCCGCTGGCACACCGGCACGGCCCATCTGCTCCCCGACGACGACCCGGTCGCCCGGCTGCGTCGGCTGCCCCGCTTCAACAGCACGGCCGTTCGGGCCCTGGGGACGAACCAGCTGACGGTCCGGGTGGATCTCGGCGGCTGACACGTCCGGCGCGGGTCAGCCGGCCGGCACCCGCTCGCACAGGTCCCGCACCAGCCGCGCGACGTCCCGCGGTGCCCGCAGCGTCGGGAAGTGGTCGCAGTCCGGGTGCCGCACCAGCCGGCAGCCCGGGATGCGGGCGGCCATCGCCTCGTTGCAGCGGATCACCTCGGGCTGGTCCCTCTCACCGAGGAGCAGCGTGCAGGGGAGGGCGAGTTCGCCCAGCCGGCCGAAGGCGGGAGCGCCCTCCGCCTCCTTGCCGTACGTGGTGAACCAGGCCGGGATCGCCGCCCGCAGCCGGGTCTCGGCCTCGGTGTCGGGGTCGGGGCCCGCCGCGCCCCAGGTCCGCAGCGCGAACGCGACCAGACCGTCCATGTCGCGGGCCGTGGCCAGCCGCGCGATCTCGTCGCTCACCTCCTGCGACTCCAGGCCGTCGTAGCCGTTGACGCCGGGGACCAGCAGGCCGAGGGCCGCGACCCGGTCCGGGTCGCTCAGCGTCAGATCGACGGCCGTCCTGGCGCCCATGCTGGTGCCGACCAGGACCACGCGGGGCAGAGCGAAGTGGTCCAGGACGCTCCTGAGGTCGTCGGCCTGGGCGTAGGAGTCCGTGGGCGCCGGTGAACGGCCGAAGCCCCGGGCGTCGTAGCGGATCACGCGGTGCGCGGCGAGGCCGGGCAGGACCGGATCCCACAGCCGGGAGTCACCGACGCCCGAGTGCAGCAGCACCACGGCGGGGCCCGACGCGCCGGCGCCGGAGTCCTCCGCCCAGACCTCGCCGCCCTTGACCCGCACCATGTGTCCCATACGGCAGACTCTGCCCGCCCTGCCGCCCCGGCGACAGCCGCCGGCCGGTCAATCCCCGGCGCTCACCCCGGCCACACGAGGGCCTGCACCTCGCTGTAGGCGTGCAGGGCGTACGACCCGACGTCCCGGCCCACCCCGCTCTGCTTGAACCCGCCGAACGGCGCCTCCATGTTGCGTCCGACGGTGTTGACGCCGACTCCCCCGGCCCGCAGCCGTCGTGCCACGCGGAAGGCGCGGGCGACGTCACCGGACCAGACGTAGTCGATCAGGCCGTACTCCGTGTCGTTGGCGAGGGCGATGCCCTCCTCCTCGTCGTCGAAGGGGATCACGCACACGACCGGCCCGAAGATCTCCTCCCGGGCGACCCGCATGTCGTTGGTGCAGTCCGCGAGGAGCGTCGGCGCGACGTAGAAGCCCCGCTCGTACGGCGGCCGTTCACCTCCGGCCACCACCACGGCGCCTTCCTTGCGACCGGTCTCCACGTACGACTCCACCCGGTCCCGGTGCTCGGCCGAGATCACCGGCCCGACGACCGTGGCCGCCTCGCGCGGGTCGCCGACCTTCAACCGGCCCGCGTACGCCGCGAGTTGCTCGACGAGGCGGTCGTACACGCCCCGCTGCGCCAGCACCCGGGTCGGCGCCGTGCAGATCTGCCCGCTGTAGAAGGAGAACGTCGTCCCGATCCCGGCGACCGCGGAGCCGAGGTCCGCGTCGTCCAGGACGAGGGCGGCACCCTTCCCGCCGAGCTCCATCAGCTGGCGTTTCATGTCCCGCCCGCACGCCTCGGCGATGCGCCGGCCGACGGCGGTGGAGCCGGTGAAGCTCACCATGTCGACGTCCGGGGACGACACGGCCGCCTCGCCGATCTCCGCGGACCGGCCGGAGACGACGTTCACGACGCCCGCCGGCGCCCCCGCCGCCTCCAGGGCCTCCGCCATCCGGTAGACGGACAGCGGGTCCTGCGGCGCCGGTTTCACGACCACGGTGTTGCCCATGGCCAGCGCGGGCGCGATCTTGCCGGCCGGGTTGGCCCACGGGTTGTTGTAGGAGGTGATGCAGGTGACGACCCCGACGGGCTGGCGGACGGCCAGCGCGCCCATCACGCCGGCCCTGCCCGCCCCCCCTGCCTTGAGGGCGTGGGAGGTACCCCCACCGGCCTCGTTGATCTGCGGCGGGATCGCCCACTCGGCGGGCTCGACGCGCGCGTAACGCCGGAACCGGGCCGCCCCGACGCCGACCTGCATGCCCCGGGCCGTCCCCGTGGTCGCGCCGGTCTCGGCCTGGGCGAGTGCGGCGTACGGCCCGAGATGGCCGTGGATGATGTCCGCGGCTCGCGCGAGGACCGCCGCCCGCTCCTCGGGCGCGGTGCGCGACCACGGCCCGAAGGCCTCGCGGGCCGCGGCGCAGGCCGCGTCCACCTGGTCCCGCGAAGCCTCCGGGGCCCCTCCGACGGTCTCCTCGGTCGCCGGGTCGATCACGGGGTAGTGGCCGCCGTCCGGCTCCACCCACGAGCCGCCGACGAACAGCCGCTGTTGGTCGGGTCCTTTGAAGGTCACCGGGTGGCCACCGTCCTGGTGTCCCGCCCCGAGCGCAGCACCCGCCCCGGTACGGCCCCGCTCACCACGTCGTCGCGGATCGCCTCGACGCCGTTGACCCACACGGCCCGCACGCCGATCGCCCTGGAGTCCAGCCGCGGACTGTCGCCCGGCAGGTCGTGCACCAGGGTGGCCGTGCCGGCGTCGATCCGCTCCGGGTCGAAGAGCACCAGGTCCGCATGGAAGCCCTCCTGGATCCGCCCGCGTTCGCGCAGCCCGAAGAGCTGCGCGGGGTCGTCGGTCAGCATCTTCACGGCCTGCTCCAGACTCGTGAGCCTGCGCCCGCGCAGACAGTCCCCGAGGAACCGGGTCGTGTACGGCGCCCCGCACATCCGGTCCAGATGCGCCCCGGCGTCCGAGCCGCCGAGCAGGACGTCGTCGTGCTGCCAGGCCTCGGCGCGCATCGCCCACGACGCGGGGTCGTTGTCGGTGGGCATCGGCCACAGGACGGTGCGCATGTCGTCGGCGGCGCAGATCTCCACCATGCACTCGAAGGCTTCCTGGCCGCGTTCGCGGGCGATGTCCTCCACGACGCGGCCGCTCAGCCCGCGGTTGACGTCGCTGTAGGTGTCGCCGATGACGTACCGCCCGAAGTTGGTCAGCCGCCGGAAGACGCCGGCCTCCTTGGACGAGGCGTGCCGCAGCAGTTCCGCACGCACCCCGGCGTCGCGCAGCCGGGCGATCCGCTCGGGCACGGGCAGCCCCAGGACCGGGCCCCACCCGGGGATCAGGTTCAGGGCGCAGAACGTGCCCAGCGACATGTTCATCGGCGTGAGGATCGGCATGGTCAGCGCCACGACCCGGCCGCCGGCCTTGCGTGCCCGCTCGCTCGCCAGCAGCTGCCGGGGCACCCGCTCGGGCACGGCCGAGTCGATGGTCAGCACGTTCCAGTTCAGGGGCCGTCCGGCGGCGGCGCTCATGTCCGCGAACAGGTCGATCTCGGCGTCGCTGAACTGGTCCAGACAGCCCGCGACGATCGCCTCGATCTGGGTCCCCTCGTGCTCCCCGACGGCCTTGGAGAGCGCGAGCAGTTCGGCGGGCCCGGCATGCCGAGAGGCGACCGGCTTCCCGTCCCCGTCGGAGTGGGTGGACGACTGGGTGGTGGAGAACCCCCAGGCGCCGGCGTCCATGGCGTCGTGCAACAGACGCACGATCTGCGCCAGTTGCTCCTCACTGGGCTGCCCGCCGACCGCGTCGGCTCCCATGACATACCGCCGCAGCGCGCAGTGCCCCACCATGAACCCGGCGTTGACCGCGATCCGCCCTTCGAGCGCGTCCAGATACTCCCCGAAGGAGTTCCAGCTCCACGGCGCCCCTTCTTCGAGCGCGACCAGCGACATGCCCTCGACCTTGGACATCATGCGCCGGGTGTAGTCGGCATCGCCGGGACGGCCGGGATTCAAGGGAGCGAGCGTGAACCCGCAATTCCCGGCCGCGACGGTCGTCACCCCGTGATTGAGAGAGGGGGTGGCATACGGATCCCAGAAGAGCTGGGCGTCGTAGTGCGTATGGGGATCGACGAACCCGGGAGCGAGGACCAGCCCGGAGGCATCCTCACTGCTCCGCGCCTCTTCGCCGACGACACCGACGACGGCGATACGACCGTCGTGGATGCCGACGTCGGCGGTGTAAGCGGGCACGCCGGTCCCGTCGACAACGGACGCACCTTTGATGACGTGATCAAGCATGGGGCTCCCTTTCCCCTCCGGGGAGGTGTCCTACTTAGGGGCGCGGGGAACTGCGCGACCAGCCCCCACACACCCGCAGCCGCCGTACGACCTCAGACGGCCCCCCGGAACCGCGAAGTCCGGTGCACAGGATCCGTGTCGATCTTCGGAATGACGTGCTCCCCGATCAGCCGGATCGTCTGCAGCGTCTCCTCCTTCGGCACCCCCACCGGCAGCCCGAAGCTCAGCTGGTCCGCCCCGGCCTGCTCCCACCGCTTGCACTGCGTGAGCACCTCGTCGGGATCACCGCAGATCAGCAGCTCCTCCTCGATCAGCAGCTCCACGAACGCCGGGGTGTATTCGGGCAGCGTCTCGGGCCACACCGGGAAGCCCTCGGGCCGCGGGAAGGTGTCGTGGTAGCGGAAGACCAGCGAGGGCAGATAGTGCAGCCCGCCGTTCACCGCGATGCGGATCGCCTCGTCGTGCGTCGGGGCGCAGATGGCCGTGGTCGTCACCATGACGTTGTCGTTGACGAAGTCGCCGATCGGCTCGGCGTTCACGACCGCCGTCTTGTACTGCTCCAGCACCCACTCCATGTCGGAGACCTTCTGGATGCTGAAGCCGAGAACGCCGAGCCCCTTGCGCGCGGCCATCGCGTACGAGGGCGGCGACCCGGCGGCGTACCACATCGCCGGGTGCGACTTCCCGTACGGCTTGGGCAGGACCTTGCGCGGCGGCAGCTGCCAGTGCTTGCCCTGGAAGCCGACGTACTCGTCCTGGAGCCACATCTTGGGGAACTCGGCGATCGTCTCTTCCCAGATCTCCTTGGTGTAGTTCATATCGGTCACGCCCGGTATGAACCCGAGGATCTCGTGCGAGCCGGCGCCGCGGCCGCTGCCGAACTCGAAGCGGTTCCGGCTGAGGTGGTCGAGCATCGCGACCTTCTCGGCGACCTTCACGGGGTGGTTCACCTGGGCCAGCGGGTTGAAGATGCCGGACCCCAGGTGGATCCGCTCCGTCGCGTGCGCCAGGTACCCGAGGAACACGTCGTTGGCGGAGAGATGCGAGTACTCCTCCAGGAAGTGGTGCTCGGAGGCCCATGCGTACTTGAAGCCTGACTTGTCCGCCTGGATGACGTACTCGGTCTCCTCCATCAGCGCCTTGTGCTCCGCGAGCGGATCGGTCTCGGCGCGTTTGCCCACGTATCCCTGTACAAAGAGCCCGAATTCCAAGGCGGTTCACCGTCCCCGGTTCCGAAGTTTTCTGACGCTCCGTCAGTTTTGAACGACTGTGGCACCACCCACGGGGAGGGTCAATACCTGATGGGCAGTCAGATGACACTGACCCCCGCCAGCCACCCTCCGTCGATCACGAACGGCTGCCCGGTGATGTAGGAGGAGTCGTCGCAGGTCAGGAAGAGCGCCAGCCGCGCCACCTCCTCCGGCTTCCCGATCCGGCCGAGCGGCACGAGCTTGCGGTACAGCCCGTCCAGGGCCCGGCTCGTCTCCTCCGCGTCCGCCTCCGGGTCCAGCTGAGCCGGATTGGACATCGCGGTGTCGATCGCGCCGGGGCACATGGCGTTGACCCGGATGCCGCGCGGCGCCAGCTCCAGCGCCGCGACACGCGTGAGGCCCAGGATGGCGTGCTTGGTCGCGGCGTAGGTGCCCACGGCCGCCATGCCCGTGACGGCCGTGTAGGAGGCGGTGTTGACGATCGTGCCGCCGTCCTCCATCTCCGGGGCCACGGTCTTCATGCCGAGGAAGCAGCCGACCTGGTTGACCCGCACGACCTGCATGAACTCGTCCAGCGGCGTGTCGACGAGGGAGTTGAACCGCAGGATTCCGGCGTTGTTCACGAGCCCGTCGACCCTGCCGTACGCCTCCTTGGCCGCCGCCAGCGCGGCACGCCAGTCCTCCTCGTCACCGACGTCGAGGTGGACGTACAACGCCCCCAGCTCCTTGGCCAGCGCCGCTCCCTGGTCGTCGAGCACGTCGGCGACGACGACGTTCGCGCCCTCGGCCACGAACAGCCGCGCCTCCCACTCGCCCTGTCCGCGGGCCGCGCCCGTGACGATGACGGTCCGTCCGTCCAGCTTGCCCATGGCTCCCCCTAGTCGAGGCGGGGCGCGACCTCGGCCCCGAACGCGGTGATCTGGTCGACGAGCTCGCTGCGGCCGCGGCTGCGGAACCGCACCTGGATCTGGTCCACCCCCATCGCCCGGTACGCCCGCAGCGACTCTGCGAGGGCGTCCGGCGTCCCGGTCAGCGTCCGCCGCCCGACGTCCCAGGCGGGCGTGCCGACGTACAGGGGCTCGACGATGGCGCCGACGGTGTACCGCCCCTCGATGCCCGCCTCCTGCCTGAGCCGCCGGATCCGCGCGATCTGCGCGGGCAGCCGGTCGCGCGGGTCGCCCTGGGGCAGCCATCCTTCGCCCTTCAGCGCGGCCCGGCGCACGGCGGCCGGCGAGGAGCCGCCGACCCAGACCGGAACGCGCTCCTGGGCGGGCCGCGGCAGCTGGCCGAGTCCTTCGAAGTCGTAGAGCTTGCCGTGGTGCTCGGGGAACTCCTCCGGTCCGAGGGCGGCGCGCAGGGCGTCGATCGACTCGTCCAGGACGGGCCCGCGCCGCTCGAAGTCGACGCCGAGCACCTCGAACTCCTCGCGCACGTGCCCGGCCCCCACGCCGAGGATCAGCCGCCCCGCGCTGAGGTGATCGAGGGTGGCGTACTGCTTGGCGGTGAGCAGGGGGTGGCGCAGGCCGACGACCGCGACATGACTGAGCAGGCGCACGCGCTCGGTGACCGCCGCGAGGAAGGCGAGGGTGGCGACCGGGTCGTACCAGACCGTGCTCATCGCGGAGGCCAGGCGGCGCGGGATGGCGACGTGGTCGCACGTGGCGACGTAGTCGAAGCCGGCGCGGTCGGCGGCGCGGGCCAGGGCCACGAGGTCGTCGGGTCCGGCGCCCGCCTCCCACGGCTCCGCGTACATCGTGCTCTGCGACTGGACGGGGAGCTGCATCCCGAACAGCGTCCGCCCGTCCGGCGGGACTTGGATGGCCACACGCCCTCCTCGATCTGACGGTCCGTCACATCAGTGCTCGGGCGCCATCGTCCGGTCTGGCGGCGCAACAGACAAGGGGTGGGGCGGATCCCGGCCGGGAGGGCCCGTCGCGTCCAGGGGCGCACGGAATATCACGATCTTCGTGCGATTGACCGCGGGTCGTCGCGTTCGTGTCCCAGGGGCGTCACCGGGTGAGGACGGCCCGCGGACGGCTCGTACGGGGTGGCGGCGGCCCGGGAAGTCCGGGCGCCGAGACACGGGGAGACACGAGATGATCCGCAACCGCTTCGCCGCGATCGCCGCCGCCACCGCCGCCGCGGCCCTGCTGCTGACCGCCTGCAACGGCACCGAGGACGCCGCCTCCGCGGCTCGCGAGGGCGCCGGATCCGCCCTGCAGAGCCTGAACTTCGGCAGCGGTACGGCCAAGCAGAACAACGCGGCCCCCGGCACCGGCGACTGGGCCACCGGTCCGGCAAGCCCGCGAGCAGGCCGGCCGCCAAGAAGTGGGTGCAGCTGAGCGCCTCGCGGGCCGGTGACCTGAACCCGGTCGTGGTCAACGGTGCCGGATTCACCCTCTACCGCTTCGACAAGGACACCGCCGACCCCTCCAGGTCGACCTGCTCCGGCGAGTGCGCCACCACCTGGCCGCCGGTCCTGGTCGCCCCGGGCGGCAAGATCTTCGTGGACGGCGTGGCCAAGTCCGACGTCGGCGTGGTCAAGCGCGACGACGGCAGCCTCCAGGTCACCCTCGGCGGCTGGCCGGTCTACCGCTTCAGCAAGGACCTGAAGCCCGGCGACACCAACGGCCAGGGCGTGGGCGGCACCTGGTTCGGTGTGACCCCGGACGGGCAGAAGGCGGGCGCCCCCGCCGAGGAGCAGGAGCAGGGCGACGGTGGACCCGCCGCCCCGGCGAGCAGCGTCACGCTCTCCGACGAGATCAACTTCGGCGACCCGTCCGAGGGTCTGGCCGGCGCCGGCTGCCAGAACGTCGGCCGGGACGACTCCGCCTCCTCCCTCCAGGCCGCCGGCACGCTGAAGATCTGGTCCGAGAAGGACTGCAAGGGCGCGTCCGAGGTGGTGCAGGGCAACATCGCCGACCTCGGCACGATCGGCTTCGACGACACGATCTCGTCGGTGTTCCTCGGCTGACGCCCGCAGCCGACTCCTGGGCCGCGGTCCCCTGCCGGGGGCCGCGGCCGCCTCATGCGCCGCCCGGCCAGAGCCCGTCGTCCGTCAGCCCCAGCAGCTCGATGGCGTTGCGCCGTACGATCCGGTCGACCACGTCGGCGTCCAGGTGCCCCATCTGCGTCTCGCCGACCTGGCGGGACTCCGGCCAGGTGGAGTCGGAGTGGGGGTAGTCGGTCTCGTAGAGCACGTTGCCGACTCCGATGGAGTCGAGGTTCCTCAGCCCGAACGCGTCGTCGAAGAAGCAGCCGTAGACATGGTCGGCGAACAGCTCCGACGGCGGCCGGTGCACCTTGTCGGCGACCCCGCCCCAGCCCCGGTTCTCCTCCCAGACGACGTCGGCGCGCTCCAGGATGTACGGGATCCAGCCGATCTGGCCCTCGGCGTACATGACCCTGAGGTTCGGGAAGCGCTCGAACTTGCCGCTCATCAGCCAGTCGACCATCGAGAAGCAGCAGTTGGCGAAGGTGATGGTCGAGCCGACGGCGGGCGGCGCGTCGGCGGAGGTGGAGGGCATCCGGCTGGACGAGCCGATGTGCATGGCGACGACCGTGCCGGTCTCGTCGCAGGCGGCGAGGAAGGGGTCCCAGTCGTCGGTGTGCACGGAGGGCAGCCCGAGGTGCGGGGGTATCTCGGAGAAGGCGACGGCCCGCACTCCGCGGGCGGCGTTGCGGCGGACCTCGGCGGCGGCCAGCTCGGCGTCCCACAGGGGGATGAGGGTGAGCGGGATCAGCCGCCCGCGCGCGTCGGGCCCGCACCACTCCTCCACCATCCAGTCGTTGTACGCCCGCACCCCGAGCAGGCCCAGCTCGTGGTCCCGCGCCTCGGTGAAGGTCTGACCGCAAAAGCGCGGGAAGGTCGGGAAGCAGAGCGCCGACTGGACATGGTTGACGTCCATGTCGGCGAGGCGGGCGGGCACGTCGTAGGAGCCCGGGCGCATCTGCTCGTAGGTGATGACCTCGAGCTTGATCTCGTCCCTGCTGTAGCCCACGGCGGTGTCGAGGCGGGTCAGGGGCCGCTGGAGGTCCTCGTACACCCACCAGTCGCCGATCGGCCCGTCGTCGCCCGGCCGGCCCATGACGGGCTTGAACCGCCCGCCGAGGAAGGTCATTTCCTTCAGCGGCGCGCGGACGATGCGCGGTCCGGTGTCCTGGTACTTCTTCGGAAGCCGGTCCTGCCACACCGTGGGCGGCTCCACCGTGTGGTCGTCGACGGAGATGATCAGGGGAAACGTCGTCTCGGTGTCCATGGCGCCACGGTAGCGCCGATCTGACGGTCCGTCAGCTATGCGGTGATACACCCTGCCGTGCGAAGAGCTCGTGAGGGCCTTGTGATATCCCGCGCGTCTGGCTGTGATCACCCCCTCCACGGCTGACGCATCTGCCATGAACAAGGCAAACTGGCGGAGATGTAAACAGGCCCTAGGGGGACGGCGATGGACGGGGTACCGCGAGTGCCGGAGCAGCGGCGTCCCGGCTCCGCGCAGGATGCGGCGGAGCCGGCGGCGGCGCTGCGCTTTTGCGTGCTCGGTCCGGTGCGCGCGTGGCGCGGCGAGGAACAGCTGGCCACCGGCTCACCCCAGCAACGCGCCCTGCTCGCCGCCCTGCTGCTGCGCGAGGGCCGGACGGCGACCGCGGCGGAGCTGATCGACGCCCTGTGGGGCGAGGAGCCGCCCTCGCAGGCGCTGGCGGCGCTGCGGACGTACGCCTCACGGCTGCGCAAGATCCTCGACGCCGGGGTCCTGGTGAGCGAGTCGGGCGGCTACGCGGTGCGGAGCCTGGCCGAGGGCGCGCTGGACCTCGCGGTGGCGCAGGAGCTGGCGACGGAGGCGGAGAAGGCGCGGGGCGCCGGGGACCTGTGCCAGGCGCGGGAGATGCTCGCGCGGGCGCTGGCGCTGTGGGACGGCGAGGTACTGGCCGGGGTGCCCGGGCCGTACGCCGAGGCCCAGCGGGTCCGTCTGGAGGAGTGGCGTCTCCAACTGCTCGAATCACGCCTCGACATGGACCTGGAGCAGGGCTGCCACGCGGAGGCGGTCTCGGAGCTGACGGCGCTGACGGCCGAGCACCCGCTGCGCGAGCGGCTGCGGGAGCTGCTGATGCTGGCGCTGTACCGCAGCGGCCGGCAGGCGGAGGCACTGGCCGTGTACGCGGACACCCGGCGTCTGCTGGCGGACGAGCTGGGCGTGGACCCGCGCCCCGGCCTGAAGGAACTCCAGCAGCGCATCCTCCAGGCGGACCCGGCCCTCGCGGAGCCGTCGGCTCCCCCGGCCGAACCGGCTGCGGTCCCGGTGCGCCCGGCACAACTTCCGGCCACGGTTCCGGACTTCACCGGCCGCGCCTCCTTCGTCTCGGAACTCGGCGACGTCCTCGCCTCGGCCGAGGGCCGGGTGATGGCGGTGTCGGCGCTGGCGGGCATCGGCGGGGTGGGAAAGACGACCCTCGCGGTGCACGTGGCGCACCAGGCGCGCGCGGCCTTCCCCGACGGGCAGCTCTACGTCGACCTCCAGGGCGCCGGCCCGCGCGCCGCGGAGCCGGAGACGGTGCTGGGCTCCTTCCTGCGGGCCCTGGGCACGGCGGACTCGGCGATCCCGGACTCCCTGGAGGAACGGGCGGCGCTGTACCGCTCGGTGCTGGACGGCCGGCGGGTCCTGGTCCTGCTGGACAACGCCAAGGACGCGGCGCAGGTGCGGCCGTTGCTGCCGGGCACGGAGGGCTGCGCGGCGCTGGTGACGTCCCGGGTCCGCATGGTCGACCTCGCGGGCGCCCATCTCGTCGACCTGGACGTGATGTCCCCCGACGAGGCGCTGTCCCTGTTCACGAAGATCGTGGGCGAGGAGCGGGTGGCCTCCGAACGCAAGGCCGCGCTGGACGTGGTCGCGGCGTGCGGTTTCCTGCCGCTGGCGATCCGCATCGCGGCGTCCCGGCTCGCGGCGCGGCGCACGTGGACGGTGTCGGTGCTGGCGGCGAAGCTGGCGGACGAACGGCGCCGCCTCGACGAACTCCAGGCCGGCGACCTCGCGGTGAAGGCCACCTTCGAGCTGGGGTACGGCGCCCTGGACGCCGCGCAGGCCCGCGCCTTCCGGCTGCTGGGCCTCGCCGACGGACCGGACATCTCGCTGGCCGCGGCGGCCGCGGTGCTGCATCTGCCGGTGGACGCGACGGAGGACCTGCTGGAGTCCCTCGTCGACACCTCGCTGCTGGAGTCGGCGGCGCCGGGACGGTACCGGTACCACGACCTGGTACGGCTCTACGCGCGTGCGTGCGCGGAACGGGACGAGTGGCCGCCGAGCGAGCGGGACGCGGCGTTGTCGCGGTTGCTGGACTTCTACCTCGCCACCACTGCCCAGGTGTACGCCATCGAGCACCCCGGGGACCGGCTGACCGACGACCTGGAGCCCACCCGGTATCCGGGACTGGACTTCGCCGAGGGGACCGCGGCCCTCGACTGGCTCTACACGGAGGCCGGCCAACTGCTGGCCTGCGTACGGCAGGCCGCGGGGACGGAGCGGCTGCGGCGCGCGGTCGACCTGCTCTGGGCGGCGAAGGACCTGACCGAGTCAGGGGCCAACTCGCATCAGTACGAGATGACGGCGAGGGCGACCTGCGAGGCCACCCGGGCCGCCGGCCACGAGCGGGCGGAGGGCAGGGCACGGACCGTGCTCAGCGACGTACTGCTCGTCTCCGGGCGCATCCAACCGGCCGAGCAGGAAGCCCGCGTCGCCATCGGACTCGCGAGAAGCGCACAGGACGCGACCGCCGTCAGCTGGGTGGCCAACAACCGAGGGCTCATCTGCCTGCACGAGAGCCGGTTCGCCGAGGGCAAGGTCTTCTTCGACCAGGCGCTCGAGGGCCTGCGGGCGGCGGGGAACCGGCCCTTCGAGGCCACCGTCCTGGGCAATCTCTCCCGCGCCCACCTGGGGATGGGCAACATCGCCAAGGCCGTCGAGATGGCGCAGCACGGGCTCGCCGTGCACACCGAGATCGGCCGGACGGTGCGCCTCGCCAACGGCCACTTCGCGCTCGGCGTCGCCCTGACCCGCGCCGCCCGCTACACCGAGGCGCTCAGCCAGTTCTCCGACGCCCTGGGCATCTTCAACGACCACCGGCAGCGGCTGTGGGAGGGCGTCACCCACTTCCGCATCGCCGAGGTGCACGCCGCCGACCGCCGGCCGGCGCAGGCCGCCCAGCACGCCGAGCAGGCACTCGCGCTGGGCTGTATCGGCGGCGACCGGATGCAGGGCAACGTCCTGACGCTCCTGGGGCGTTCGCTCTCCGCACTCGGTCAGGCGGACCGGGCCAGGGCGTGCTGGCGTGAGGCGCTCAGCCTCTACGAGCAGAACGGCGCCGGGGAGGCCAACGCGGTGCGCGCGCTGCTCACTTCGGCCGCAGCCGCCTGACACCTCGGCCTGTGACCTGGGAGTTGTCGGCGTTAAGCGTTCGTTTATCTCCGCCCGGCAGTCTCTTGCCTGTCAGACCGTCGCGTCGGGGGGCAGGCGGTCCGACCCGGAGCCCGACCTATTACTGTGCGGCTCCGAACGCCCGTCCGGCGATCCGCGGGGGAATCCCCGGACGGGCGTTCCTCACTCATCGCCGAAACAGAGGAACGAGCCCATGAGCGACAAGAAGAAGGACGCGACCGTCTCTCCGGACAACAACGCGATGCCGAGCGAGCCGGTCGGCGCGGACGAGGAGATCACCACCCTCAACAACGCCATGCCCAGCGAGCCGGCCGGCGCCGAGGAGAAGATCACCACGCTGAACAACGCCATGCCGGCCGGGCCCGCGAAGCTGGACCTGAACGGCAAGTAAGCCTCATCTCACGGGGATCGGCCGCGGCGGCACGGAGGGGAGTCGCCGCGGCCGAGGAGTGTCCGGAGAGCTCACGCCGGCGGCCGTTCCACGGTGACGGGCGCGCCACGGTGCGTCCCCACAGCCTCTGCGCGTCGTTCCCCCTCCCGACACCCGGCCGTCGCACCCGACCACCACGCTCGGGTGTCATGGCATCCGAGCAGAGCGCGGCGGTGGGCGCCGGACAGCCGTCGGCGCTCGTGAAGTTCGTTCAGTTCGTCCCGCTGGGCGCGGTGGCCGTCGTGCTGCTCGACTCCGCCACGGACTTCTTCCCGGACGACCCGCTCGCCGGGATCCTGACACCGACCCGGCTCGCCCTGCTGCTCGGGTTCGTCGCGCTGGTCGTCCCCGTACGGGGCCGGCCGCGGGCGCGGCTGCGGGACTTCCGGACCCGGCTGGATCTGCCGATCGGGCTGCTCGTCGCCGTGTCGGCCGCGACGACGTACCGCGGCGGACACGCCACCGCACCTCTGCGCGGCCTGCTCACCGTCCTCGCGTGCCACTACCTGGTCGTCGCGGTGCGACGCACCCAGCCCGAGTCGTGGCGCGCGATCGGCCTCCTCGCGCTGACCGGCGTCGCGGCGGCCGCCACCAGCGCCTTCTCCCAGGTGACCAACGAGACGCCGACCGGCTTCTGCCGCACCGGACTGCTCACCGACATCGCCTGCGACGCGGGCGGCGACGGCGTCCTCATCCGGGCCACCGGGACCTTCTCCAACCCGAACCTGCTGGCCGCCTTCCTCGTGCTGCTGCTGCCGTTCGCGCTGCTCGCCGCCGTGTGCGTGGACGAGCGCACGGCCCGTACCGCGATCGTCGTGCTCGTGGTGATCGGATACGGCGCCCTGCTGACCACCTTCTCGCGCGCCGGGTACGTCGCCGGCGCCGCCGGCCTGCTCGTCCTCGGCGGGGCCTACTGGCTGGCCCCCCGGATCGCCGACCGCGCGCAACGCCGGCTGTTCGCCGTCCTCGGCACCCTCGCCCTGCTCGGCGCGGCCGGTGCCATCTGGGCCGTGTCCCGGGCCGGCACCTCCCTGGGGGTGCGGGGCCAGGCGTGGGAGGCGGCGCTCCACCTGGCCGCCGACAACCCCCTCGGCGTGGGACTCGGCCGCTCCGGCGTCGCGATATCCGCCGAGGCCCCCGGCGGGCGGACCTTCGTGCACGCCCACAACCTGTGGCTCAACTGGCTGGTGGAGGCGGGTCCGCTGGGGCTCCTCGCCGTCACCGCGGTCGCCGTGATCGCCGTGTCCGGCGCGGCCCGCGCCGCCCGTGCCAAGTCGGTGATCGGCACGGTCGGCCTGGCGGCCCTGACCGGCTTCTTCCTGATGAGCATGATGGACCACCCGGCCAATCTGGACCGGATCGACGCCCTGTTCTGGTGCGCCCTCGCGGTGGTCATGGCGGAGACCCCGGCGACCTGGCGCAACCGCACGGGCGCCGTCCCGGCCACGGTCCCGGCGCGGATCAGGCGCCCCCGCCACGGCCCGCAGCGCGTCGGCGCCGCCGGGTGAGCGCGGGGAACCGCCGGCTCCTCAGCTCCTCTCCCGCAGCTCTCCCTTGACCACCTTCCCGCCGGCGTTCCGCGGCAGCTCCCCCACGAACTCGATCGCTCTCGGCACCTTGTAGTTCGCCATCTCCCGCCGCGCCCAGGCGATCAGGTCGTCCCCGGTCAGCACGGCCCCCGGCCGCCGGACCACGAACGCCTTCCCGGCCTCCCCGAGCCGGGCGTCGGGCACGCCGATCACCGCGACGTCCGCGACATCGGGGTGCAGGCCCAGCATCTGCTCGATCTCCGCCGGGTAGGCGTTGAAGCCGCCGACTATGAACATGTCCTTGATGCGGTCGGTGATGCGCAGGTTGCCGCCGGCGTCCAGCACCCCCACGTCGCCGGTGTGCAGCCAGCCGTCCTCGGTCAGCACCTCGGCCGTGGCCGCCGCGTCCTCGTAGTAGCCCCGCATGACGTTGAAGCCGCGCACCAGCACCTCGCCGGGTTCGCCGGGCGGTGCCTCGACGCGGACCTCCGTGCCCGGTATCGCGCGGCCCGAGGTCGACGCGATGACCGTCGGGTCGTCGCCGCGCCGGCACATCGTCACGATGCCGCTGGCCTCCGACAGGCCGTACGCCGTCAGGACCGTCTCCACGCCCAGTTCCCCGCGCAGCCGCTCCACCAGCCGCAACGGCACCACGGCCGCGCCGGTGACCACGAGCCGCAGCGCGGACAGGTCGTGCGCGTCGCGTGCCGGGTGGTCCAGCAGGGACTGGTGCAGGGTCGGCGGGCCGGGCAGGACCGAGACCCGTTCCGCCGCGATGTTCGCCAGTGCCGTGCCGACGTCGAACACCGGCTGGGGGATCATCGTCGCGCCCCGCATCAGGCAGGCGATGATCCCGGCCTTGTAGCCGAAGGTGTGGAAGAAGGGGTTCACGATCAGATAGCGGTCGCCCTGCCGCAGTCCCGCGAGGTCGCTCCACACCTCGTACGCCCGCAGCGTCTGCGCGTGGGTGATCACCGCGCCCTTCGGGCGGCCCGTCGTGCCGGACGTGAAGACGATGTCCGAGGCCCAGGAGCCCTCCACGGCGGCCGCGCGCGCCCGTACCTCCCGCGCGCCGACCCCGTCGCCGCCGGCCAGGAAGTCCTTCCAGGTGCGGTAGTCCGCGGGGGCGTCGTCGGAGAGCACCACCACCTGTTCCAGCGCCGGCAGTCCCGGCCCCTCGGCGACCGCCCGCCGCAGCGACGCCACGTACGACGTGCCGAGGAACGTGCCCGTCACGAACAGCAGCCGCGCCCCGCTGCGGCGCAGGACATCGGCCGCCTCACCGCCCTTGAAGCGGGTGTTCAGCGGCACCAGCACCGCACCCGCCGACACCGCGCCGAGCGCGGCGGTGATCCAGTCCAGTGTGTTCGGCGCCCAGAGGGCGACCCGGTCGCCCGGCTCGATGCCGTTCGCCATACAGGCCGCGGCCGAGCGCTCGACGCGGGCGCCCAGTTCGGCGTACGAGATCCGGCTGCGGCCCTCCACCACCGCCTCGACGTCCGCGTACCGCTCGGCGGCGGACCGCAGAAGTTCCGGAACGCTGCCCCACTCCAAGTCACCGCGCACCACGGCCTCCAGACCCACTAGCTGACTACCCGTCAGATTAGCTGTAGCCTGACGCCCTGTCAGCAGCCGCTTCAGCATGCGGAGGTGCGCGCAGCATGACCTCAGGCACCGGCCTCAAGGACGCCACCGCGATCGTCGGCATCGGACAGACAGCCTTCGCCAAGAACCTTCCGGACGACGAGAGAACCCTCGCCTGCCGTGCCGTCCTCGCCGCCCTGGACGACGCCGGCATCGCCCCCGGCGAGGTCGACGCCCTCGCCTCGTACACCATGGAGGAGACCGACGAGGTCGAGCTGGCGAAGGCGGTCGGCCTCGGTGACCTCACCTATTTCAGCAAGGTCGGCTACGGCGGCGGCGGTTCGTGCGCCACCGTCGCCCATCTGGCCACCGCCATCGCCACCGGGCAGGCGTCGGTCGGCGTCGCCTGGCGGTCCCGGAAGCGGGGCAGCGGGCCCCGGCCGTGGCGCAACATGTCCGTCCAGCTGCCCACCCCGGCCCAGTGGACCCGCCCCTACGGCCTCCTGCGGCCCGTCGACGAGATCGCGATGCTGGCCCGGCGCTACATGCACGAGTACGGCGCGACCCGCGACCACCTGTTCAACGTCGCCCTCGCCTGCCGCAACCGGGCCAACCAGAACCCGGACGCGATCATGTACGAACGGCCCCTGACCCGCGAGATGTACATGACCTCGCGCTGGATCAGCGAGCCGCTCTGTCTCTTCGACAACTGCCTGGAGACGGACGGGGCACTGGCGTGCGTGGTCGTCTCCGCGGAACGGGCGCGCGACTGCCGTCACACCCCGGTCTACGTCCACTCCGCCGCCCAGGGCCTGCCCGCCCAGCACCACGGCATGGTCAACTACTGGAACGACGACCCGCTCACCGGCCCGGCCTGGACCGCCGCCCGGCATCTGTGGAAGCACGCCGACCTCACTCCACAGGATGTGGACGTCGCCCAGATCTACGACGCGTTCACCGCGCTCATACCGCTCTCCCTGGAGGGCTACGGCTTCTGCGGGCGCGGCGAGGGCGGGGCGTTCACCGAGGGCGGTGCCCTGGAGATCGGCGGGCGGCTGCCGATGAACACCGGGGGCGGCGGGCTCAGCGAGGCCTACGTCCACGGGTTCAACCTCATCAACGAGGGCGTCAAGCAGCTGCGCGGCACCAGCACCGCCCAGGTGCCCGGCGCCGCGACCTGCCTCGTCACCGCCGGCGAAGGCGTCCCCACCTCCGCGCTGCTCCTGAGGAGTTGATCGAAGGATGCTCTCCCCCGTCACCGACCCCGACGGCGCCCCCTTCTGGCAGTACGCCGCCCAGGGCGAGCTGCGCGTCCAGTCCTGCGCCGACTGCGGCGAACCCCGCTTCCCGCCCCGGCCCTGCTGCCCGCACTGCCAGTCCTTCGCGACCGAGTGGCGGCTGATGAGCGGACACGGCCGGATCTGGTCGTACGTCGTCCCCCACCCGCCCCTGCTGCCCGACTACGCGGAGCAGGCGCCGTACAACGTCATCGTCGTCGAACTCGCCGACGCCCCCCGCATCCGTCTCGTCGGCAACCTCGTCACCGGCCCCGGCGCCGCCCTCGGCTCCCTGCCCCCGGACCGGATCCGCATCGGCGCCAAGGTGCAGGCCGTCTTCGCGGACGCGGGGCTGCCGCAGTGGGTCCTGGAGCGGCCATGAGCCTCGACGTCACCACCGACAAGGACACCGCCGTCGCCGTCGTCACCCTGGACCGGCCCGGCCGGCTCAACGCCATCGATCTGCCGATGCGGGACGAACTGGTCGCGGTCTGGCGCGCGTTGCGGTTCGACGACACGGTACGCGCGGTCGTCCTCACCGGCGCCGGGGAGCGGGCGTTCTGCACCGGCCTGGACCGGGACGCCCAGGTGCCGCAGCCCGGCTCGCCCTACATGACGGACGATCCGCTCCTGCGCGTCGGACCGAAGTCCAACGACCTGTGGAAACCGGTGATCGCGGCGGTGCGGGGCATGGCCTGCGGAGGCGCCTTCTACCTGCTCGGCGAGGCCGACTTCCTGATCGCCGACCCGACCGCCACCTTCTTCGACCCGCACACCACCTACGGCATGGTCAGCGCCTACGAGTCGATGCTCATGGCGCTGCGCATGCCGTACGGGGAGGCCGCGCGGATGCAGCTCATGGGGAGCGCGGAACGGCTGTCGGCGCGGCGGGCCCATGAGATCGGGCTGGTCTCGGACGTCACCGAAGCCGGGGGCGCGCTCGCCGCCGCCGTGGACTGCGCGGCCGTACTCGCCGGGTATCCGCCCGAGGGGGTGCAGGGGACCGTGCGGGCGCTGTGGGCGGCCAGAGAGGCCGCCCTCGCCCAGGCGTTCGCGCAGGCACCGCACCTGATCGCCCTGGGGAACCTGCCGGGCGAGCGCCAGACGGAGCTGTTCCGGTCCCGGCGCCGCGATCACCGGCTGCGCTGAACTACCGCGCCTCGCGCGTCACCTCGTCCAGGGCGCAGGTGACACCGCCGGTGTTCTCGCCCGCGTCGGCGACGTAGGCGGCGGCCACGTCCAGGGTCTGCGTGGAGTCGGCCGTGACGTACGGGATGGCGGACGAGCTGGTGCGCACCGGGGCGCCGTCGGGGTCCTTGAAGACCACGTCGAACTCGTAGGTGTACGTGGTGAGGGTGCTGGAGTTGGCGGCCTCGACGCGGGCGACGATGCCCCTGCTCGGGTCGTACACACAGCTGATGATCTTCACGTCACTCGTGGGCTCGGCGCTCGCGGTCGCGGAGGAGCCGCCACCCGACGACGACCCGGTGTCGTAGTCGTCATCGTCGTCGTAGTGATGCGTGCTGCCGCCCGAACTGCTCGTCGAGCTGCTGGAGTCGGAGCTGTCGTCGCACCCGCCGCCGTGCGAGCGCCGGGCTCCGGTCAGGGCGACCAGTACACAGGCGAAGACGGCCAGAGCGCGGACATGGCGAAGCTTCACGGTGTTTCAACCCCCGTTGTCGCGATCGTGAACACGTCACGTTAGCAGCGGCCGCATGGCGGTAAGCGCTCACCCGGCGTAGCGTCCCGTGTAAGAGCGGTGAAGATGACCGCTCCCCCGGGACGGCCGCCGTCCGGCCCCCTTCCGTGCACCGGCACGACGGCTGTCACACACCTGACGTCTCAGGCGTACCGCGCGACGGCGCTAGGCGGTCCGGGCCGTGCCCGTGCCCTTCTCCGCGTCCAGCGCGTACACGCACCGGTCCTTGCTGCACGCGTACACCACCCCGTCCTTCACGACGGGCGACCCGGTGATCTCGCCGCCCGTGGCGAGCTTCCAGCGCAGCCGGCCGTCGTCGGCCTTCAGGGTGTACAGCAGGTGGTCGGTGGAGCCGAAGTGGATGCGTCCCTCGGCCACCGACGGGGCGCCCACGAGGTCGCCGCCCGCCTGGAAGCGCCACTTCGGCGTCCCGGTGACCGCGTCCAGCGTGTACAGGCCCTTGCCGCTGCCGACGTGGACATGGCCGCCGGCCACCAGCACCGGCTCGATCGAGGAACGGGACTCGGTGGCGATGCGCCAGCGGTCGCGGCCGTCGGTGGCGTCCAGGGCGTAGACCGTGCCGAGGTAGTCGGCGAGGTACACACCGCCGCCGGTCACCGCCGGGCCCGGCACGAAGGCCGGCGGGCACAGGAAGACCGCGGGCGCCTCGAAGTGCCAGCGCACATGCCCGCTCATCACATCGAGCGCGAGGACCCGCGTGCCGGCCGAGACGTACACGTAGCCGTCGTGGGCCTGCGCCACCCGCACCGGCACCCCGCCGCAGGAAGCGGCGTCACCGATCGGGTACGACCAGCGCTCGTCGCCGGTACGGGCGTCCAGGGCACGCAGCCGGGCGTCCTGCCAGACGTACACCGTGCCGTCGTACAGCGCGGGCCCGGCCTCCGGGGACTCGAAGTCGGTCTGCGCCCCGGTCAGCTCCCACAGCTTCTGGCCGTTGGAGGCCTCCCACGCCTGGACGCCGCCGCCGCGGGTGCCGGTGACGACGGTGCCGCGCTCGGCCTTCAGGGAGTACACCCAGGCGTCCGTCTGGAGCCGCCACAGGTCCGCGCCCTCGCGGCACTCCAGCGCGAACAGGGTCGGCCCGTCGGAGGCGTGGATGCGGCCGTCGGCGACCGCCATGGACCAGGCGACGTCGCGGGTCTTGAAGCGGCGCCGGCCGGTGGCCACGTCCAGGGCGTGGACCTCGAAGGAGGTGACGTAGACGAGGTCGCCGTCGACGGCCGGGGTGCCCCAGACGTCGTTCGACATGCGAAAACGCCAGGGCCGCCAGCCGGCCGCGTTCTCCGGGGGAACGGGCGGCACGGCCGGTCCGACGGCGGGGTCGGTGCCGTTGACGCCGGGGCGGGGCTTGGACCAGGAGGCGACCAGGCCGGCCTCCGGAGGGGGCGCCTTCATGGCGGCGGCGCGGGCGTCGGCGACGCGCGGGCCGGGGCCGATGGGCACCACGGCGCCCGCCAGCCGGACGGGGCCGGTGTCGGGGGCGCCGACCGGGACGGGCTGCGGGCCCGGGACCACGGGGTCGTGCGAGGGCGGCGGCGGTACCGGCGCGGGGGCGATACGGCCGCCGCTGCGGCCGGAGGCGGGCGAGGGCTTGGCCGCCGGGCGGCCGCCTCTGCGCGACTCGATCAGGCCCACCGCGCGCTCGGGCAGCCACGCGGACGCCGTGCCGCTGTCGTCGGAGCCGGAGCCGAAGAGGTGCGGCGCGAGCTGGGACTGGAGGTCGGCCGGGTTGGGGCGGGCCGTGGCCTCCATCTGCATACAGGACTCGATCAGCGGGCGCAGCTCGTCCGGGAGACCTTCCAGGTCCGGGCCCTCGCGCAGCAGCATGAAGACCGTCTCGACCGGGTTGGCGCCGTGGAACGGCGGGTGCCCGGTGGCGGCGAACACCAGCATCGAGCCCAGCGAGAAGACATCGCTCGCGCCGGTCACGCTGCGGGAGTCCTTCGCCTGCTCCGGCGACATGTAGGCGGGCGTACCGACGGCGACGTTCGTCATCGTCAAACGCGTGTTCGATACGCCGGACGCGATACCGAAGTCGATGACGCGGGGACCGTCCTCGACGACGAGCACGTTCGACGGCTTCAGGTCGCGGTGCACGAGTCCGGCGCCGTGAATCGACTGGAGGGCCTCCGCCACCCCGGCCGCCAGCCAGCGCACCGCCTGGGCCGGCAGCGGCCCGCACTCGTTCACTATTTCCTCGAGGGAGGGCGCGGGGACGTACGCGGTGGCCAGCCACGGCACGGCGGCACGCGGGTCCGCGTCGACGACCGCGGCCGTGTAGAAACCGGAGACCGCCCGGGCCGCCTCCACCTCACGCGTGAAGCGGACGCGGAACAGCTGGTCCTCGGCGAGCTCCGTGCGGACCGTCTTGATCGCCACGCGCCGGCCCGAAGCCGAGCGCGCGAGATAGACCAGCCCCATGCCGCCGGCGCCCAGCCGTCCGAGCACCTCGAACGGCCCGATCCTGCGCGGATCGTGCTGCGTCAGCTGATCCACCACTCTGCCTGCCACCTCCCCGTACGGGCCCCGTCCACCCACATATGTACGCGACCCCGTGCAGCGTCTCACCACCGCACCGCCTTGGCGGCACGCACCCCGATTCTTCCTGTCCGAGGGCGTGGTGGCGAACCCGCGGGCGGAACGGGGTGTCTTGGGACAAAACCACACTCCGGCGTCCACGGACAGCACCGGTTCGCATAGTGGGACGCCGGAGACTGGTGTGCGGTCAGCGTTCCAGGACCGCGAACGAGGCCCCCTGGTCGTCGCTGACCACGGCCACCGTCCCGTACGACGTTTCGAAGGGCGGCACCTGCACCCGCCCGCCGAGCCGGTTCACCGTGCCGAGGATCTCAGCACAGTCCGCCACCCGGAAGTGGACCACGAGATGAGGCGGCATCATGGCCGGGAACACCTCGCCGACGGCCGCCCGCCCGAAGTCCGGATCGGCGTCCGCCCCGAACAGGGCGTCGTGGAAGAGCCCGCCGTAGAAGGTGTTGGCGACCTCGGTGTCCCGCGCGTACAGCTCCGCCCAGGCGAAGGTGCCGACCTCGTGCCGGCGGCCGAATCCGGTGTGCCCGTCCGCCTGCCACAGCCCGAAGACCGCGCCTTCGGGGTCGGTGACCAGCGCGGCCGTCCCCAGGTCCGGCCCGACCGGCGTCGGCGCGGTGACCACCTGGCCGCCGGCGTCCCGGATCCGCCCGGTCAGCCCCCGCGCGTCCGGGGTGGCGAAGTACACCGTCCACACGGTCGGCATCCGCCCGTCCGTCTTGCGGGAGAGCGCGGCGACGCGATCACCCTCCAGGAGGGCCCATACGGTGGAGTCGTACGCCTCCTCGAAGTCCCACCCGAAGAGCTCGCCGTAGAAGCGCTTGCCCGCCGGCACGTCCGCGAGCTGCGCGTCCACCCAGCACGGAACGCCCTCCGTGTATCCCGTTCCGTTCCCGGATGCCCTGTTTTCGGCCATGCGGCAAAAGTAGCGGCCTCCCCCTCACCCCGCAGACCAGGCACACCAGCCTCGCGCCCCTCGTGCACCCCATTTGCAGTCGGCCGAATCGCGCCCCGATCACGCCTCGGTAAGCTGACGACATGACAGGACAAGTGCGTACCGTCGACGGCCGCGTGGCCGGCCGGCGTGGGCAGGCGACCCGGCAGAAGCTGCTCGACTGCCTCAGCGAGATGCTCAGCTCTTCCCCGTACCGGGACGTCAAAGTCATCGATGTCGCCCGGAAGGCGGGCACTTCGCCCGCCACCTTCTACCAGTACTTCCCGGACGTCGAGGGCGCCGTCCTGGAGATCGCCGACCAAATGGCCGCCGAGGGAGCCGGGTTGACCGAGCTCGTCGAGGGCCGCAGCTGGGTCGGCAAGGCCGGCTGGCAGACGGCACAGGAACTCGTCGACGGCTTCCTGGAGTTCTGGCGCAAGAACGACGCGATCCTCAGGGTCGTCGACCTGGGAGCGTCCGAGGGCGACAAACGCTTCTACAAGATCCGTATGAAGATCCTGAACTCCGTCAACAACTCCCTTGCGGAAGCGGTCACTCAGCTGCAGTCCAAGGGCAAGGTCGACAAGGACGTGAACCCGGCGGCAGTCGCGGGTTCCCTGGTCGCCATGCTCGCGGCCGTGGCCTCGCACCAGAAGGGTTTCCAGACCTGGGGCGTGAAGCAGGCCGAACTGAAGCCCAATCTCGCGCTGTTGGTGCACCTGGGCGTGACCGGCAAGAAGCCGACGAAGTAGCGGCGCCGGGGTCCTGTCTCGCAGGCGGCGGTCCACGCACGTGGGGCCACCGCCTGCCGCCCGTTCAGGGCACCTTCGCTCACGCCGGCAGCGGCCGGTCGTCCACCACGTGCTTCATCACCAGCGTCGAGGTCAGCCGCTGCACCCCCGGCAGCGTGGCCAGCCGCTCGTCGTACAGCCGCTGATAGGCGGCGAGATCCGCGGCGACCACCCGCAGCAGGTAGTCCGGCTCCCCGAACAGCCGCTGCGCCTCCACCACGTGCGGGATGTCGGCCAGCGCCCCCTCGAACTCGGCGACCGTGTCCCGGTCCTCCTGCCGCATGGAGACGAAGACCAGCGCCTCGAAGTTCAGGCCCACGGCGGCCGGGTCCACGACCGCCCGGTAGCCGCTGATGGCGCCGGCCCGCTCCAGCTCCCGCAGCCGCCGGTGACACGGCGAGACGCTCAGCCGCACCCGCGCGGCCAGCTCGGTCACGGTCAGCCGCCCATCCTGTTGCAGCTCGGCAAGAATCTGTCTGTCCACGTCGTCCATGAGGCAGATCTTCCCTCAGAAGCCCGGATCATGGGCAAACTTCGACAACACTTTCGGGCCATTCCCACCTAATGTCGCCACCATGGACTCCGGACTGCTCCTCTCCTTCCTCGCCATCGACCTGCTGCTGGTCTGCGTGCCGGGCGCCGACTGGGCGTACGCGATATCCGCCGGGCTGCGCGAGCGCTCACCGCTGACGGCGGTGGCGGGACTGGTCACCGGGTACGCGCTGCACACCGTCCTCGCGGTGGCCGGCCTCGCGGTGCTGGTGGCGAGCGAGCCGGGTCTGCTCACCGCGCTGACCGCGGCAGGCGCCGCGTACCTGGTGTGGCTGGGGTGGGGCGTGCTGCGCCGCCCGGGCACGCCGGGCGAGGCGGACGAGGCCGTGGCCGCGAGTCCGGCCCGCGCCTTCCTGCGCGGCGCCACGATCAGCGGCCTCAACCCCAAGGGCCTGCTGCTCTACCTCTCGGTGCTGCCGCAGTTCCTGCTGACCAAGGGCGACCATCTGCCGGTCCCCGCCCAGACCGCCGTCCTCGGACTGCTCCACATGGCGTGCTGCGCCGCCGTCTACCTCACGGTCGGCCTCACCGCCCGGGCGGTCCTGGGCGCCCGCCCGACAGCGGCCCGCGCGGTCGCCCGCACCTCGGGCGCGGCCATGCTCGGAATCGGCGCGTTCCTGCTGGTCCAGCGGTTGGCGACGCTGTAGAGATCACGTCCGTGCGGCGTCCTTGCGCAGGATCCGGAACAGCCGGATCTCCCGCTCCACCCGCGCCTGGTACGTCGCGTACGGCGGCCAGAACGCCAGCGCCGTCCTCCACACCGCCGCCCGCTCCTCCCCCTCCAGCAGCCGGGCCGTCACGGGGAGGTCGTGGCCCTTCCAGCTGACCTCGGCGTCGGGGTGGGCGAGAAGGTTGTGGGTCCAGGAGGGATGGCCCGGGCGGCCGAAGTTGGAGCCGACCAGGATCCAGGAGCGGCCGTCCTCCTCGGGCATGCAGGCCAGCGGTGTGCGGCGGGGCAGGCCGCTGCGGGCGCCGGTGGAGGTCAGGATCACGCCGGGCAGCATCTGGGCGCTGAGCAGGACCCTGCCGCGGGTCAGGCGGTGCACGGCACGGTCCAGCGCCGGGATGACATGCGGGGCGACCTTGGCGAAGCCTCGCGTCGAGGACACCTTCTGCACCGCTCGTACGACCACGGGTACGCCGATCACACCGCCACCTCCTGGGTGCCGAAGAGCCGGGCGGCGTCGGCGGCGTGCGCCCGCAGCCGGTGGACCGGGCCGAAGAGGAGCTCGTCCCCGGCGGCCCGCTTGAAGTACAGGTGCGCCTCGTGCTCCCAGGTGAAACCGATGCCGCCGTGCAGCTGGATGCCCTCGGCGGCGGCGGTGCGCAGGGCCTCCAGGGCCTGGGCGAGGGCGAGGCGTGCGGTGCCGGGCCGTTCGTCGGCCGCGGGTCCGTCGTGGCCGGTCGCGCCCACGCGGCGGAGCCGCACATCGACACTGCCCGCGCCCCTTGGGGGCGTTGCCCCTCGGGGCATCGCGGCTCCGTGCGCGACCGCCCATGCCGCGTAGTACGCCGCCGAGCGGGCCGCCTGCACTGCCACGTACGCGTCCGCCAAGCGGTGCTTCACCGCCTGGAAGGAACCGATCGTCCGGCCGAACTGCTCGCGCTGTCCGACGTACTCCACCGTCCGCTCCAGCGCCCGGTCGGCAGCCCCGACCGCCTCGCACGCGAGGACGGCGGCAGCGGTGTCCCCGGCCGAGGCGAGGGCCGGCAGGACCTCCCGGCCGTCCTCGTCGCCCAGCAACTCGGCTGCCACGTCCCGCAGTTGGATCCGCCCCTGCGGCCGGGTGGCGTCCAGCGCCGTCTGCCGTACGCGTACGGCACCGGCCGCGTCCCCCGCCACCAGGAACAGCAGCGTCCGGGACCGCGCGAACCCGCCGGCGTGCGCGGCGACCAGCAGCAGTCCGGCGCTGTGTCCGTCCAGCACCTGGTCGACCTGCCCGTACAGCCGCCAGCCGTCCCGCGTCCGCCGGGCCTGCACGCCCCCGGCGCGCCCGCCGCCGGCCCAGTCGCCGCCGTTGCCGCCGGTGAGGGCGAGGGCGGTGCCGAGCGCGGGGCCCGGGACGGCGAGGGCGGCGGTGAGCGTGCCGGCGGCGAGGCGGGGCAGCAGCTCGGAGCGCTGGGCGTCGGTGCCGAGCCCGTCGATCAGCGGGGCGGCGAGGACGGCGGTGGCCAGCAGCGGGGAGGGGGCCAGCGCGCGGCCCGTCTCCTCGCAGGCCAGGGCGAGTTCGGTCGCCGAGCAGCCGACACCGCCGTGGGCCTCCGGCAGGGCGAGCCCGGGCAGGCCGAGCTGTTCGGCGAGGGCGGTCCACAGGGCGGGGTCGTGCCCGGCGGGGGTCTCGAGGGCCGCGCGCAGCTCCCTGGGTCCGCAGCGGCTGTGGAGCAGCTCGCGGAGGGTGCGGCGGATCTCGTCCTGCTCGGGGGTGAAGCTGGCGTCCATGGGCTGTTCCCTCCGGCTCTTCCCCTCAGATCTGACGGGCCGTCATATTAGGAGGGCCGTAGCGAGATGCACAGAGGTTTGGAGGCCTCGCATGACTCCCGGGAGCCGGAAAGTCGCCGTCGTCGGAGTGGCCCTCGCCGACTGCGGCCGGGTGGACGACGCGACGCCGTACGCCCTGCACGCCCAGGCGGCCCGCCGCGCGCTGGCCGACGCGGGGCTCGGCCGCGAGGTGGTGGACGGCTTCGCGTCCGCCGGTCTCGGCACGCTCGCCCCCGTCGAGGTGGCCGAGTACCTGGGGCTGCGCCCGACCTGGGTCGACTCCACCTCCGTCGGCGGCGCCACCTGGGAGGTCATGGCGGCGCACGCGGTGGACGCGATAGCCGCGGGCCACGCGAAGGCGGTGTTGCTGGTCTACGGCTCGACGGCCCGCGCCGACATCAGAGCGGGCCGGCGGACGGGCAACCTGTCCTTCGGCGCCCGGGGCCCCTTGCAGTTCGAGGTCCCCTACGGCCACACCCTCGTCGCCAAGTACGCCATGGCCGCCCGCCGTCACATGCTCGAACACGGCACGACGATCGAGCAGTTGGCGCAGGTCGCCGTGCAGGCGCGGGCGAACGCGGCCCTGAACCCCGAGGCGATGTACCGCGAGCCGATCACCGTGGACGACGTCCTGTCGGGCCCGATGATCGCGGACCCCTTCACCAAGCTGCACTGCTGCATCCGCTCCGACGGCGGCGCGGCGGTGCTGCTGGCCGCCGAGGAACTCGTACGGGACTGCCGTACCGCGCCCGTGTGGGTCCTCGGCTCCGGGGAGCACGTCTCGCACGCGGCGATGTCCGAGTGGCCCGACTTCACGACCGGTCCGGCGGCGGTCAGCGGACGGCTCGCCTTCGAGCGGGCGGGGGTGCGGCCCGAGGAGATCGACTTCGCGGAGATCTACGACGCCTTCACCTACATGACCCTGGTGACGCTGGAGGACCTCGGCTTCTGCGGGAAGGGCGAGGGCGGGGCGTTCGTGGAGAAGGGGCGGCTGCTGGTGCGGGGCGGGGAACTGCCGGTGAACACCGACGGGGGCGGCCTGTCCGCCCAGCATCCCGGGATGCGCGGGCTGTTCCTGCTGGTGGAGGCGGTCCGGCAGCTGCGCGGGGAGGGCGGGGAGCGTCAGGTGTGGGGGCCGGACGGCCCCGGTGAACCACCCCGTCTGGGGGTCGCTTCGGCCACGGGGGGATGGTTCTGCTCGTCGGGGACGTTGGTACTGGGGAGGGATTGAGATGTACGTCGACCCGACCGGGAGGAACCGGCATGGCACTGACCCGCGAAGAGCGTGAAGAGTTCCTGGCCGAACCCCATGTCGCCGCGCTGGCCGTCGACGCGGGTGCCGCGCGCGCACCGCTGACCGTGCCGATCTGGTACCAGTACGAACCCGGCGGCGACCTGTGGATCATGACAGGTCTGGACTCCCGCAAGAACCAGCTGATCCAGGCGGCGGGCCGGCTGTCCCTGCTGGTCGACCGACTGGAGCCGACGATCCGGTACGTGTCGGTGGAGGGCCCCGTCGTCAGCACCACCCCCGCCACCCTGGAATGGCTCCGGGAGCTCTCCGCCCGCTACCTCCCGGCCGAGAAGGTCGACGGCTATGTCGACTTCGCCTGGAAGAACCACGGCGAGCAGGTCGTCGTCCACGTGCGTCCCGAGCGATGGGTGTCCTCGGACCTCGGGCAGGTGTGAGCCGGCGCCCCGCGTGACAATCGGGGCATGGGAACGGATCTTCATGACTTGCTGAGGTCGCTGCGGGTGTGGGACGTCGACCTGCCCTCCTTCGACCCGTCGGCCGCGCCCGCCGACCCGCTCGACCTGTTCACGGCCTGGTTCGCCGAGGCGGTCGCGGCCGGGCAGGTGGAGCCGCACACGATGTCGCTCGCCACCGCGGACGAGGCCGGACTGCCGGACGTACGGACCGTGATGATGCACGGCGCCGACGCGTCCGGCTGGTCCTTCGCCACGCACGTGGGCAGCAGCAAGGGCCGCCAGCTCGCCGCCCGCCCGCACGCGGCCCTCGGCTTCTACTGGCCCGCCCAGGGCCGCCAGGTGCGGCTGCGGGGCCCCGTGACGGCGGCCCCGTCCGCGGAGTCCCGGGCCGATCTGCACGCCCGCTCCACCGGCGCGCTCGCGGCGGCCCTGACCGGCCGCCAGAGCGAGGTCCTCGGCTCCCTGGAGGAGTTGGCGACCGAGTCGCGGGCGGCCTGGGAACGGGCCCGGGACGAGCCGGACGCCCCGGTCCCGTCCTGGACGCTGTACCGCCTGCGCCCGGTCGAGGTCGAGTTCTTCCAGGGCGACGCGGCCCGCCGCCACGTACGGCTGCTGTACCGCCGTACGGAGACGGGGTGGACGCGGGAACTGCTGTGGCCCTGAACGGCTCCCGCGACGCGACGGTTCAGCCGCGCCCCTCCAGGGGCGCGGGGAACCGCGCGACCGGCCACAACGAGCCCGCAGACACCGGACGGCCTACCGCAGCGTCGGCAGCGGCAGCGAGTTCGCCCGCTCCCGGGCCGCCGGTGCGGCCTTGCACGTCACGTCCTTCACCGGGAGCTTCCCGGTCGTCAGATAGGCCGTGGCCGTCTTGTCCGCGCAGGACTTGGAGCCGTAGATGCCGTGTCCGACGCCGCCGAGGACGGTGACCATCTTCGAGCCCTTCATCACCCGGCGCAGGCCCTGCCCGCTGGCCAGCGGGGTCTGGGAGTCCCACTCGTTCTGCAGGATCAGCGCGCCGACCTTGTTGTCGACCTTGGTGGCGGGCTCGCTGCCGGTCTTCTTCCAGAACGCGCACGGCATGATGTTGGAGACGAAGTCGCCGTACAGCGGCCACCTGGCCTTGTCCCGGATCGCGTCGCTGCGGTACTGCTCGGGATCGCGCGGCCAGTTGCGGGTGTCGGCGCAGACGACGGACCAGAAGCCGGCGGTGCCGTTGTCCGCGGGCACCTCCCGGGCGAACGACGGCGGCACCGGCGAGGGCGTCCGCTGCTCCCGGTCACCGGAGGCGGGCCGGCCCGCGGCGGCGTTCTTGAGCTGGACGACCCACTCGGCGGCGTCGCGCACGCTGAAGAACGTGGCACGGCCGAAGGAGCGGACGCCGTCGCCGTCCAGTTCCATGCCGTCGAGCTCGATCGGCTTGCGGTCGGCCCGGGCCACGAGGTCGTAGAAGGTCTTGCGGACCGCTTCGGGGGTCTTGCCGAGCTGGTAGGTGGTGTGGCGCCGGGCGGTCCACTCGGTCCACCGGGTGAAGGCGGGCTCGGTGCCCTCGGCCCAGATCTGGATCATGCCGCGCCAGGTCCTGGCCGGGTCGACGGCACTGTCCAGGACGATGCGGTCGGAGCGCTGGGGGAACAGCTGCGTGTAGACCGCGCCGAGGTAGGTGCCGTAGGAGTAGCCCAGGTAGGAGATCTTCTTCTCGCCGAGCACGGCACGGATGACGTCCATGTCCCGGGCGGTGTTGCGGGTGGTGATGTGGCGCAGCTTGTCGCCCTGCCTGGCGTCGCACTTCTCGGCGACGGTGCGCGCCCACTTCACGTCCTTGGCGAACGTCGTCTCCTTGTAGGGGCGTTCCCAGTTCTGCTCGGCGTCCGTCATGCCGCAGCCGACGCCCGAGCTCCTGCCGATGCCGCGCGGGTCGAAGCCGACGAGGTCGTACCTGGCCTTCACGCTCTTGGGCAGCTCGCCCGCCATCATCTGCGGCATGTCCAGGCCCGGGCCGCCGGGTCCGCCGGGGTTGAGCAGCAGCACACCGCGGCGCTCGGCGCCGGTGCTGGTCCTCAGCCGCGATATCGCGAGGTCGAGCTTCTTGCCGTCGGGACGGCTGTAGTCGAGCGGCACCTTGATGGTGGCGCACTGGAAGGCGGCCGGCATGGCTCTGTCGCAGCGGTGCCAGGCCGGCGTCTGCCGGGTGTACCGGTCCAGCGGGTTCGCCGCGGCGGACGCGGTGGCCGGTGCGAGCGCGGGGACGAGAGTGGCGACCACACTGGCCGCCAGGACGGTGGCTATTCGACTGCTGCGCACGTGGGGGGTCCTCGGGGTTGTTGCGTATGGGACGCATCAACCCTTTCGTGCGGCGGAGTTGGGCGAATCCATCACGGGGGCGGATCTGATCCCTCCACGGATGGACGGCCGGCCCGCCGGATGGTCCCCGAGTCGCACAACCGCGGACGGCTCCGCACCGTCTAGCTCGGGAGGGCGCCGCTCGCAGGTCCCTCGCCGGGCCGCGAGCCCCGTCCGTCACGGAAGTCGTACGTGACGAAGTCGGCCACCGCCCGGTATCCGATGCGCTGGTAGAGGCCGTTGCTCGTCCGGTTGTCGAGGTCCGTGAAGAGCAGCACCTCGCGCACCCCGGAGGCGAGCACGGCCCGGGTGACCGAGGCGGTGACCGCGCCCCCGTAGCCGCGGCCGCGCAGCGGGGCGGGCGTGTAGACGGGTCCGACCCGGACCTGTCCGGCGACCGCGGGCGACACGCCGGCCATGGCGAGCGGGGTGCCGTCCTCGCTCTCCCAGAAGGTGACGCCGCCGTAGGAGATCCGCGAGTCGGCCCACGCCCCGTCGCCCCGCGCGGCGACATGACCGGCGGCCTCGACGAACTCGCCGTGCCAGCGCGAGAGCTGCTCCCGGTCCGTCGTGCCCGCGACCCGTGCCCGGCCCGCCGGAACGGGCTGCGGAACGGTGAGGTTGCCGAGCCGGTACAGACGTTGCCGCTGCCTGACCGTGCCCCGCGCTCCCGCGTGCCGGCGCCAGGCGGCGCTGAATGCCTCGGCCGTCTCGCGTGCCGCGATGACACCGGGGACGGCCTGGCCGAGGGCGGCGAGGTGGGCGGCGAGTGAGTCGGCCTCCTCGGGGGTGAGGGGGGTGACGTTCAGGTGGTAGGGCGGGGTGCGGAAGTAGGCGGCCCGTACCTGCCCGTCCAGTTCCAGCGCGCCGAACACGGGCGCCTCGTCGCCGTACGAGCGCAGTCCGTTCGTGCGCAGTGTCTCGGTGACCGTCAGGGCGACGGTGTGCAGATCGGGGCGTGAACGCAGGAAGCCGCCGGCGTGGGCGAGGAAGCCGGTGAGGTCCTGGGTGCTGTACCAGTCGTCCGGGCGCATGCCTCATGATCCCGCAGGCGCACGGACGTCGTGCACCGATTTCCGCCCTGGACACGAACCCGACACAAGCGGCCGCGCCCGGGCGGTGGTTGTGCGGGTTCAGCGTCGTACGGGTCTACGGCTCGACGTCGGGGTCCGTGGCCGGCTGGGCGTGCAGGTGCGCGTCCCCATACGGGTCTACGGCTCGACGTCGGGGTCCGTGGCCAGCCGGGCGTGCAGGTGCGCGTCCCGGTAGGCGTCGTGCCGCCCCGCCTCCCACATCGCGCCCCGCAGGGTCCCCTCGGCGCGGAAGCCGCAGCGCTCGGCGATGCGGCAGGAGGCGTCGTGGCCGACGGCATGGTCGAGTTCGAGGCGGTGCAGGTCGAGTTCGGTGAGGGCCCAGCGGGTGGCGAGCACGAGGGCGTGGGTGGCGACGCGGCGGCCGCGGGCCTCGGGGAGCACCCAGTAGCCGACGCGGGCGGAGCTCATGACCCGGTTGATGACGTTGACGCCGACGTGCCCGAGGGGGGCGCCGGTCGTGGCGTCGGTGACGCAGTACGCCGCCGAGGTGCCGTCCTTGGTGTTCTCGGCCGCGGTGCGCAGGGAGTCGAGGGCGCTGTCGCGGTCGGTGGTGATGCGCAGCGGGGTGTTCCAGCGCCGGAACTCCGGGTCGGTGCGCCCCCGGAACCAGGTCTCCAGGTCGGCCTCGGAGTCCGCGTCCCAGGGACGCAGCAGCAGGCCGTGCCCGTGGAGTTCGGGGAGCGGGTGGGGGTCGGGGTGGTGCGGTGCGCCGGCGATGGTCATGGACCCATTGAAACCACCCGGTGATCAACGCGGCATCAACGCGGCTCCGCTGCGGTCCTGAACACCGGCACCCCGTCCCGGAAGACGACCTCCAGCTCCGTCCCGGCCCGCAGCAGCGCGGGGTCCGCGCACTCGACGACCTCGGTCATCATGCGGGGCCCCTCGGCGAGGTCGACGACGGCGGCGACGTACGGCGTCCGCCGGTCGAAGGGCGGCAGGTCGTTGCGGTGCACGACGGACCAGGTGTAGAGGGTGGCTCGGCCGTCGGCGGTCTCCCAGGTGACGTCCTCGCTCCAGCAGTGGGGGCAGAACTCGCGGGGATAGTGGTGGGCGCGTCCGCAGCCGTGGCAGCGGCGGACCAGCAGCCGCCCCTCCGCGGCCGCCTCCCAGTACGCACGGGTGAAGGCGTCGGCCTCCGGCAGGTCGTGGCGCACCTCGCTCATCGAAGCAACCTCCGTCGTCCGGACCCCGGCCGCCTCAGAACAGCCCGAGCGCGTTGTCCACCGACCACGACTGCCAGGACATCGCGAACAGTGCGACGACCGAGATCAGCGCCATCATCGAGTTCTGCCCCTGCTCGGCCCAGTCGTGGATCATCAGGACGAAGTAGAGAAGGTTGAGCAGCAGCCCGCCGACGAGGGCGATCGGGGTCAGGAACCCCAGGACGAGGCCGAGTCCGAGGGCGAGTTCCGCGTAGAGCACGACGTACGCCATGGTCCGCGGCCGGGGTTTGACGACGACGTCGAAACCGGAGCGTACGGCGCTCCAGCGGTGCTTGTCCGCCACGCCGGCCGCCCAGGAGATCCCCGCCCCCTCGGACCAGCTCTTCCTGTCCTTGTGCCGCCAGCTCTCCAGCCACCACAGCCCGAGGCCTATGCGGAGCACGGCCAGCCATTCCGCACCTGTGAGCCAGATCGCGTCCATGGATCTGACGGTACGTCAGATAAAGGGGACCTGACAATCGCCTGTGCGTCCGCGATGAGTCCGCCAGAATTGTTGGCAATTTCGTCGGCACCGGATTACGTTCGCTGACGCAAGGACCGAGGAAGCCAGGGACGCCACCGCAGCCGAGGAGAGTCCGCCGTGAAGCACAGGGCAGTCAAGCGCAGGAGCGTGGTCATGGGGATCGGGGCGACCGCGGGGGTCGCGGCCGCCGGGGGCATCGCGCTGACCGCCCGCGCGGCGAGCGGCGCGGGCACCGCGGGAGCCTCGTCGTCGGACGCGCTCGCCTTCGACAAGGCCGCCTACACCACCCTGACCAGCACGATCACCGACGCCGACGGCGCCGAGCACGAGGTGGAGTACCACTTCTACAAGGCGATCACGTACGTCACCAAGCCGGTCGACGAGACGTACCAGTGTCTGAACGTCAGCGTCCCGGTCAAGATCGACGGCACGGCGGTGGACGCGACCGACGCGCCGATCCTGTTCGCCAACTCGGTGGGCGGGTACATGCCGTCGTCGGTTGCGGACGCGACGGGTGTGGGCGGCGGCGGAATGACGGGGATGCCGGGCGGCGGCACTCCGAGCGCGTCGGCCTCCGCGAGCGCCTCACCCTCGGGCGAGGTGGCGTCCGGCGGCAACGGCATGGTGAACGCCCAGGGCGGCATGGTCAGCCTGCCGAAGCTGGCGCTGGCCGCGGGGTACGTGGTCGTCGAACCCGGCGCACGCGGCCGCACGCTCGTCGACAGCGGCGGCACGTACTACGGCGTCGCCCCGGCGGCGATCGTCGACCTCAAGGCGGCGGTCCGCTACGTGCGGTCCAACAGGGGCCGGATACCCGGCGACGTCGACCGCATCGTCTCCTCCGGCACGAGCGCGGGCGGCGCGCTGTCCTCCCTGCTCGGCGCGTCCGGCGACAGCCCGCTCTACGACGAGCCGCTGGCCGCGATCGGCGCGGCGGACGCGAGCGACGCGATCTTCGCGACGGGCGCGTGGTGTCCGATCACCGACCTGGAGCACGCGGACGGCGCGTACGAGTGGAACTGGGGCGCGAACCCGACGAGTTCCGGCTCCACCGTGGACCGGACGGTGTCGAAGGAACTGCGGTCGCAGTTCGCCGAGTACCAGGCGTCACTGAAGCTGAAGGGCCTGGGCGGCTTCGGCACCCTCACGGCCCGCAACTACGACGCGTACCTGGTCAAGCAGTACATGGAGCCGTCGGCGACCCGCTACCTGGCGGCCCTGTCCGAGGCGGACCGGAAGACGTACCTCGCCGCGAACACCTTCATCACCTGGTCCGGCGGCAGGGCGTCCTTCTCGTGGGCGGACTTCCTGACCCACGTCGGCGCCCGCAAGAAGTCGGCGCCGGCCTTCGACGCGTTCGACCTGTCGGCGGGCGAGAACAACCTCTTCGGCAAGGGCACCACCAAGGCCCGCCACTTCACCCTCTACAGCCTCCGCCACGAAAGCGGCGGCAGCGCCCGCCTCGACAGCGACCTCCCGGGGACGCTGCGCCTGATGAACCCGATGTCCTTCCTCACCGAGCAGCCCAATCCCCACCGCACCAAGCACTGGTGGATCCGCCTCGGCACGAAGGACTCCGACACGTCCCACACGGTCGCCGCCAACCTCGCCGCGGCCGCGCACACCCTCGGCGACGAGGTCGACCACCTCTACTACTGGGACGAGGGCCACGGCGCCAACTCGGACCCGGGCGACTTCATCGCGTGGATCGCGAGGATCACCGACCACAGGCCGAGGAACAAGTAGCCCGTCACGCCGACGGCCCCTGAACGCGGTACCGGTTTCCCGTCATGACCCGGCCACCGCACCCACGACGCCGAGCGCCCGCCGTACGCGGGGGCTCGGCGTCGTGCTGTGTCCCGGGCACCCGGAGCGGACCACGCCGCCGTGCGCACGGCACCGCCCAGCGGCGCGACGGTGTCAGCGGTAGTCGGGGTTGGGCGCGTCGGCGTGGCATCCGGCGTCCCACTCGGAGCGCTGGTTGCCATGGGCGGGGATGCCGCCCGCGCGCTTGAGCAGCGCCGCCAGATGCATCAGGTTCCAGGTCATGAAGGCGGTGTTGCGGTTGGTGAAGTCGTTCTCCGGGCCGCCGGAGTCCGCGTCGAGGTACGACGGTCCGGGGCCGGCCGCGCCGATCCAGCCGGCGTCGGCCTGGGGCGGGATCGTGTAGCCGAGGTGCTGGAGGCTGTAGAGCACGTTCATCGCGCAGTGCTTCACGCCGTCCTCGTTCCCCGTGATCAGACACCCGCCGATCCGCCCGTAATAGGCGTACTGGCCCTGGGAGTTGAGCAGTGAGGAGCAGGCGTAGAGCCGCTCGACGACCCTCTTGGTGACGGAGCCGTTGTCGCCGAGCCAGATCGGTCCGGCCAGCACCAGGATGTCGGCGGCCATCACCCGCTCGTACACCGCGGGCCACTCGTCGACCGCGAACCCGTGCTCGGTCATGTCCGGGTACACGCCGGGGGCGATGTCGTGGTCGACGGCCCGGACCTCGGACGTGGTGACCCCGCGCTCCATCATGATCGCCGCGCTCTTGTCGATCAGGCCCTGGGTGTGGCTGAGCTGCGGGGACGGCTTGAGCGTGCAGTTGATGAACAGGGCGGTGAGGTCGTCGAAGCGGTAGGAGTCCTTGGTGGAGAGGTAAGGCGGCGTGGACATGGCGGTCTCCCTGGGAGGCGGTGCGGCGGCACGTACCGCAGCGTCTCGCGCAGGCGCCGTTTTGTCCGCCTTCGACGCGCGTTCCGCGTCCCGGGGGGTGATGACGTGTCGTGCACATCGCGCGGGAGGCACAAGGGTTCCGGTGCCGGCCGCCTGCCGACGTCCGGCACCGGAACCATCCGTGGTGCTCCCCTCACCTGATGATGGCCGCCGGAGCAGACCTGCGCATTGCCGCGTCCCGGCAGATTTCATTAGGGTCTGCATGCCGGTGCCGTAAGGAAAGCGTCAACGGCACACGGAATACGGGAGGGGCGGGGTGAGCGAGCCGGTCACGGCGACACGCCATCTGGACGGGTACGCGGACATCCTCGCCGCCGTCGCCGCCACCGGGCGTCGCCTGAGCCGGGACGAGCTGGCCGCTCGCCGCACGCTCGGCGAGCGCGCGGCGGAGGACGGGCACACGCTGCGCAGCCTGGTACGAGAACACCTCACGGCCACACGGGACGCCTGGCCCGACACCCCGGGTGCGGCCGACGGCGTCCTGGCCGCGGTGGTGCAGGCCGTGGACGCCTTCGCGGAGGGATACGAACGGGCCCAGCGCCTGGCCGTACGCGAAGAGGAGGCCGCCCGGCGGGAGTTCATCGACGACCTACTCTACGGCCGCAGCGACCTGGGACGTCTGGCCGAACGCGCCGAACGCTTCGGCCTCGTGCTGTCCCGCGCCCACGCCGTCGCCGTGGCCGAAGGGCCCGAGGCGTACGAGGACACCGCGCCGGTGACTCGGCAGGTGGAAGCAGCCCTGATAGCCCGTTTCGGCGACCGGCGCATACTCCTCACCACCAAGAACGGACAGCTCGTCTGCATCGCGCCGGGCGACCAGGACGACGTGCTCAGCCACTTCGCCCAGCAGGCCCACGCGGCCACGGACGGCAGCCGCGTCGCCGTCGGCCGCCCCCGGTCCGGCGCCGGTGGTGTGGTGCACTCCTACGAGGAGGCGCTCAGCACCCTCGAACTCGCGGACCGCCTGGACCTGGACGAGCCCGTGGTGCGCGCCGCCGACCTGCTGGTCTACCCGGTCCTGGCCCGGGACCGGCAGGCCATGGCCGATCTCGTGCTCAGCGCGCTCGGGCCGCTGAGGAGTGCCCGCGGCGGGGCCGAACCGCTGCTGCGGACGCTGCAGGTGTACTTCGAGGCGGGCTGCACCGCGGCCGAGGCGGCCCGCCGCCTGTCCCTGAGCGTGCGCGCCCTGACCTATCGGCTGGAGCGCATCCACCAGCTCACCGGTGCCAACCCGGCCGATCCGATGCACCGGTACACGCTGCAGACCGCGGTCATCGGGGCACGGCTGCTGGACTGGCCCGCGCAGGACATCTGAACAGGCAGCGGCCCCGCCCGCCGGACGTCCGGTGAGCGAGTCCCCGGGACCACCGGCGCACGGTCGAGCACAGCCTCCCGCACGCTGTCGGAGATCGGCGACGGCGTGAGCGGCACACCCCCGTGATGCCGGGTCCGGGAAGCCGGACCCTGCGTGCCGTCCCCCTCTCACCCGTCGCTGACCTCCGACTTGACGGATCCTCACACACGCGAGGACACCGATTCACTGCCGTGTTCCGGCAATCTTTACGCGCCTTTGATGCCGCATCGCGGTACGGAGGCCGCGGAGACGGCGGAGACGGCGAGAGGGGCCGGCGCCGCGACCGGGGCCGGCACGGCGGCGAGAGCCTTCGCGTGGTCGAGAGCCGGTACCTCGGCGAGAGCCGGCTCCGAGGCGAGAGCCGGCTCCGGAGTGAGGGCGGCGGGTGGCGGTCACGCCGCCGCCTCGGCCCCCGCACCCTCCCGGACCGCCTCCGCCACGACCCGTCGCTTCCGGGCCGGGATGCCCAGCAGCGGGTTGGCCACGCCCCAGGCCGCGCCCTTGCAGACGAGTTCCTTGTACTTGGCGGCGAGTCGTCCCGTCAGCGCGGCGCTGACCGCGCGGTCGTCGGCGGTGACGTACTGGATGAGCCCTTCCTTGCGGCCCAGCGAGACGCACTGGTTGAAGTAGCGCAACGCCGTGGTCGGGACCTTCCCGCCGGTCAGGCGGGCCGCGATGGCGTCGGCGGCCTGCCACGCGGTCGGGACGCCCGAGGCGCACGACATCCTGAGCGGCTTGCCGCCGGGGCCCCTCACCATGGCCGCGTCGCCGATGGCGTAGACCTCGGGGTGGGAGACCGAGCGCATGCTCCGGTCGACGACGATCTGGCCGGTGCCGGTGACCTCCAGGGTGGTGGCCCGCGCGATGGGGTGGACGGCGAAGCCCGCGGTCCACAGGGTCACCGCGGCCGGTACCGACGTGCCGTCGGCGGTCATGACACGGTCGGCCTCGACGGCGGTGACGGCCGTGTCCTCGTGGACGGTGATGCCGAGGCCGTCGACGACCTTCCGCAGGTGCCGGCGTCCCTTCGGCGAGAGCCAGTCGCCGAGACCGCCGCGCACGGCGAGGGCGACGTCCAGGTCCGGGCGGGCCTCGGCGATCTCGGTCGCGGCCTCGACGCCCGTGAGACCGCCGCCGACCACGACCACCGGCTGCCCGGCACCCAGGGCGGCCAGGCGTTCACGCAGGCGCAGTGCTCCGGGGCGGCCGGCGATCTCGTGGGCGTGCTCGGCCGTGCCGGGGACGCCGTGGTCGTTCCAGCCGCTGCCGAGGGCGTACACGAGGGTGTCGTACTCCAGCTCCTCCTCTTCGTCCGCGGCGGCCACGGTGACCGTCCTGCGGTCGACGTCCACGCCGGTGACCTTGCCGAGCTTCAGGGCGACGCCGGTCCCCGCGAACATCTCGCTGAAGGGCCGGGGCCGGAGGGGCTGACCGACCGCGAGCTGGTGCAACCGGACGCGCTCGACGAAGTCGGGCTCGGCGTTGACGAGGGTGATGGCGACGTCTTCGTGGTGCAGTCGCCTGGCGAGGCGGCCGGCGGCGGTGGCTCCGGTGTAGCCGGCCCCGATGACGACGATGCGGTGCTGCATGTCCGTACTCCTGCCTTCAGCGGATGCGCGGGTTCGCGATTCGCCCCTTGAACCGAGCGGCCCACCGATTCCTGACAGGTCTGGGATGTGAAGCAGCTCACATCACCCGACGGCTCACCTCACCGCCCCCTCGCCCCTCGCTCAGAACGCGCTGAGCAGCAACGGCTCCCCGTGGTCCTCCGCCTCCCACACCCGCGTCGCCCGCTGGAGCTTGTCGGGGTTGACCTGGTTACGGAACCCGGCGATGCCCTCAGGCGTGATCTCCAGGCACATGACACCGATGACCCGGCCGTCGAGCACCGCCACGAGGGCGGGGTCGCCGTTGGCGAACGAGGCGTAGATCTGGGGCGAGCCGCCGGTCAGCGCGCGCTTGGCCTCGCTCGGCTTGAACAGACCGCGCATGAACTTCGCGACCGCGAGAGCACCCTCGAACGCCTTCGCCCGGGCCGGGATCTTCCCGCCGCCGTCGCCGATCGCGACGGCGTCCTGGGTGAGCAGCGCCACGAGCGGTTCGGTCCGTCCACTGGTCGCGGCCGCGAGGAACTCGTCCACGATCCGCCGGGCGGCGGCCTCGTCGACCTCGGTGCGGGCCCTGCCCTCCGCGACATGCCTCTTGGCGCGATGGAGGATCTGCTGGCTGGCGGCCTCGGTGATGTCGAGGATCTCGGCGATCTCGCGGTGCGGGTACGCGAAGGCCTCGCGCAGCACGTACACCGCCCGCTCGTCGGGGGACAGCCGCTCCAGCAGGACGAGTACGGCGTACGAGACCGACTCGCGCTGTTCGGCGGTGTCGGCCGGGCCGAGCATCGGGTCACCGGCGAGCAGCGGTTCGGGCAGCCATTGGCCGACGTAGGTCTCGCGCCGCGCGCGGGCCGAAGTGAGCTGGTTGAGGCACAGGTTGGTGAGCACCTTCGTCAGCCACGCCTCGGGAACCTCGATCCGCCCGACATCGGCGGACTGCCAGCGCAGGAACGTCTCCTGCACGGCGTCCTCCGCCTCGCTCGCCGAGCCGAGGAGGCGATAGGCGATGGCCTCCAGGCGGGGCCTGGACGCCTCGAACCGGTCCACGTCGTTCATGGTCAGGGCCATGGGGCCGGATCCTAACTCCCCGGCGGGCCGCGGCGGCGGGGCGGCATGTCCCGACTCGCACCAAGTCCACCCCACCCCCACAACCAGGAGATCTACGTCACACATCGCACCCGCGTCTCCCACAGCCGTGATCGATCCGCAACCAATTCCGGGCTTGACCGAGACCCATCAACGGGCCATGTGATTACGCTCCGGAACATGACCGACACCCCCCAACACCCGGACCGCACCACAGCGGAGAGCCCTGCCACGGACCACCCCGCCACCGACCGCCCCGTCTACGTCATAGGCGGCGGTCCCGGCGGACTCTCCGTGGCTCACGCCCTGCGCGCCCGGGGGCTGCGTGCCGTGGTGCTGGAGAAGTCGGACCGGGTCGGGGCCTCCTGGCGGCGGTACTACGACCGCCTCCACCTGCACACCACCCGGCGTCTGTCGGCCCTGCCCGGGCTGCCGATGCCGCGCCGGTTCGGCCGGTGGGTGGCTCGCGACGACGTCGTGCGGTACCTGGAGAAGTACGCCGAGCACCACGACCTGGAGATCGTCACCGGCGTCGAGGTCTCCCGCGTCGAGCCCGCGCCCGACGGCTCCGGCTGGCTGCTGCGGGCCACCGGCGGACGTGAACTGACCGGCGCCGCCGTCGTCGTGGCCACCGGGCACAACCACACCCCGCGCATTCCGCGCTGGCCCGGACGCGACACCTACACCGGCGAGTTCCTGCACGCCGCCGAGTACCGCAACCCGGCGCCGTTCGCCGGCCGTGACGTCCTCGTCGTCGGCGTCGGCAACACCGGCGCCGAGATAGCCGTCGACCTGGTGGAGGGCGGCGCCTCCCGGGTGCGGCTGGCCGTGCGGACCGTGCCGCACATCGTGCGCCGCTCCACGGCCGGCTGGGCCGCCCAGTTCACCAGCATCCTGGTACGGCGGCTGCCGGTCCGCCTGGTCGACCGGCTGGCCCGGCCGATGGCGAGGCTGAGCGTGCCGGACCTGTCGGAGCAGGGACTGCCGCGCCCCGACAGCGGGCTCTACAGCCGGGTCAGGGAAGGGGCGATCCCGGTTCTCGACGTCGGTCTCATCGACGCCGTGCGCAAGGGGCGAATCGAGATCGTGGCCGCCGTCGACAGCTTCGAGGACGGCAAGGTCGTCCTGGCCGACGGCACCCGCCTCTCGCCGGACGTCGTCGTCGCGGCCACCGGATACGTCCGGGCGCTGGAGGACCTCGTCGGTCATCTCGGCGTCCTCGACGAGCGGGGCAGACCGGCCGTCCAGGGTCGCCGCACCGCCGCTGACGCCCCCGGCCTGTACTTCACCGGCTTCACCAACCCCATCAGCGGCAACCTCCGCGAGATGGCGATCGACGCACAGAAGATCGCCAAGGCCATCGCCGGCGACCGCGACGACCGCCGGCGGCCCTCCCGGCTGCCGGTGACGTAGCCGCCTTCAACTCTCCTACGCGGATCTCCTGTTACTTGCGAGTCAGAAGTTGCGGGAGATCTCTGTACCGCGCCCTCGTGCGGAGCCAGAATGTGAGCACTGTTCAGCTTTTCGGCTTCACTTTCCGGCTCCACTCCCTCTCGCTACGACGGAGGACGCACGTGGCACGCGAAAGACAACTCTCCCGCCGCTCCCTTCTCGGCGCCGCCGCCACCGCCGGCGCCGCGGCGCTCACCGCCGCCGGCCCCGCCTCGGCGGCCACCACCACCCGCGAGGCCGACGTCGCGATCGTCGGCGCCGGGCTGGCCGGACTGACCGCCGCCCGCGACCTGGTGGCCGCCGGCAAGTCGGTCGTCGTCCTGGAGGCACGCGACCGGGTCGGCGGCCGGGTGCTGGGCCTGGACCTGCCGGGCGGCGGCGTCACCGAGGGCGGCGGCGAGTTCATCGGCCCCACCCAGGACCGCATCAGGGCCCTCGCCGACTCCCTCGGCGTACAGACCTTCACCACCTACAACACGGGGAACAACCTCCTCTACAAGGACGGCAGGAGGACCCCGTACGCCACCGACGGCCTCCTCGGCTCCGTCCCGCCCATCGACGCGGCCGGGCTCGCCAACGCCGCCATCGTGCAGGCCAAACTGGACGACCTGGCCAAGGGGATCCCGGTCGACGCGCCCTGGACCGCCGCGAAGGCCGAGGAATGGGACCGGCAGACCTTCGAGACCTGGCTGCGCGCCAACGCCGTCATCCCGTCCGCCAAGTTCCTCTTCGACGTGGCCTGCACGTCGATCTTCTCGGCCGAACCCCGCGAACTCTCCTTCCTGTTCGTGCTCTTCTACATCGCCGCCGCCGGTGACGCCGCCCATCCCGGCACCCTGGAACGTCTCACCGAGACCGCGGGCGGCGCCCAGGAACTCCGCTTCGTCGGGGGCTCCCAGCTCGTGCCGATCAAGCTCGCCGCCACGCTCGGCGACCGGGTGGTGCTCGGCGCCCCGGTGCGCACGATCGCCAGGTCGGGCGACAGGTACGCCGTCACGGCCGACGGCATCACGGTCACCGCCAGGAGGGTCGTCGTCGCCGTACCCCCGCCGATCGCGGCCCGCATCACCTACGACCCTCTGCTGCCGGCCGCCCGCGACCAGCTCACCCAGCGGCTGCCGATGGCCTCGGTGGGCAAGGCCATCGCCCTCTACGACACCCCCTTCTGGCGTGCCGACGGACTCAACGGCCAGGTCGTCAGCGACACCGGCGTGATCAGCTCCACCTTCGACAACTCCCCACCCGACGCCTCCTTCGGCGCGCTGATGGGCTTCATCGAGGCCGACGAGGCCCGCAAGCTGGACGCGGCGAGCGAGGCCGAGGTGCGGGCCGCCGTACTGAAGGACTACACGACCTACTTCGGCGCGAAAGCGGCCTCCCCGACCTCCTTCGTCCTGCAACGCTGGAACAACGAGACCTACACCCGCGGCGGCCCCGTCTCCATCGCGGCGCCCGGCGTCCTGACCCAGTACGGCCCCGCCCTGCGCGAACCGGTCGGCGGCATCCACTGGGCCGGGACGGAGACCTCCACGTACTGGATGGGCTTCATGGATGGGGCGGTGCGGTCGGGGGAGCGGGTGGCGAAGGAGGTGCTGGCGGCGCTCTGAGACGCCGCCGGGCGGTGTCCTCCCTCCGGTCCCGCAGGGACGTGACGTACTGTCCCGCTCAACTTTGCGTGCACAGCCGTTCCTGACTGAGTGTCAGTTCCTTTAATCTGACACTGCGTCAGTTAATCGCTGTCACACAGGAGCGGGCGGACCGATGCTTGGATCAACCCACGGCACCCTCACCACCGACTCCCGCCGGGCCCGGGTCATCGCCTGTGGCGAGCAACCCGGGCCCGCCGTCCACGGCCGGCCCGCCGAGGTCGACGATCTCGACGTCAGCGGCCGTCCCCTGTACTGCGACGTGCCCGATCTGGACCGTCTCTTCCGGCCGGAGTCGGTCGCCGTGATCGGCGCCTCCGACGGCGAGGGGCGACCGAACACCGGTGTCACGCGCCAGCTGATCGCCTGGTCCGAACGGGTCGGCGCCCGGCTCCACCCCGTGCACCCCAGCCGTACGTCCGTGTTCGGCATCCCCTGCTCCCCTTCCGTCGCCGACCTGCCCGAGCAGGTCGATCTCGCCGTGCTGCTGGTCGCCGATCCCCTTGCGGTGATCGAGGAACTGGCCGAGACCAAGGTGAAGTTCGCCGTCGTCTTCGCCTCCGGGTTCGCCGAGACCGGCGCGGAGGGAGCCGCGGCGCAGGACCGGCTCACCGCCGCCGTCCAGCGGTCCGGGATGCGGCTGCTGGGCCCCAACACCAACCTCAACGCCTTCGAGCGGTTCCGCGACGACCTCGACGGTCCGGCGATCGCCCTCATCACCCAGTCCGGCCACCAGGGCCGCCCCGTCTTCGCCCTCCAGGAGCTCGGCATCCGCCTGTCGCACTGGGCGCCCACCGGCAACGAGGCCGACCTGGAGTGCGCCGACTTCATCTCCTACTTCGCCGAACGGCCCGAGGTCGGTGCCATCGCCGCTTACGTCGAGGGCCTCAAGGACGGCCGCGCCTTCCTGCTCGCCGCCGACCGCGCCGCCCGCCGCGGAGTGCCGGTGGTCGCGGTCAAGGTGGGCCGCACCGAGACCGGCGCCCGCACGGCCGCCTCGCACACCGGCAAGCTGACCGGCGCGGACGCGGTGGTGGACGCGGCGATGCGGCAGTACGGCGTGATCCGCGTCGACGGCCTCGACGAACTCCAGGACACCGCGGCCCTGTTGGCCCGCGCGCGGCCGCCCCGCGCCGACGGCGTCGTCGTCTACTCCATCTCCGGCGGCACGGGCGCGCACTTCGCCGACCTGGCCACCGAGGCGGGACTGCGGCTGCCGGCGCTCTCGCAGGCCAAGCAGGCCGAGCTGCACCAGTGGATACCCGAGTACCTGAGCGTGGCCAACCCGGTCGACAACGGCGGGCATCCTGTCGGCGACTGGCGCGGCCGGAAGATCATCGACGCGATCCTCGACGACCCCGCGGTGGGGGTGCTGATCTGCCCGATCACCGGGCCCTTCCCGCCGCTGAGCGACCGGCTCGTGCGGGACCTCGTGGACGCCGCCGAGCGCACGGACAAGCTGGTCTGCGTGGTGTGGGGTTCGCCGGTCGGCACCGAGCCGGCCTACCGGGAGGTCCTGCTCGGCTCCTCGCGCGTGGCCACCTTCCGCACGGTGGCGAACTGCATCACCGCCGTGCGCGCCCACCTCGACCACCACCGCTTCGTCAGCGGCTACCGCTCCCCCTTCGACGAGGCCGCCCGCCTCCCCTCGCCCTCCTACCGCAAGGCGCAGGCACTGATGCGCCCGGGACAGCAGCTCAGCGAGCACGCGGCGAAGCAGCTGCTGCGGGCGTACGGGATCCGGGTCCCGCGCGAGCAGTTGGTGACGAGCGCGGCGGCCGCCGTACGGGCCGCGGGACTGGTCGGCTACCCCGTGGTGATGAAGGCGTCCGGTGCGCGGATCGCCCACAAGACGGAGCTCGGGCTGGTCAAGATCGGGCTGACCTCCGCCAGCCAGGTCCGCGACGCCTACCGTGAGCTGACGGACATCGCCCGCTACGAGGACGTCTCCCTCGACGGCGTCCTGGTCTGCCAGATGGTCGAGCGGGGCGTCGAGACGGTCGTGGGCGCCGCGCACGACGAGCTGTTCGGGCCGACCGTGACGGTGGGGCTGGGCGGGGTGCTCGTGGAGGTGCTGAACGACACGGCCGTACGCGTGCCGCCCTTCGGGGAGGAGCAGGCCAGGGACATGTGTGCCGAGCTGCGCGGGCGGGCCCTCTTCGACGGGGTCAGGGGGCGGCCCCCGGCGGATCTCGACGCGCTCGTGGAAGTCGTCCTGCGGGTGCAGCGCATGGTGCTGGAGCTCGGGGACGAGGTCGCGGAGCTCGACATCAACCCGCTGATGGTGCTGCCCAGGGGGCAGGGCGCGGTGGCGCTGGACGCGCTGGTGGTGTGCCGCTGACCTGCGCGACCGCGACGCGACGACCGCCGGAGCCGGGGCGGCCACCCGGGCGCGGACAACCGCCCGCGCCGGGACGGCCGCCCACGCGAACCTGACTACAGACCGTGAGATGAGCATGTCCAATTCCCCCCGTGTGCCCGGAAATTCCGTCGATTCATTGGTACAGCACGCCACTGACAGTCAGGTCTGCCTCATCACCCTCAACCGGCCCGAGGCCCTGAACGCCCTCACCCCCGATCAGCGCGACCGCATCATCGAGCTGCTCGCCGGCGCCTCCGCGGACCCGGACGTGCGGGCGGTGGTGCTGACCGGCACGGGCCGCGGCTTCTGCGCCGGTGCCGACCTGCGTGGGACGCCGGCCGGCACCGAACGTGTCCCCGGCGACGTCGCCCGCACGATCCGGCTCGGCGCCCAGCGGCTGATCGCGGCCGTGCTGGACTGCGAGAAGCCGGTGATCGCCGCCGTCAACGGCACCGCGGCCGGCATCGGCGCCCATCTCGCGTTCGCCTGCGACCTCGTGCTGGCCGCGGAGTCCGCACGCTTCATCGAGGTGTTCGTACGACGCGGCCTGGTCCCGGACGGCGGCGGCGCCTACCTCCTCCCGCGCCTGGTCGGCACCCACCGCGCCAAGGAGCTGATGTTCTTCGGCGACGCGCTCACCGCCGCGGACGCGGAACGGCTGGGCCTGGTCAACCGGGTCGTCCCGGACGCGGAGTTGGACAAGACGGCCCGCGCCTGGGCCGAGCGCCTCGCCGCCGGACCGACCCGCGCGCTCGCCCTCACCAAGCAGCTCGTCAACGCCTCCCTGGAGTCCGACCGCGCCACCGCCTTCGCCGCGGAGGCGGCCGCACAGGAGATCAACATGACGACGCGGGACGCCCAGGAGGGCGTGACGAGCTTCGCGGAGCGCAGGAGCGCCGCATTCAAGGGGCGTTGAGCACGACGGGCGGCCCGGTGGTGCGGGCGGCCGGGTGGGGCGGGCGGCCCGGTGGGGCGGGCGGCCCGGTGGGGCGGGCGGCCCGGTGGGGCGGGCGACTGCGCGTCCCTGACATGTGAGCCCTTGGTGCGTGCGTCCCTGACATGTGAGCCCTTGGTGCGTCCCTGGTGCGGTCGTCCTCGATACGGGCGTCCCTGGTGCGGTCGTCCTCTATACGGGCGTCCCTGGTGCGGTCGTCCCAGAACTCAGCCCCGCACCAGGATCCACACCTCTCCGGCATCAGGATCCCCGAACCGGGCGAAGAGCTCAGGCTCGCGTTCCGTGCCGCCGATCGTCCACCATGTGGCCCGCCCACATGTGCCGTCGAGACGTACGACCACGGCGTCGCGGCCGCCCCGCTCCTCCACCGACCAGCTGCCGGGACCGTCGCACACATCGATCGCGTCGGTGGCCCGGTCGCCGGACCCGGACCCGGACCCGGGCTCGGACCCGGACCCGGGCTCGGACCCGGACTCGGGCTCGGACTCGGACTCGGACTCGGTCGCGAGCCTGGTCAGCTCGGCCTTCCCCTCGGGATCCAGCCGCAGCGCCGCACCGTCCGCCCCGCGCCACACCCCGGTGAGCTGCGCGGTGGACAGCTCGGGCGGCCCGTACCCGATGAGCCCGGTGAGCGTGCCCAGCACACCACCGACGAAGACCAGCAGGAACAGGGTGACGGAACCGAAGAGCGAGAGGAGCCACACGGCCCAGAACCCCTGCCGCCGGCCCGTGCCCCGGGCCCGCCTGCGGAAGTACCCCAGGCCGAGCACGGGCAGCACACCGAGGGTCGCGAACAGGGGCGCCACGACGGTGAACCGCCAGTCCCACACCAGAGCGGCGAGCCCCGCCCAGACCACACCCAGCAGCGCGCTGCACACCATGTGCCAGGCCCACACAGGCCCGCGCACATGGCGAGTGACCACACGTGCGAGCCAGCCCCCCGGAACTATGTGGGCGGCCGCCTGCACGAGTCCGACGAACGGCAGCACCAGCGGAGCCACGACCAGCAGTGCGGCCAGTACGAGAGCGAGCGCCAGGGTGTAGGGGCTGCCGCCGTAGTCGTCACCCAGTTCGGCGCTGATCCACCAGACGAGTCCGATCGCCGGCATCTGGGCCGCACACAAAGCCGCCGCCGCGTTCAGATCGACGAACCACTGCACCATCTCGCCCGGTCTGCCGCCCTCAGGTCTGTCACCCTCCGGGCCGCCGGCTGTGTCTCCCCACCCCATGTGCGCAGCGTACGCAGGCCGTGCCCACTCCTCGCACGCCCCTTCCCATCTGACGAGTCGTCAGTTTCAATGGGTGTCGTGATGGGACACGCAGGGATGGCGGCCGCCGCCGTCCGCTATCTGAGGTCGGCCGACGCGCCGCCCGTGCAGGCGCTGCCGCGCCCCGCGCTGCGCTGTGTCGGCGAGGACGAGCGCGCGCCGATCCGGCAGGACGAGTTCCGGCGGGTGCTCGGCAGCTTCGCCACCGGCGTGGTCGTCGTGACGGCACCGGCCGGCGCCGAGGCCCCGCACTCCCCCGCCGGCTTCGCCTGCCAGTCCTTCTCGTCCCTCTCCCTCGACCCGCCGCTGGTCGCCTTCATGGTGGGCCGTACGTCGACGACCTGGCCCCGCATCGCCCGCGCGGGCGTGTTCTGCGTGAACGTGCTGAGCGCCGGACAGGGCGAGCTGTGCCGCGCCTTCGCGGTGAGCGGGGCGGACAAGTTCGCCGGCGTGGCCTACGACGCCGCCCCCGTGTCCGGCTCCCCCCGCCTCACGGACACGCTCGCGTGGATCGACTGCACGATCCACGCGGTGCACACGGGCGGCGACCACCTCATCGTCGTAGGACGGGTGGACGCCCTCGGAGTGAGCGACGGCGACGAGGCGCCGCTGCTGTTCCACAAGGGGCGCTTCCTCTAGCCCGCAGCACCACCGGACGGCCGGACCGCTCCCGCCACCCCGTCCGGCTTTCCGGACTGGTCCCGCCACCCCGTCGGGCTTTGGGTCGGGGCTCCGCCACCCGTCGGCCTTTCAGGCCGCACCCGCCACCCCGGCGGGCCTTTCGGACCGCACCCGCCACCCCGTCGGACTCTCGGGCCGCCCCCCCGTCGGGCTTCGTGCCACGCCCTCCACCGGGCCCGTCCGCATTCCACCAGCCCCGTCCGCCCTCCACCAGACCCATCCGCCGCCGACCGGTCTCGCCGCCGGACCTTCCCCTCGGGGCCGTTCCGCCGCTAGGCCGCCATCCCCACCCCCGCCGGCCGCCGCCGGATCACCAGCGCCATCAGGGCCGCCGCCGCGCACAGCGCTCCGGAGGCGTACCAGACCATGTCGTACGTGCCGAAGACGTCCCGCGCGACTCCGCCGACGAAGGCGACCAGTGCGGCGCCCACCTGGTGGGAGGCGAGGACCCAGCCGAAGACGATCGCGCTGTCCTCGCCGTACTGCTCACGGCACAGGGCGACGGTGGGCGGGACGGTGGCGACCCAGTCGAGGCCGTAGAAGACGATGAAGAACAGCATCGGCGGGTGGACGCTCGGCGCGAGCAGCATCGGCAGGAAGAGCAGCGAGATGCCGCGCAGGGCGTAGTAGACCGCGAGCAGGCGGCGGGGTTCGAAGCGGTCGGTGAGCCAGCCGGAGAAGATCGTGCCGACGACGTCGAAGACGCCGATGACCGCCAGCAGCGAGGCGGCGGCCGTGATGGGCATGCCGTGGTCGTGGGCGGCGGGCACGAAGTGGGTCTGGATGAGGCCGTTGGTGGAGGCGCCGCAGATCGCGAACGTGCCGGCCAGCAGCCAGAAGGGCCCCGTGCGGGCGGCCGAGAAGAGGACCGTGACGGCCCGGCGTGCGGCGCCCTGCGCGGGCGGCGGCTTCGGCACGAACTCCTTCGAGCCGTACGGCGCAAGGCCCACGTCGGCCGGGTGGTCGCGCAGCAGCAACCATACGAAGGGGACGACCGCGAGGGCCGCGAGGGCGACCGTGACGACGGCGGGGCGCCAGCTGTGGTTCTCGACCATCCAGGACAGCAGGGGCAGGAAGATCAGCTGGCCGGAGGCCGAGGCGGCGGTGAGGATGCCGGTGACCAGACCGCGCCGTTCGGTGAACCAGCGGTTGGTGACCGTGGCGGCGAAGGCCAGCGCCATCGAGCCGGTGCCGAGTCCCACCAGCAGGCCCCAGCACAGCAGCAGTTGCCAGGCGGCCGTCATCCAGTACGTCAGACCCGAGCCGACGGCGATCAGGGTCAGGGCGGCCGCGACGACCCTGCGGATGCCGAAACGGTCCATCAGCGCGGCGGCGAAGGGAGCGGTCAGGCCGTACAGCGCGAGGTTGATGGAGACGGCGGCCCCGATCGTGCCGCGCGACCAGCCGAACTGCTCGTTCAGCGGGTCGATGAGCAGTCCCGGCAGGGAGCGGAAGGCGGCGGCGCCGAGGATCGTCACGAAGGCGACGGCGGCGACGAACCAGGCGCGGTGGAAACGGGGACGACGCGGCCTCGTCGGGGACGTGGCCGCGGTGGCGGCGGTGGCGGGGGTTGTCTGCGTCACGACAACGAGCTTCGGGCCTGCGCCGATCCGGATCCATTGGCCCGAAGGACAGCATTCGTTAGGATCGGGCCATGAGTCGTGAACCGGAGCGCCGTCCGCCGTCGGAATTCCGCCCGCACCGCGTGGTCGTCCTCGCGCTGGACGGGCTGCTCCCCTTCGAGCTGGGCATCCCGCACCGGATCTTCGGCCGACCCAAGGACGCGCGCGGGCGGCATCTGTACGAGGTCGTGACCTGCTCGATCCGGCCGCCGGGCCCCGTACGGACCGACGCCGACTTCGCGATCCAGGTCGAGCACGGCCCCGAGGCGCTGGCCACCGCCGACACCGTGATCATCCCGGCGTCCTACGAGCTCGGCCCGGTCTTCGAGGAGGGCGTGCTGACGGACGAGCTGGCCACCGCGCTCGCCCTCGTCCGCCCCGGCACACGGCTCGCCTCCATCTGCACCGGCGTGTACGTCCTCGCCGCGGCAGGCATGCTCGACGGGCGCCCGGCGACCACGCACTGGGCCGACGCCGAGCGCTTCCAACGGTTGTTCCCGCGGATCAAGGTGGACGCGGACGTGTTGTTCATCGACGACGGCGACGTGCTGACCTCGGCCGGGGTCGCCGCCGGGATCGACCTGTGCCTGCACATGGTGCGCCGCGACCACGGCACGGCGATCGCCACCGAGGTGGCCCGCCGCACGGTCGTGCCGCCCCATCGCGACGGCGGCCAGGCGCAGTACATCCACCGCCCGGTCCCCGACCCGCAGCAGTCGTCGACGACCACGGCCCGCGCCTGGGCCCTGGGCCGGCTCGACGAGCCCATCCAGCTGCGGGACATGGCCGACCAGGAAGCCATGTCCGTGCGCACCTTCACCCGCCGGTTCCGTGAGGAGGTCGGCGTCAGCCCCGGCCAGTGGCTCACCCAGCAGCGCGTCGAACGCGCCCGCCACCTCCTGGAGTCCACCGACCTCTCGGTCGACCAGGTGGCCGGCGCCGCGGGCTTCGGCACGGCCCAGTCGATGCGCCAGCACCTACAGGCGGCACTCGGGGTCACGCCCACCAGCTATCGGCGCACCTTCCGCGCCGCCGGCAAGGCCGACGGCCAGGTCGCCGGCCGCGCCTGAGACGTCCCGCCGGGCCTCTCCCCACCAGCCGATCAGGGTGAGCAGCAGGGTCAGCGACACACCGGCCAGGACGGCCGTGGACGGCGCGACCACCTGGAGCAGACCGCCCGCGAGGGAACCCGTCGCCGCGTAGCCCGCGCCGGCGGCTGCGTACAGCACGGAGTACCCGGCGGCCAGGGCGCTCTGCGGCAGGGCCTCGCGCAGGGACAGGTTGCGGGTGATCAGCGCCCCGGACTGGAGCATGCCCGCGAGGACGAGGGCGATGGCCATCCCGGCGGCGCCCGGTATCAGCGCGACCAGCGCCACGAAGACCGACATGCCGCAGATCAGCACCGCGCTGCGCGAGCGCAGCCGTCCCGGCCACGAGCGCAGCCCGTACAGGAACGCCCCGAGTCCCGCCCCGATCGCCATGCCCGCCAGCAGCGGGCCGGACCAGCCCACGCCGATGCCGCGCTGCTCCACCAGGGCGGGCAGGGTGAGTTCGGTCAGGCCGAGCAGGGTGATGCTGGCCGCGCCGGTGACGTACACCGGCCAGGCGTGCAGCAGGACGCGGGTCTTCACCCGGCCGGTGTCCCCGTCCTGTCCGCCGCCGGCCCAGCCCGCGGGCAGCAGCCAGTGGCCCGCGATCGACGCCGCCATGCAGGCGGCCGCGAGGAGCAACGGCACCCGGGGCGCGACTCCGAGGGCAAGGCCGGCGACGGCGACCGGGGAGACGGCCCACACACCGGACATCAGCATCGACTCGGCGGACAGCGCCTGGGCCACGGCACGTTCCGGAACCAAGGACGTCAGCAGCGCCCGCTGCCCTCCGGCGGCCGCGGAGGGGGCGGCCCCGGACAGGAACGCGAACGCCCCCAGCACCACGGGCTGTGAGTCGGCGAAGATCCCGAGTCCGGTGAACCCCAGGGCCCCGCCCGCGAGTCCGACGACCAGATGACGTCGGCCGCGAGCCGGGTCCAGCCGCATCCCGAGGACCGGGGCGGCGATGATCTCGCCGAGCACATAGGCCGCCGCGAGCGTCGCGCCCAGGGTGTAGCCGCCGGGCCGCTCCCGGACCAGGAACACCAGCGCCAGCGGCGTCATGGCGACCGGCATGCGGGCGGCGACGGCGGTGCAGGCCCAGATCAGCACCTGCTTGGAGGCGACGTCTCGATAGGTCATGCAGTTGACGGTAAGTGCCGCCGCCGACAACACGGCAGCCGATTTCCGGGCCTGTGGAAAACCCCGCCGCGAGCCGTCACGACGGGCCGCGTGACCCGGTGGCACCGGCGCCGGAAGGGACCCGTGCGCAGCGGCGGCGGTGCCACCGGGGCCTCAGAACGTCAGCACCCCGCGCGCCACCTTCCCCGCCTCCGCGTCCGCCGCCGCCCGTTCGAACTCCTCCACCGGATAGGTCTGCGTCACCAGTTCGTCCAGCATGAGCCGCCCGGCCCGGTACAGCTCCGCGTACAGGGCGATGTCCCGCTGCGGCCGGGAGGAGCCGTACCGGCAGCCCAGGATCGACTTGTCCAGGTACATCGACGACACCAGGAAGGACGCCTCGGCGGTGGCCGCCGGCACCCCGAGCAGCACGGCCTGCCCGTGCCGGTCGAGGAGGTCGACGGCGGCCCGGATCAACTCGACGCGCCCCACGCACTCGAAGGCGTGGTCCGCCCCCGTCGGCAGCAGTTCCCGTACCCCCTCCACCGACGTCAGGAAGTCCGTGGCCCCGAACTGCCGCGCCACCGCCTCCTTCGCCGGGTTGGCGTCCACGGCCACGATCCGCAGCGCGCCCGCGATCCGCGCCCCCTGGATGACGTTGAGCCCGATCCCGCCGGCGCCGATCACGACCACCCGGTCACCGCGGTCGACCCGCGCCCGGTTCAGCACGGCTCCCACGCCGGTCAGCACCCCGCAACCGATCAACGCGGCGGACGGCAGCGGAATGTCCTTGGGGATGCGCACCACCTGGACGGCCTTCACCACGGTCCGCTCAGCGAAGGCGGAGTTGGACGCGAACTGGAACACGGCCTGCTCGCCCCGCCGGAACGGCCTTCCCGGCCGTCCTATGGCCTGCCGGCACATGGTCGGCCGCCCCCGGTCGCACTCGGCGCACGCACCGCAGTTGGCGAGCGTGGACAGCGCCACATGATCTCCGGGCTCGACATGGGTGACGCCCACACCGACGGCCTCCACCACCCCCGCCCCCTCATGGCCCAGAACCACAGGAACCGGGAAGGGTATGGTCCCGTCCACCACCGACAGGTCGCTGTGGCACAACCCGGCCGCCGAGATGGACACGAGCACCTCACCCGGCCCCGGGTCCCGCACCTCCAGATCGTCCACGACCTCGACCCGCTTGCCGTCGAACATCACTGCGCGCATCAGACGACCCCCTTGGGCTCCCTGGGCAGACCGAGCACCCGCTCGGCGATGATCGTGCGCTGTACCTGGTCCGAACCGCCGTAGATCGTGTCGGCCCGGGAGAAGAGGAACAGGTGCTGAGCGGCGTCGAGTTCGTACGGTGCCGAGGGCGTCCACTCCCGCGGGCCCGCGCTCGCCGACGCACCGCGCACCTGCAACGCCAGCTCCCCGAGCCGCTGATGCCAGCCGCCCCACAGCAGCTTGGCCACGCTCGGCGCGCCCGCGTCGCCCGAACTGCCCAGCGTGCGCAGGGCGTTCCAGCGCATCACCCGCAGCTCGGCCCACTGCCGCACCATCCGTTCGCGCAGCACGGGATCCTCCACCGCGCCGGACCGCACCGCCGCGGCCACGACCCGTGCCAACTCCCCCGCGAACCCGATCTGCTGGGCGAGCGTGGACACCCCCCGCTCGAAGCCGAGCAGGCTCATCGCGACCTGCCAGCCCGCGCCCTCACCACCGACGACGTGCTCCGCGCGCGCACCGTCGAAGAAGACCTCGTTGAACTCGCTCGTACCGGTCATCTGCCGGATCGGCCGCACCTCGACACGCCCCGGCTGGTCCATCGGGACGAGCAGGAAGCTCAGCCCGTGATGGCGCCGGGAGTCAGGCTCGGTGCGGGCCAGCACGAAGCACCAGTCCGCCTCGTGGGCGAGGGAGGTCCAGATCTTCTGCCCGGTGACGCGGTACGTCCCGTCCGAGGCCCGCTCGCCCTTCGTCCGCACGCCGGCGAGGTCCGACCCCGCCCCGGGCTCGCTGTACCCCTGGCACCACAGCTCCTCCCCGAGCGCGACGGGCGGGAGGAACCGCGCCTTCTGTTCCTCGCTCCCGTGCGCGAGCAGCGTCGGCGCCAGCAGCTTCTCCCCGATGTGCCCGGACCGCGCCGGAGCCCCCGACCGCGCGTACTCCTCGGCCCACACGACCTGCTGGGTGAGCGTGCCGACCCGGTTCCCGTACCCGCCCTGACCCCACCCGAGCCCGATCCACCCGGCTTTCCCGAGGGCGCGCTCCCAGGCACGACGGTCCTGCGCGCTTTCCGTGTTCTCGGAGAGCCAGGCCCGCGCGCCCTCACGAAACTCCTCGTCCTCGGCGGCGAATTCAAAGTCCACGGCAACCTCCCAAGCGACGGTCGGATCTCCCACCTCAGGGGCGCGGGGCTGTGCCGATGTGCGGCTCCGCCGCGTGGGCGCGATCAGCCACACCGGGCCCGCGCCCGCCGGCCCAGCACGCCCCCGAGCCATCAGGCGTTCGGCCGGCTCCCGGCGCGCGCCGCCCTCTCCATCGCCTCCACCCTTGCCAGCATCGGCATCGGATCCACCCCGACGGTCCCCGGCAGCACCTCCGCGATCCGCTCCGGCGTCCAGGAACCCTCGGCATGGGCGGAACGCAGTTCCCGCGGCTGCGCCCACACCGCGATCTTCGGCCCGGCGACGGTGTACACCTGCCCCGTCACCCCGTGCTCCCGAGCCGCGTCCGACAGCAGGTAGATCACGAGCGCGGCCACGTCCTCCGGCTCCCCGATCTCCGCGAGCTCCATGGGCACGTTGGCCGACATCCGGGTACGGGCGACCGGCGCGACGGCGTTCGCCGTCACCCCGTACTTGTGCAGCCCGAGGGCGGCGCTGCGCACGAGCGAGATGATCCCGCCCTTGGCCGCGCTGTAGTTGGCCTGCGAGACCGACCCCTGATGGTTGCCGCTGGTGAACCCGATCAGCGTCCCGGCCCGCTGCCGGCGCATCACGGCCGAGGCGGCGCGGAACACGGTGAACGTGCCCTTCAGGTGGGTGGCGACCACCGGGTCCCACTCCTCCTCGGTCATGTTGAACAGCATCCGCTCGCGCAGGATCCCGGCGACGCACACGACCCCGTCGAGGCGTCCGTACGACGACAGCGCCGTGTCCACGATCCGCTGGCCGCCGGCCATCGTGGAGACGTCGTCGGCGACGGCGACCGCTTCCCCGCCCGCCGCCTCGATCTCCTTGACCACGGCCTCGGCGACCTCGCTCGTGGGCGAGGCCCCGTCCATGGACACGCCGTAGTCGTTGACGACCACGCGCGCGCCCTCGGCCGCGGCGGCGAGCGCGACCGCCCTTCCGATGCCCCGCCCGGCGCCCGTCACGGCGACGACCTTGCCTGCCAAGAAGTTCCCCACGCCCCGGCCCCTTCCCGCAGTTTCTGACGGTCCGTTAGATTCGACTTGATTCTACGACCCGTCAGATACGCGGAGACAAGCCCCGGGGAGGGACTCATGTCACTGCCGGACGCGTTCCACGAGATCGCCAAGCGCGTGAACAACTGGGGGCGTTGGGGCGCCGACGACGAGATCGGCACCCTGAACCTCATCACCGACGAGGTCGTCCGCGAGGCGGCGGCCTGCGTCCGCACCGGCCGTCGCGTCCCGCTCGCCCTGCCACTGAAGGAGGACGGCGTGCAGAGCGGGATGATCCCGGGACGCGTCAACCCCCTGCACACGATGGTGCAGATCAACCAGGAGCTGTTCGGGCCCGGAACCGTGGCGTGCAGCGACGACGCCGTGACCATGGGCCTGCAGGCGGCCACCCACTGGGACGCGCTCACCCATGTCTCGCACTCGGGCCGGCTCTACAACGGCCGTCCCGCCGGCACCATCACCGCGCACGGCGGCGCCGAGTTCAGCGGCATCGACAAGGCGCGGCACATCGTCTCGCGCGGGGTGCTGCTCGACGTGGCACGCGCGCGTGGCGTCGCCCGGCTCGACGGCGGACACGCGGTCACCCCGGAGGACCTGGAGGCGGCCGAGGAACTCGCGGGCACGCGCGTGCGTGCGGGCGACGTCGTGCTCGTGCGGACGGGGCAGATCCAGGTGTATCTCGCCGGCGACAAGCACGCGTACGGCTATCCCTCGCCCGGCCTCTCGATCCGTACGCCGGAGTGGTTCCACGCCCGCGACGTGGCGGCGGTCGCCAACGACACCCTCACGTTCGAGATCTTTCCGCCCGAGACGGAGGATCTGTGGCTGCCGGTGCACGCCCTCGACCTGGTGGAGATGGGGATGCTCCAGGGGCAGAACTGGAATCTCGAAGAGTTGTCCACAGCCTGTGGACAAGAGGGCCGCTACGCGTTTCTGCTGTCGGCGATGCCCGAGCCCTTCGTCGGCGGCACGGGGACGCCCGTCGCACCCGTGGCAGTGCTCTGACGTCGGGTGAGGCCGGCTGGCGGCGCGGCTCCCCCAGCCTTCGGTCGCGCCCGGACGGGAGGCACCCCATCCACCCCGGGCACGGCACCGCGCGCCGCCATCCGACTCCGGCGTACCCACCCATCGGTCTCCCCCGGCCCCGAAGGAGACCGACGCCGATTCACGACCCACGCTCGGCAAGGGCTTCCGTCACCGAAGTCCTCGTCGTCCCCTCACGGCGAATCGCTGACCACAAGCGTGATCAGCCGGACACGCGGCGTCAACACCCACTCGGAGATTTGTTAGTTACGCCCCATTTTTCGAAGGCGCGCACAGAAGCATGCCCGGGCGCATCCCTACATACCCGAGCCGAGGGGACAGCGCTTTCTGCAACCGTGCTCCGGATCCGCCGGAGTTGAACGGCCGTGCGCCCGTCACACCGCCTCGTACGCGAGCCCTTCGTACGCCGAGGATCCACTGCCGTAGGCCGCCGCGGCGCCCTGCGAGTCGGCGGTGCGGTCCAGTTCGCACCAGATCCGCTTGCCGCCCCCCTCGGAGCACCAGCCCCACCGGTCCGCGAGGCCGTCGACGAGGGCGAGGCCCCGGCCGCCCGTGGCGTCGCCGTCGGCGCAGCGGGGCACGGGTGCGCGACCGCTGCGGTCGGCCACCTCCAGGCGGACGGTGGCGGCGTCCTGGGCCGCTCCGGGGAGGGACAGGCGCAGCACGGCCGGGCAGCCGGTGTGCACGACGGCGTTGGTGACGAGTTCGGAGACGAGCAGGATCAGGGTCTCGGCGAGCGGTTCGTCGGCGCCTATCCCGGAACCGGCGAGCCGGGAGCGGGCCCACCGCCGGGCTCGCCCCACCTCAGCGGGGTCGGGCCGGATCTCCAGCTGCACTTGAAGCACCTGCACCGCTCACACCATCCGAACCGGCGGACACAAAGCCCCGCGCCTCACGAGGGCCACGATCCTAGCCATTCTCTTCATGACCAGATCAATGGCCGGAGCCAGGGTCACGGAACGTGAATCCCTTAGCTGACAGCATGGTTGACGTACAGTCACCCCAACAAGCGCTTCGGGCATATTCCAGCGTGAAGGAGTACCCGTGCGGCATACTGTGCGACGCTTGTCGCGGGGAGTCGAACAGGCGGGGGCCGACCGCCCTCGCGCCTTGCGAGCAGCGGCGCGCACCGCCGGATCCGGAGCCGCCTCGAAGGCAACTCCGGCATGGCTCGTGCTCGGAACCACTCGCATCTCACACAAGGTACCGGAGCAGGCGGCCGACTCCAGGCCGTGACGAGTCACGCATAGGACACAACCCGATATCAACGCTCCGTGATTCCGGTATGCCACGATCCGCGACATCCGCGCGGGCGCCGTCGGCGATACCGCAGACCAGAGGCCTTCACGCCGTCTCGACGAGAAGCTCGGCGGCCAATCGCTCCTCACTCTCCGTAGCGTCACTCGTACGATGCGTTCGCACCCATGCGCGTTTCAGATGCAGGTGGACCTCGAACTCCCAGGTGAATCCCATGCCGCCGTGCACCTGCAGACAGTCGCGGGCGCCGCGCACGGCGGCCTCGTCGGCGAGCAGCCGCGCGGTGTCGATGTCGGCCGGGTCGGCGGTGACGGCGGCCGCGTAGACGGCGGCGCGGGCGGTCTCGGTGCGCACCAGCATCTCCGCGCACAGGTGCTTCACCGCCTGGAAGGCTCCGATCGGCCGCCCGAACTGCTCACGCGTCCGGGCGTGTTGCGCCGCGAGTTCGCACGCGCGTGTGGCGCTGCCCAGTTGTTCGGCGGCGGTCAGGAGCACGGCGACGGGGCCGGCTCCGGGCGCTGCGGGAATCCGGTCCGAAGGGGAGCCGGGGACCCGGTGCAGCGGGGTCAGCGGATCGACCGACCGCAGCGGCAGCGCACCCGTCGCGTCGCCCCGGACGACGTCCGCCCCGGTCAGCCATTCCACGAGCCCGCGCCCGCCGACGTCCGTCACGACCGTCTCCCCCGTGGCCGCGCCCGGCACCTCGCCCGCCGCGAGGTGGGTGGCCACGAGCGGCCCCGGCAGCAGCGCCCTCCCGGCCTCCTCGAAGGCCAACACCGCCTCCGGCAGCCCGAGTCCGACGCCGCCCGCCGGCTCGGGCAGCCGCAGCGCGAAGAACCCGGCCGCGCCGAGCTCGCGCCACAGCCCCCTCTCCAGTCGCCCGGGCTGCTCCACGGCGGCGCGCAGTTGCTGCGGGCCGAAGCGCCGCGTCAGCAGCTCCCGCACCCCCGCACGCAACGCCCGCTGGTCCTCGGTCAGTTGGAAACGCATGCGTCACCGCTCCTTCGGCAGCCCGAGAATCCGCTCACCCACGATGTTCCGCTGGATCTGCGAGGTGCCCGCCGCGATGGTGTACGACAGCGAGGACAGCCGGTCGGGCATCCACGGACGGTCGAGGTCCAGCGAGGCGGGCCCCAGCACGTCGGCGGCGGCGTCGAAGAGCTCCTGGCGGGCGTGCGAGTACCTCAGTTTGAAAACCGAACCCCCGACGCCGGGTATCCCGTCGGCGGCCTCCGCCTCGCTCACGTTCCACTGCGTCAGCCGCCACAGCGCCCGGAACTCCGCGTTCAGCCGCCCCAGCCTGCGCCGCAGCACCGCGTCGGCCCAGCGGCCGTTGTCGCGGGCCTCGGCGGCGAGGTCGCGCAGCACCCGGCGGCAGGCGACCACCTCGCCCACGAAGGCCGTGCCGCGCTCGAAGGACAGGGTCACCATCGTCACGCGCCAGCCGTCGTTCTCCGCGCCGACCCGGTTGGCGACGGGCACCCGCACCTCGTCGAGGAACATCTCGGCGAACTCGGTGGTGCCGGCGAGGGTCTTGAGCGGGCGTACGGTGATGCCCGGCGCGTCCATGGGCATGGCCAGCCAGCTGATGCCGCGGTGTTTGGGGGCGGCGGGGTCGGTGCGCACCAACAGCTCGCACCAGTCGGCGACTTCGGCGTGCGAGGTCCAGATCTTGGATCCGCTGACCACGTAGTCGTCGCCGTCCCGGTACGCGCGCGTGCGCAGTGCCGCGAGGTCGGACCCGGCGTCCGGTTCGCTGAAGCCCTGGCACCACACCTCCTGGCCGCGCAGGATCGGCGGCAGCCAGCGTTCCCGCTGCCGGCCGGTGCCCTCGGCGGCGATGGTGGGCCCGGCGTGCAGCAGCCCGACGAAGCCCGCGCCCACATAGGGGGCGCCCGCCTTCTCGGTCTCCTCCAGGAAGATCAGCCGCAGGGTCGGGGACGCGTCCCAGTGGACGTCGCCGTACCCGGCGTCGTACAGCGTGCGCTGCCAGCCGAGGTCGTAGGCGCGGCGTCCCGGCCAGTCCTCGGGGGACGGCTTCGGGGGCAGTGCGGGCAGCGCCTTGGCCAGCCACTCCCGCAGCCGCGCCCGGAACTCCTCCTCGTCCGGCGTGTACGCGAGGTCCATGCCGTCCTCCATATCTGACGACGCGTCAGCTATAGCCCTGCGGGAAGGCTAAGTCCCGCACCCCTGGACCGACAAGGCATCCCGCCCTACGCTCTGCCCACGATCTGACACATCGTCAGCTATGTCGTCGAGACCACGACCGCTTGGTGGCAGGGGGCCGTCATGAACGACACCGCGCACGCCCTGAGTTCCTCCCGTACCCTCTGGGACCTGCTCGCCCGCCGCGCCGGCCTCACCCCCGACCGTCCGGTCCTCCTCCAGGACGACCGCACCCTCACCTTCGGCGCGCTGCACGCGCGCGCCGAACGCGTCGCGGCCGGCCTGTACGACATGGGCGTACGCCCCGGCACGGTCGTCGCCTGGCAGTTGCCGACCCGCGTCGAGACGGCCCTGCTGTCCTTCGCGCTGGCACGCCTCGGAGCCGTGCAGTCGCCGGTCATCCCCTTCTACCGGGACCGCGAAGTCGGCTTCGCGCTGCGGGAGTCGAAGGCGGAGTTCTTCGCGGTGCCGGGCGTGTGGCGGGGCTTCGACCACACCGAGATGGCCCGGCGCCTCGGCGCGAAGGGGATCTTCGAGGCGTACGGCACCCTGCCCGACGGCGATCCCGCCGTGCTGCCCCCGCCGCCCGCCGAGGGCACCTCGGTGCGCTGGATCTACTGGACCTCGGGGACGACCTCGGATCCCAAGGGCGTCCTGCACACCGACCGTTCGCTGATCGCGGGCGGCTCCTGCCTCGGCCACGCCCTGCGCCCCACGTCCGCGGACGTCGGCTCCATCGCCTTCCCCTACGCCCACATAGGCGGCCCCGACTACATGGTGATGGTCCTGCTGTACGGCTTCCCGGCGGTGCTGTTCGAGCAGTTCGCGATGCCCGACGCGCTGGCGGGGTACCGCAGGCACGGCGTCACCATCGCGGGTGGCTCGACGGCGTTCTACTCGATGTTCCTCGCCGAACAGCGCAGGCAGCCCGACGGCGCGAAGGCCGTCCCCACGCTGCGGCTGCTCGCGGGCGGCGGCGCCCCGAAGCCGCCGGAGCTCTATCACTGCGTGGTCCGCGAGATGGGCGTGCAGCTGACGCACGGATACGGCATGACCGAGGTGCCGATGATCACGATGGGGGCGCCGGACGACACGGCGGAGAACCTGGCGACGACGGAGGGACGGCCGCCGCGGGAGATGGAGATCCGGATCGTCGAGGGGGAGGTGCGGCTGCGCGGCGAGGCGGTGTGCCGGGGCTATCTGGATCCGGCGCAGACGGCGGCGGCCTTCGACGAGGACGGTTTCCTGCGCACCGGTGACCTCGGGCACCTGACCGGCAGCGGGCATCTGGTGCTCACCGGCCGGCTGAAGGACGTGATCATCCGCAAGGGCGAGAACATCTCGGCGAAGGAGATCGAGGATCTGCTGCACCGGCATCCGGCCGTCGGGGACGTCGCGGTCATCGGGCTGCCGGACGCGGAGCGCGGCGAACGGGTCTGCGCGGTCGTCGAGCAGCCGGCCGGCGCCCCGGGGCTGACCCTGGAGGCTCTGACGTCGTATCTGCGCGGGGAAGGGCTGTCGACGCACAAGCTGCCGGAGCAGCTGGAGGTGGTGGACGCCCTTCCGCGCAACGAGACCCTGCGGAAGGTCCTCAAGTACAAGCTCAGGGAGCGGTACTCGGGAAAGGCGCCGGGCTACTCGGGGACGGTGAAGTAGCGGGCGAAGGCGGTGACGACCTCGCCCTCGGCCACCTTGCCGTCGCCGTCCGCGTCGAGCGTGCCCGCGGCGGCCTGCGCCACGTCCCGCGGCACACCGAGGCAGACGAGCACGCGCGCGGTGTCGGCGAGGGTGGCGGAGCCGTCGCCGTCGGTGTCGGCCACGGCGAGGGCGGCGTGCAGGAAGGGGCGGGCGATCTCGGCGAACCGGTCGGGGTTGTCGCGCAGGCGCTTGACCGCGCCGTTCACGAACTCCTCGCGGGTGATCCGCTGGTCGCCGTCGCGGTCCGCTATCCCGGCCATGCCCTGCCAGAACGCCTCGGCGCCGATGTACAGGGCCTGGCCCTTGTCGGAGCGGGCCGTGGTGTCGAACTCCGCGAGCAGCGCCTTGGCCGCCCCCACGAAGTCCTCCCGGTCGATGTAGCCGTTGCCGTCCTGGTCGAAGGTGGCGAACCGGGCCGCGATCCTGCGCTCGTACTCGCTGCTGACCATGTCTTTTCGGGCCGCCTCACGTCGTCGGGTTCATCTGTCACGGAGCGTACGACGCCGAGAGCCGTCCGGGCGCGGGAAAGGGGCCGTTGTGCCAAGACCGGGGGAATTTTGGGACAACGATGTGGCACAGACGTGCGGAAGGGCGTACGCGGGGCGGGCGCTCAGGCGGACAGCGGGCCGGCCTCGTCCTTGACGGCCGTCGCCAGGTCGGGATGCACGTCGAAGAGCCGGCGCACCCCGAGCGCGCCGAGCACCCGGTTCACGTGCGACCCCTCCGCCGCGCCCTGCGCCGGGAGTATCAGCCGCAGGCTGCCCTGGCAGGAGCGGATCAGCCGGCGGGCGGCGATGAGCACGCCGACCCCGCTGGAATCGCAGAACAGGACCTCGGAGAGGTCGAGGACCAGACTGTGACGTCCCTCGGCCACCACGTCGTGGATGTGCTGGCGCAATCCGGGCGAGGTCACCAGATCCAGCTCGCCCGACACCTGGAGCACGGCCCAGTCGCCGCGTTCGCCGCCGGTCACTTTGAACGTCACCACCATGCCCCTCGCTCGCTGAAACGGAAGCGCCACCTACGCTTCCTTGCAGCGCGGCTGCCCAGCGGCTGTTCCCTGAAACACCCTCCAGAAAACGGTCACCGATCAGAAAAGGCTTGTTTCCATCGCATTCGATCCTGTTCGATCGTGTCTGATCATGTGGTGACCGGGTAGCCGAGCGATGCGCGCGTCTCCTCCCGCACGCGAGGGGCCCCTATCACGAGTGCGAGGTGTGTCACCAGCCATGGCTCTACAAGGGGCGCACATTGCGACAAAGGGGCGTGCGCGTCGGACCGTGCCGACTACATTCGGGGAGACGGCAGACGCACGCTGGACCGGGACGGACCCGTGAGGGGGGCCTTATGGCGAAGAAGGACGCACCGCCCCGCTGGGACCGCAAGATGCAGCAGCGGCTGGCGCGCGGCGAGGCGGCCGCCCTCGGCGAGCTCTACGACCGGTTCGCCTCCCTGGTGCACGGCCTCGCCCACACCGTGCTGGGCGACGAGCGCGCCGCCGACCACATCACCCGCGAGGTCTTCGCCCATGTCTGGGAGCACCCGGACGGCTACGACCCCAAGCAGGGCCCGCTGCGCTCCTGGGTCGCCACCCTGACCCACCGGCTCGCCGTGCAGCGGCTGCGCGCCACCGAGACCGCCGCCCTCGCCGAGGCCGGCCACGGCTCCACCGAGGAGCTGGAGCGCAAGGTGCGGCACGCCTCGGTCGCCGCCCGCGCCGACTACATCGTCCAGTCCATGCCCGTACCGCTGCGCGCCGCCCTGGAGCTGGCCTACTTCCAGCGCCGCGACTACCGCCAGACCGCCGTCGACCTCGGCGTCACCGAGGACGAGGCCCGCCGCCGGCTGCGTCTGGGCCTGCAACTGCTGTCCACCGCCCATGACGCCGGAACCGCCCCGGGCGCTCCGCCGGGATACGGGGGTGCGGCATGAACGACGCCGGACGCTTCGAGGCGTACGACAACGATGACAACGACGACGACAACAAGCCGTACGACGGCTCGCCCCACGGCGACGGACCTCACCAGGACCAGGAGGACAACGGTCCCGCGGACGCGAGCCGCGCGGCCGACGGCATGAACAGCAGCGGCGACGGCGACGACCAGCACCCCGCGACGAAGCCCGCCCCGGACCGCCCGCCCCGCATACCCCTGCCCCGCGCCTCCGTCGAGGACACCGGACAACCGCTGCCCGACGCGGTGCCGCGCCCCGCCCCCCTCGCCCTGGACCACCGTGTGCTGAAGTCACTGCTCGGCGCGTGGGCGCTGGCCGCCTGCTCGCCCCAGGAGACGGCGGCCGTCGAGGAGCACCTCGGCGACTGCGGCTCCTGCGCGGACGAGGCACTGCGGCTGCGCGAGGCCGTCGGCCTGCTGCACCCCGCCGAGAGCCTCGACCTCGACCCGTCCCTGCGCGCCCGCGTCCTCCAGGGTTGCCTGGAGCGGCGCCCGCCGCGCATCCCGGTACCCGACTGGGCCGCGCCGTACGACGCCGAGACGGCCCGCCTCGACGCGCTGCTCCAGGACTTCGGGGACGCCGAGTGGCACGCGCCCGTGCGGCTGCGGTGGTTCCGCGGGGACGAGCCGACCAGCCGCCGTACGACCGTCGCCGGGGTCATCGCGCATCTGCTGACGGTGGACGGACTGGTGGCCGTCGCCCTCGGACTCGCGGACCCGATGGGCGAGGTGGCCGCGGACCGGGCGACCCCGTCCGGGCGCACGGAGGCGTACTGGCGGGCCTCGCACTACCCGCCGACCCGCGCGGTACGCGCCCCCTGGCGCGAGCAGACCCACGACCTGGTCCGCACGGTGTCCTTCACGGGTGGCGGCGCGGGCGGACTGTCCGTGCCCTACGGCGACTTCGAGCTGCCCCTGCACGACGCGATGCTGGACCGCGCCTTCGAGTGCTGGGTGCACGCCGAGGACATCGCCGACGCGGTGGACTACCCGTACGATCCGCCGTCCGGCAGCGCTCTGCACCACATGGTCGACCTGGCGGCCCGCATGCTCCCGACGGTGCTGTCGGCCCGCCGCCAGGCCGGACTCGCGGCCCCGACGCCGGGTCCGCACCGCCATCTCGTGCCCGCCGGCGAGCCCGGCCGGAGCCTGCGGCTGGAGATCGAGGGTTCGGGCGGCGGCGAGTGGCTGATCCCGCTGGACTCACCGGCGGCGGTGGGCTCCGCGGAGCACGAGGTGGCCCATGTGGCGCTGGACGGCGCGGAGTTCTGCCGGCTGGCGGCGGGCCATGTGCCGCCGGAGGAGGCCGCGGCGGGCCAGGTCGGGGACCGTACGGCGATCAGGGATGTCTTGTTCGCGGCGGCGAGCCTGAGCCGGATGTGAGGGGTCGGGCACGGATTCGTCGGCGGCTGCGGGCGAGTGGGGGCCGGTCGCGCAGTTCCCCGCGCCCCTTGCGGTACGTGCACTGAACGCGCCCTTCAGGGGCGCGGGGAACTGCGCGAGCGACCACGAAACACCCGCAGCCGCCCCGGACCAGTCGGCCCCGAGCTGCTAGGCGAACACGACCGTCCGCCGCCCGTTCAGCAGAATCCGACGCTCCGCATGCCACTTCACGGCTCGCGCCAGCGCCTGGCACTCCACGTCCCGCCCGACCGCCACCAGTTGGTCCGGGGTGACGCCGTGCCCGACCCGCTCGACCTCCTGCTCGATGATCGGCCCCTCGTCGAGGTCGGCGGTGACGTAGTGCGCGGTCGCGCCGATGAGCTTGACGCCCCTGGTGTGCGCCTGGTGGTACGGCTTCGCGCCCTTGAAGCTCGGCAGGAACGAGTGGTGGATGTTGATGATCCGCCCGCTCAACTGCTTGCACAGGTCGTCCGAGAGGACCTGCATGTAGCGGGCCAGCACGACCAGCTCCACGTTCTCGCCGCGCACGATCTCCAGGACCTGCGCCTCGGCCTCGGGCTTGTTGTCCCTGGTCACCGGGATGTGGTGGAAGGGGATGTCGTACGACCCCACGAGTTCGGCGAAGTCGGTGTGGTTGGACACCACGGCGGCGATCTCCACCGGCAGCGCCCCGATGCTGGCGCGGAACAACAGGTCGTTCAGGCAGTGCCCGAACTTGCTGACCATCAGCAGGACCCGCATCTTCTCCTCGGCCCGGTGGATCTGCCACTCCATCTGGAAGGAGTCACCGATCGCCGCGAAGCTCGCCCGCAGCTTGTCCACCGTCACCGGCGCCTCCGCCGAGAAGTGGACGCGCATGAAGAACAGTCCCGTGTCGTGGTCGCCGAACTGCTGGCTGTCCTCGATGTTGCAGCCGGTCATGAAGAGGTAGCTCGACACGGCGTGCACGATGCCCTGCTTGTCCGGGCAGGACAGCGTCAGGACGTACTGTTCGGCGGGAACCGCGGCTCGGGTGGACTGCTCGTTCATGCAGCACAGGGTCCCATATCCCACGCCCCCGGCGGGCGGCCGTCCCGCTCCCCGGACCGTCCGCCCGGCACGGGCGGGACCGTCACGCGGAACGCGTCATGATCCGCAGCACCTCGAGCGTGCGCGGCGGAGCCTCCGGGTCCTCGCCGTCGGCCGTGGCCATCCGCACGTGCGCGTCCCGCGCCGCCCGCACCGCCTCCGGCCACTGCTGGTTCTCCATGTAGGCGGAGACCGGCGCGTCCGGGCCGACCTGGTGCATGATCCGCAGCACCCGCAGCACAGCGGTGTCGACGAGCGCCGCCTCCTGCGAGTCCCTGAATATCGTGCCGACGTACTTCTCGGCGGACCAGTTGTCCAGCCAGGTGTCCTCGACCAGGCGGTAGACGGCGTCGGTCACGTCGCCGTAGCCGTCGACCCCGGCGAGCCAGACGTCGCGCTGGAACACCGGGTCGGAGAGCATGTGCAGCGCGGAGCGCACATTGCTGCGCCAGCGCCACCACGGCATGTCGTTGAGTGGCATGCCGCCCATGGTGGATGAGCGACGGCCGCGACGGGAAGAGCTATCCGAACCTTGCACGGTCACCGATCGTACGTTCCTGTTCATTCGCGCCTCATCCGCCCCCGCAATTCACCTTCTGGTCACCTATGGATAACCAAGGGTCACGCGCAGGTTTGTTGTGTGGCGGAATCGTGCGTGTCCATGACCGGCAGGCCACGCATGCGCAGCACTCTCCTCCCCATGATCACCAACCGGGCCGTCAGAGCGGGCTTCCGCTCGACGGCAGCAGTGGTGGCGTGTGCGTCACTCGCCGTCGGATGCGGTGTCATCCCTGGTACCACGGGGGGTTCCGGGGATGACACGATCACGGTGATGACCTGGGCTCCCCAGGACACCAAGGCGACCAACAAGCCCGGCATGCCGGCCTTCGCGCAGGCGTACGCCCGCTGGGTCAACGCCCACGGCGGCCTCGGCGGCCGCACGCTGAAGGTCATCACCTGCAACGACCACAACGACAGCGTCGCCGCGGCCAAGTGCGCCGACCGCGCGGTCGAGGAGAACGTCGCCGCCGTCGTCGGCTCCTACAGCCAGTACGGCGACACCTTCCTGCCCTCCCTGGAGGGCGCCGGCATCCCGTACATAGGCGGCTACGGCGTCACCAACGCCGAGTTCACCAGCCCGCTCTCCTACCCCGTCAACGGCGGCCAGCCCACCCTCCTGGCCGGCCTCGGCCGCGAGCTGGCCCGCAGCTGCGGCCCCGTCGCGCTGGTGCGGCCCGACACCATCGCGGGCGACGAACTGCCGCCGCTGCTCGACTCCGGCCTCCGCTCGGGCGGGCACTCCGCCCCCGACGACCAGCTGGCCGACGAGGACGCGACCGCGTACGACGCGCAGTCGACGCGGGCCCTGAACTACTCCGCCACCGGCCAGACGGCCAAGAAGGGCTGCGTGGTGCCCGCCCTCGGCGACCGCACCAGCACCTTCATGGACTCCTTCCGGCGCGCCCGCGAGGACTACCCCACCGTGCGCACCGCCACCGTCCTCGGCAGCGTCGACCAGACCGTGATCAACGCGACCGGCGGGGCCTCGACGTACGACGGCTCGTACATCACCGGCTGGTACCCGGTCGCGAGCGACCCGCGCTGGGACCCGATGAAGAAGGTCATCAGCGAGCAGGCGTTCGGCGACAATCGCATCGACCCCGCGGACGCCGGGGTGCAGACGACGTGGATCGCGTACACCGTGCTCAAGAAGGTCGTCGAGTCGCTCGGCGACGGCGCGGTGACCGCCGACTCCGTGCGGGGCGCCCTGAACGGGGGCCTGAAGGTCCCCACGGGCGGCCTGACGCCGACCCTGCGCTGGAAGTTCCAGGACGTCCTGGCCGGAGTCGGCTTCCCCCGGCTGGTCAACCGTGCGGTGACCCTCCAGGTCGTCCGGGAGGGCCGGCTGGTGGCCGCCCGCAAGGGCTTCATCGACGTGACGAAGACGCTGCAGAGCGCCGACGTGAACTGACCGCCGGGCCCGGCCGCCGCGCTTCCCGCGGGCGGCCGGCGTCCACGGCCCGTACTAGAGCTGGGTCGGCTGGCGCTCGGTCAGGTTGTACTTCTTGGCGATCGCGTTCCACAGCCCCGCGGCGGTCTTCTTCTGCTCGCTGGCCGTGCCGCTCGCGCGGTTGCCGGCCTGGGTCTGGCCGGTGGAGCGGGCCTGGCCCTTCCTGCACAGCTTCTTGTTGCCGGACACCTGGTCGGCCCAGGCCGCGTAGTGGTTGTCGGCGGAGGCCGACGCCTGCCACGCCTTGGTCAGCGCGGTGGTCAGCGCGGCGTGGTCCGGGAGCTGGTCGACGGAGAGCTTGGAGAGGTCGGTCACCAGCTTGCTGCGCTGCCCGGCCGCGTCCCGCAGATCCTGGGCGGCGTTGCCGAGGTTGTCGCAGGACTTCACGTCGTCCACCGCGTTGATCACGGCGGTACGGCTGTCGCCACTGTCGGCGAGCAGCTTGTCCAGGGCGACCGCCTGCTGCTCGGCCGGGTCGGCGGACGGCGAGGCGGAACCCTCGGTCGCCGGGGCCGTGGCCGAGACCGGCTGGTTGTCGGCGCTCTTGTCGTCGTCCCCGCCACCACCGGCGAGCAGCGCGCCCGCGCCGATGCCGAGGACGGCGATGCCGATACCGACGGCGGCGATCAGCGGCAGCCTCGATCCGGAACGGCCCCCGCGGCCGCCCCGGCCACCGCCGTCGTCGTCCCCACCGTGGCCGCCGGGCGGGAAGAACGCCGGCTCGTGCGGGTGCTGCTGCGGCTGGGGCTGCTGGAACCGCGGGAGCTGCTGGGTGGCACCGGCCGGTGCCTGGCCGGCCGGCTCGCTGCGGAAAAGGTTGTCGAAGTCGGACAGCGGCTGGCGCTCCCCGCCGCCCGGCCCGCCGGTCACGGGCGGGATGTACTGCGTGGCGTCGGCGTCGCCCCCGGAGACCGGCGGCATCGGACCGGCGCCGCCGGTCTGCCGGGCCCGGCCCAGCACCTGGGTGTGCTCGCTGGACACCTCGGGCGGCAGCGCCCCCGGTCCCACCGGCGGGATGAACTGCGTCGCCCCCTCGTCCGCGGCGACGGGCGGGATGAAACGGGTGGCCTGGTCGTCGGCGCCCATGGGGGCACCGGCGACCGGGGGTATGTACTGCGTGGCACCTTCGTCGAAGCCACCGGCACCGGCGGGCGCGGCGGGCGGCAGCGCACCGCCCTGCCCGTGCTGCCCCTCGGGCGGCAGCGGCGCGGACGGCGACCCGCCGTGCCCGTACGCCGACTGCGGCGCCGGCATCGGGGAGCCACCGGCCACGGCGCCCTGGCCGTACGACGGCGCACCGGACGCCGGACCGTGCGCCCCGCCGCCGTACAACGCGCCGTCCTGCGGCATCGGCTGGGACGGCAGGCCCCCGCCGGCCTCCGGCGCCGCACCCCACGGGGCCGGCGACGGCTGCTGGTACGACTGCTCGTGCTGCGGCAACTGGTAGGCCTGGTGGTCCTGCTGAGGCGACTGGTACGCCTGGTGGTCCTGCTGAGGCGACTGATACGCCTGATGGCCCTGCGAGGGCTGCTGATCCTGCCGGCCCCACGATTGCCCGGGCTGCGCGCCCCAGGCCTGGCCCGGTGCGGCGGCCTGCGCGGGCTGGTTCTGCTCGGGTCCCCAGGGCGTGCCCCAGGCCTGGCCGCCCGGCGGCGCCGAGGGCGGGGGTGCGGCCGGCGGCGTGGCCGGCACCGAGGTCGGCCGGCCGCCCTGGCCACCCGTCATACCCGGCAGCAGCGGCTCACCACCGTCTGAGGGCAGCACGATGCCTTCCCGCGCGGGCCGCGCCGAGGGCTCCTCGCTCCGTCCACTCTGCGTCACCGGGACTCCTACTAATGGGGGACCTTGTGAATCGTCGGCTCACGCTACCGGCTCCGCCGAAGCCGGTGCTACGCAGCCCAGGACGTGACCGGGTTCCCTGTGACGGCGCTAACACTCCGGTCCCCCAACGGCTCTATGCGTCCCCTTCCTTCACCGGCACCTTCCTTTCCCCGCCGTTCACCCGCAGGTGCCCGGTGATTTCACGCAGCCGCCTGAAGATCCAGACGCGCCCCGAACTCCCTGACCACCGGCTCGTCCCGGAACGGCTCCAGCCGCTGCTGGAAGTCCTCCAGATACTCGGCTCCCCGGTTGGACCGCAGGGTCTCCAGGAGCTCGACGGCCTTCAGCCCGGTGTGGCAGGCCTGTTCGACCTCGCGCTGCTGCACCTGAGCTGTGGCGAGCAACACATAGCCGATGGCCCGGCGCCGTGCCTTCGTCTCCGGAAGCCCCGCCAGCGACTCCTCCGCACGCCGTGCCGCCGCCTCGGCCTGGCCGAGATCGCGATGGCAGTGCGCCAACTCGTCGGCGAGATAGGCCTCGTCGAAGTGCTTGATCCACGCCGGGTCGTCGCCGGACTCCGCGTCCGCCGACTCCAGCGCGCCCACCGCGCGCCCGGACGCCAGCTGGGCGGCCCGCGCATCGCCCATCAGCGCGTGCCCGCGCGCCTCGGCCGCGTGGAACATGGCCTCCGCACGGGGGGTCACGCGCCCCCGTGCTCCCTCCTGCGCCGCCCGTGCCAGCTGCGCGATCTCCCGCGGGTTGCCCAGCTGCGCGGCGAGGTGGCTCATGGAGGCGGCCAGCACATAGCCGCCGTACCCGCGGTCGCCCGCCGCCTGTGCCAGGCGCAGCGCCTGGATGTAGTAGCGCTGGGCGAGCCCCGGCTGGCCGGTGTCGATGGCCATGTATCCGGCGAGCTCGGTCAACCGCGCGACGGCCGCGAAGAGTTCCCGCCCGATCGCCTCCCGGTAGGAGCCGGCCAGCAGCCCGGAGACGACGCTGTTCAGGTAGTGCACGACGACCGGGCGCACATGCCCGCTGCCGTACTGGTGGTCCAGGTCCACGAGCGCCTGCGTCATCGCGCGCACGGCCGCCACGTCGGACTGCCCCACGCGCGGCCCCGCCGAGCGGGCCACCTGCGAGTCCGGGGACGAGATGAGCCAGTCACGGCTCGGCTCGACCAGCGCGGACGCGGCGACGGACGAGCCGGACAGGAAGTCCCTGCGGCCCACGTCACTGCGCCACAGCTCACACACCTGCTCGATGGCCCCCAGTACCGTCGGCGAGAACTGGAGGCCGACGCCGGACGCGAGGTTCTTGCCGTTGGCCATGCCGATCTCGTCGATCGTGACCGTACGGCCGAGTTTGCGGCCCAGCGCCTCGGCGATGATCGCCGGTGCCCTTCCCCGCGGCTGCTGTCCACGCAGCCAACGCGCCACCGACGTCTTGTCGTAGCGCAGATCGAGGCCGTGCTCGGCGCCGCACATGTTGACCCGGCGGGCCAGCCCGGCGTTCGAGCAGCCCGCTTCCTGGATGAGCGCCTGCAGCCGTTCGTTCGGCTGTCGCGCGACGAGAGGCCTTGCGGCCATGGCGTACCCCCTGTGGCTGCGGTGCCTGCCCACGCACCGAGTTGACGTGTCTTCCACCGCCGAATCCGGGCCGGGGGCACTGGCTGTGCACCGCAAGGATCCGGCCGTGAAGATCAATGCCCCGTCGGCATACCGAAAATGCGAGGCTTGTGAGGATTGCCGGGGTAAAGGCGGAAGCCGACCCCACAGTGGGCTACCCACCCCCGGCCGCGGATCCTCCCGCGCGCCCCCACACATGCACCCATGCGCCCCAGATGAGAAATCAATGCTCCTCCCCCGCGCGCGCGACGCCCGTAACCGGAGGTGGGTGCGGGAGTTGTGTTGGGCGTGGAAGAGACGATCCCGGCCACCGAAGCCGCACAGATTCCGAAGCAGCGCGGCGAAACGCTGCTGGAGACCGCCGTTCGCTACGCCGAGGAGCGTCACTGGGACGTGTTTCCCGGGACGTGGCTGGAAGCCGTCGACGGCGTGCAGTACTGCTCGTGTGGCGACGCCGCCTGCCCCGCGCCCGGTGCGCACCCCGCGCGCCCCGACTGGGCGACGCAGGCGACCGGGAGCGCGACCGTGGCGCGGCGGATGTGGCAGAAGCAGCCCACCGCGTCGATCCTGCTGCCGACGGGCCGCACCTTCGACGCGATCTCCGTCCCGGAGACGGCCGGGTTCCTGGCGCTGGCGCGGATGGAGCGGATGGAGCTGTCGCTGGGGCCGGTGACGCTGACCCCGGATCGCCGGATGAACTTCCTGGTGCTGCCGGGTGCGGCGGTGAAGGTGCCCGAACTGGTGCGCAAGCTGGGCTGGTCGGTCGGCTCGCTGGATCTGGTGGCGCTCGGCGAGGGCGCGTACGTCGCCGGGCCGCCCACGCGGTTCGGGTCCCGCGGCGCCGTGCAGTGGGCCTGCCGGCCGACGCCGGCGAACCGGTGGCTGCCGGACGCGGAGGAGTTGATCTCGCCGCTCGCCTATGCGTGTGGGCGGGACCGGTAGGGCCAGTCGATCTGCCACGCGTTCACCGTCGGCGACCGCGGGTTCGCCGTGGCTCGTCGCGCAGTTCCCCGCGCCCCTTAGGGTTGGCGTTCATGACGTCGGCCGTAAGTGTGCGTGGGCTCTGGAAGCGGTTCGGGCAGCAGGTCGCTGTCGCGGGCATCGATCTGGAGTTGCCCGCGGGCAAGTTCATCGGGCTCGTCGGTCCGAACGGTGCCGGGAAGACCACCACGCTCTCCATGGTGACCGGGCTGCTGCGGCCCGATCAGGGGTCCGTCGAGTTGGTCGGGCACGACGTCTGGCGGGACCCGGTCGAGGTGAAGGCACGGATCGGGGTGCTGCCCGAGGGGCTGCGGCTGTTCGAGCGGCTCTCCGGGCGGGAACTGCTCGCGTACACCGGGCGGTTGCGCGGGCTGCCGGGGGCCGAGGTCGACAAGCGGGCCACGCAGCTGCTCGACGTACTCGATCTGGCGGGCGCCCAGCACAAGCTGGTCGTCGACTACTCGACCGGCATGCGCAAGAAGATCGGGCTCGCGGCGGCGCTCCTGCACAATCCCGAAGTGCTGTTCCTGGACGAGCCGTTCGAGGGTGTCGATCCCGTCTCCGCGCAGACCATCCGCGGCGTCCTGGAGTGCTACACCGCCTCCGGCGCGACCGTCGTCTTCTCCTCCCACGTCATGGAGCTCGTCGAGTCGCTGTGCGACTGGGTCGCCGTCATGGCCGCCGGACGGATCCGGGCCCACGGACCGCTCACCGAAGTGCGCGGCGAGGCCACCTCGTTGCAGCAGGCGTTCCTCGAACTCGTCGGCGCGAACGGCCGCGACGCCGCCGCCTCCGACCTCGACTGGCTGGGCGGCGGGGCGCGATGAGCACCGACGTGACGGGCGTCTTCGTACGGCTGAAGCTGTCGCTGCTCAGGAACGGACTGCGCCAGTCCGGCGGGCGGCGGGCCGCGTACATCGCCTCGGCGGTGGCGGCCCTGCTGTTCGCCGCGCTGCAGCTCCTGGGCCTGATCATGCTGCGGGGCAACGCGCACGCCGACACGGTGGTCGTCATCCTGGTCGCGGTCCTCGCGCTCGGCTGGGCCGTGATGCCGCTGTTCTTCCCCGGCGGGGACGAGACGCTCGACCCGACACGGCTGGTGATGCTGCCGCTGCGTCCGCGTCCGCTGGTCCGGGCCCTGCTCGTGGCCTCCCTGGTCGGCATCGGCCCGCTGTTCACCCTGTGCCTGTTCACGGGTTCGGTGATCGCCCTCGCGCACGGCGGGGCGGCCTGCGTCGTCGCCGTCGTGGCCGTCGTCCTGGCCCTGCTGGTGTGCGTGGCGCTCGCGCGGGCCGTCGCCGTCGCCAACATCCGGCTGCTGACCAGCCGCAAGGGCCGCGATCTGGCCGTACTGAGCGGGCTGGTCATCGCGATCGGCGCGCAGCTCGTCAACTTCGGGGCGCAGCGGCTCGGCGCCTCCGGTCTCGAACCGCTCGACCCGGCGGCGGACGTCCTGCGCTGGGTGCCGCCGGCGTCCGCGATCGCAGCGGTGCGGTCGGTGAGCGAGGGGTCGTACGGGGCCGGCGCGCTGCAACTCGCGCTGAGCGCGGGCGCGCTGCTCGGCCTGATCGCCATGTGGTCGCGTCACCTGACCCGGCTGATGACGTCCCCGGACGGCTCCACCCTCCAGGCGGCCGGTGACTCCTCCGTCCGCGAGCGGACCCGGACCGGGCTCTCCCGGCTGCTTCCGGCGGGGCGCACCGGCACCGTCATGGAGCGCAGTCTGCGCTATGTGTGGCGCGACCCGAAGACCAAGGCGGCCTGGGTGACCTCGCTGGCCATCGGATTGATCGTGCCGCTGTTCAACGCGTTGCAGGGCACCGGCTCGATCTACTTCGCCTGTTTCGCCGCCGGGATGCTCGGCATCCAGATGTACAACCAGTTCGGGCAGGACACCTCGGCGTTCTGGATGGTCGCGATGACGATCTCCTCGCCCCGGGACGCCTACGTCGAGCTGCGCGGCCGGGCCCTTGCCCTGCTGGTGATCACCTTGCCGTACGCCGCTCTGGTCACCGTCCTGACGACGGCGCTCCTCGGCGACTGGCCCAAGCTGCCGGAGGTGCTGGGTCTGTCGCTGGCCCTGCTCGGCGCGATGCTGGCGACCGGCGCGTGGACATCGGCCCGCTTCCCGTACTCCATCCCGCAGGAGGGCTACAAGAACGTCGCCCCGGGGCAGGCGGGGCTGGCCTGGATCTCGATCTTCGGCGGCATGATCGCGGCCGCCCTGCTGTGCGCCCCGGTGCTCGCGCTGACGATCTGGCTGAACGTCAGCGAGGGCGGCGACGACTGGACCTGGCTGCTGCTGCCCGGCGGGGCCCTCTACGGTGCGGCCATCACCCTGGTGGGCCTGCACCTGGCGGCCCCACGCACGGCATCCCGCCTCCCGGAGATCCTGACAGCAGTCAGCAAGGGCTGACAGAACTTACTGTCACAGGAGCCCCACAGCGCCCCTCCGTCTGACGGGACCGCTTCGAGGTGCGGCCCTGCAACGCCCTTCGCCTGGGGGCGCGGGGAACTGCGCGACAAGCCACGACGAACCCGCGGCCGCCGTCACCCAGCAGCCACCGAGCTCATGGGCGCCCCGCCGACACCCAGCACCCACCGAGCTCATGGGCGCCCGCCGTCACCCAGCCCGCACCGCGTCCAGAAACGGCTCGATGGCCCCCCGCCACCCCTCCGGCTGGTCGTAGTGCACGAGATGCCCCGCGTCGGACACCTCCGCGTACTCCCCCCGCGGCAGCACCCGCACCATCTCCTGCGCCTCGGCCCGCCCGAGCTCACCGTCCAGCCCGCGCACGACGAGCGTGGGGCACTGCACCTGCGTGAGCTCCTCCCAGTGCGCGTCGTACACCCAGGTCTCCCGGGAACGCAGCATCTGGTCCGGCACGAAGACCGGCCGCCACCCGTCCTCGCACTCGTGCATGACCTCGGCGTAGAACTCGCCCCGAGCCGGATTCGGGCGCTCGACCCACGGATCGTCCTCCCCGAACCACCGGCGTACGTCGGCGAGCGTGGCGAAGGGGACGGGCCAGGCCTTGAACCAGTCCGACCACTCCCGCTGCGAGGCCGCGCCGAGCGCGGAGGCCCGCATGTCGCAGATGATCAGGCCGCGCACCAGATCGGGCCGCTTCGCGGCGAGCTGCCAGGCCGTCAGCGCCCCCATGGCGTGGCCGATGAGGACGGCCGGGGCGAGGCCGAGCTGTTCGAGGGCGGCCTCGGCGTCGTCGACGTAGGCCTCACGGGTGAAGGCGGCCTGTGCGGGCTTCTCGCTGCGGCCGTGTCCACGCTGGTCCAGGGCAACGGCGCGGTGCCGCTCGGAGAGCCAGCGGGCGGTGGAGGCCCAGTGCGAGGCGCGGCCCATCAGGCCGTGCAGTAACAGGACACCTGGCCGGCCGTCGTGCTCGGTTGCGGGGTCGGTCTTGGGAGGGTCGCCGAACTCCCAGGCCGCGAGACGTACGCCGCCGGTCCCGGTCACGTCGATGCGCCGCGCCATCGGTCTGGCCCCCCTAGCTCCGCTCGGACCGCGCGAGTCGGACGGTCCTGTCATCCGCGTCCTGCTTGCCGTGCCTGCCGTATCTGCCGCCGCTTCCGTGAGCTCCGTGCGACACCTGCGTCACCTGCGCCGCACGTGTCGTGGATGCCCCCGCACGCGATGTGCATGTCCTGTGTGTCTGACGTGATCTTATGCGCACAATCCTGAAGCGCACGTTCCGCCTGACCTGTCACCCGCAGACTATCGAACTCCTATTCGAAAAAACGGGTCCCGCAGGCAACACCCCTCATTCGAGTGACCCCCTCCAAGGATTGATCGCCATCGTCGAGGGGAGATCTTCACCGGGAGGCGGACCGCTCGGGGAAACCGGTCCGAAGGGGATGACCCTGGGAGCTCGGGGCTCCGGGTCAGCACAGGGGAGGACAGGCCCCGGCGCCGCACGGCGCCGGGGCCCTCTCCACGTTCACGGCACATCCTCGCGCCCCCTCCCAGGCCGGACGCATCACTGTCCGTCACGGCCAAGAGCCCTCAGGTCATATGCCTCACGCGACAGCCTCGCACGCGAATCCGCCGGGCGCTGCGATTCCGCGCACTGAATCTTGGAATGGAGGAGATCGGCGGATCACCACAACTCCCGCTCCCTTACCGGGAATTACACGGGAGAGAACTCGAGATGGACAACTGCCGCCGGTCAGCGCTTGGCGACGAACACATGCGAGGCGACGTCCGCCTCCAGCTCGGCCGCCTCACCACCGCTGCCCACCAGCACTCCGCCCGCGGACTCGGTCACGCTCACCACCGAGCCGGGCTGCACGCCCGCCCGACGCAGCGTGTACATCAGCTGCGCGTCGGTCTGGATCGGCTCACCGATGCGGCGCACGACGACCGTCTTGCCCTCGACACCCGGGTCCAGGTCGGCCAGCGAGACCATGCCCTCGTCCAGGAACGGATCGGCGCCGTCCTTCTCGCCGAGCTCCTCCAGACCGGGGATCGGGTTGCCGTACGGCGACTCGGTCGGGTGGCGCAGCAGCTCCAGCACCCGCCGCTCCACCGCCTCACTCATCACGTGCTCCCAGCGACACGCCTCGGCGTGCACCTGCTCCCACTCCAGCCCGATCACATCGACGAGCAGACACTCGGCGAGACGGTGCTTGCGCATGACACGGGTGGCCAGCCGACGCCCCTCGTCCGTGAGCTCCAGGTGCCGGTCGGACGCCACGGACACCAGCCCGTCACGCTCCATCCGCGCCACCGTCTGGCTGACGGTCGGTCCGCTCTGGTCCAGCCGCTCGGCGATCCGGGCGCGCATGGGGACCACACCTTCCTCCTCCAGCTCGAGGATGGTGCGGAGATACATCTCCGTGGTGTCGATCAGTCCGGACATACGTGCCCCTCGATTAGCTCTGCGATTAGCTCAGCCGGAAGCGAGACAGCTCCGCGGCGCGTGCGCTGGCCCTGCAGTCAATTCTGCCGGATACAACTGACAACCGTGCCGAGCCGTTGGAACCAGGGGGTTATATGGCCGCACCTCGCCGGCCCCACGACCGCCGGCGACGGCCCTTCGCCACCGGCAGCGACCCGCCGCGGGCGCTGCGCCCACCCCGCCGAACCCGCACAGGCGTCACGGGCACACGCACCGTATTGACACCGCACTGGTCCAGACCGCACGGTGATCCGCGACACATTCGCATCCGCGACCCGGGAGGGCACCGCATGAGCGACAGCACGCCGGCCGACCAGTTCTTCGACGCCGCGATCGGCCTGCTCCAGCGGGTCCGTGACGAGGAGGCCGAGAACATCGAGGCGGCCGGCACCCTGCTCGCCGACACGGTCACCGCCGGCGGCCGGCTCTTCGCCTTCGGCGCGGGCCACTCCTCCCTCGCCGCCCAGGACATCGTCTACCGCGCGGGCGGCCTCGCCCTGATGAACCTGCTGGCCGTGCCCGGCGTCGTCGGCGTCGACGTCATGCCCGCCACCCTCGGCTCCGCCCTCGAACGCGTCGACGGCCTCGCGAGCGTGGTCCTGGACAGCTCCCCCCTCCGCGACGGCGACGCCCTGGTGATCATCTCCCTGTCCGGCCGCAACGCCCTCCCCGTGGAGATGGCGACGGCCGCGCGCGCCCGCGGCATCAAGGTCATCGGCGTGACCTCGGTGGCGTACGCCTCGCAGACGACGTCCCGGCACGCCTCCGGCACCTACCTCAAGGACCACTGCGACATCGTCCTCGACTCGAGGATCGCGATCGGCGACGCGGAACTCACCCTCGACACCATCCCCGCCCCCTTCGCCCCCGCGTCCACCGTCGTCACCTCGGCCCTCCTCCAGGCCGTCATGGCCACCGCGGCCGCCTCCCTGGCCGGCCGCGGCATCGAGCCCCCGCTCCTGCGCTCGGGCAACGTGGACGGCGGCCACGACTGGAACGCCCGCGTGTTCGAGAAGTACGGGGACCGGATCTTCTACCGGCACTGAGCCGGGACGGATCTTCCACCGGCACTGAGCCGGGACGGGCGCAGCACCACACCGGCGCCGAAGGCCGCGTCGGCCGTGCCTACTCCCGCTCCACAGCCCCCGCCAGATCCAGCGCCGAAGCGATCCGTACGGCCACGTCCTCCGCGTACACGGCGTCGCCGCGGCCGAAAGCGGTCCGGCCCGAGCCGCGCAGGAACGTCACGACGCCCAGCGTCCGGCCACGGCTGCGCAGCACCGCGCACAGCACGTGCACCGCGTCGGCCGGCCACTGGCGGGCCACGGCCCACTCGCGCGCCCGCTGCGGCGGCAGATCGCCCGCTTCCGCCCGCACCGAACCCGCCCGCGCCACGCACTGCAACGCCGGATGCCCCTCCGCGTACCGCACGGGCAACCCGGCCTCCCCGCCGAGCCGGCTCGGACCCGGCGCACCGGACGGTGTCACGGCGACCCGGACGAGCCGTACGGGATCCTCGGCCTCCCCGCCCGCCGTATCGGCCACCGCACCGCCCGCGACCCGGTCGATCAGCGCATGATCGGCGAACCCGGCCAGCGCGAAGTCCAGATGCACCGTCGCCGCCTCCGCCGGGTCCTCGCACTCGGCGGCGGCCCGTGCGGCACGGTGCAGCTGATTCGCGCGGAACCGCAGCATCGCGGCCTCCTGCTCCGCCTGCTTCGCCTCCGTCATGTCCTGGAAGAGCCAGCCCACCCCCAGCGGAACAGGCTCCTCCGCCAGCGGCGAAGCCAGCCGTACGAAACCGCACCGCCAGCAGCGACGCCGCTCACCGTCCGGCGTGCGCACACTCACCCAGATCTCCGCCGGCGCCGGCGGCGCACCCTCCGCCAGGACATGCGTGAGCGCGCTCTCCAACTCCTCGACACCCTGCGCGAGCAGCTCACCCAGCGGCCGCCCCAGCACCGACGTACGCCCGATGCCCAGCGCACGAGCCGCGTGAGCGTTCACAACCGCCGGCCGCAGATCCGCGTCGACCAGCACCACACCCCACGACGCGTCCTCGAACAGAGCCTCGCTCAACGCGATCGACCGCTCCAGATCGATCTGCGCGTGCACCTCGCTGAACGCGCAGTACACCCCCGCCGGCTTCCCGTCGGGCCCTCGAACGGCCGCCGACTGCGTACGGACGAGCACCCGCCCGCCGTCCTTCGTCAGCAGCGCGAACTCGTGCACCTGCCGCCCCGGAGCCTCCATGGCGGACATCAGCCGCCCCTCCACCTCCTCGGCGTCGGCCTCACGCACCGCCCACCCGGCGAACCCGTGCCGGCCCACCGCCTCGGCCGCGGTCCAGCCCAGGATCCGCTCCGCCTCACGGTTCCAGTGCGTGACGACCCCGTCCCCGTCGAAGGCGCACAGGGCCGCGTCCATCCCGTCCAGCAGCGCTGCCAACAGATCGGAGCCGCCTGCCGAACCCTCCGAAGCCGCCGAACCGTCCGGACCGTCCCGCTCGGGTTCGTCCGGTCCCAGCTCGTCGGTGGTCCCACTACGCCGGGAAGCACTCACCTGGACCCCCTGCCAAGCCGCGTCCGTACGTACTCCACGTCGGTTCGCTCACTTGCAATCATCTAACTGGAACGTGACCCAGCACACACCGAGTTCCCCAAGATTGAAGGAATCGTTGTACGGGCCGAGGTGCGCCTACGCCAACCGCAGATCCACCCACAGATCCGGCCCCCCGTCCGCCACGTACCGCTTCTTCTCGACGAACCCGCGCGCCTTCGCGAACCGCAGCCCGTCCTCGTTGTCGGCCGCCACACACGTCTCGATCGCCTTGGCACCCAGCACGCGCGCGTACGCGAGCCCGTGCCGGAACAGCCTGGTGCCGTACCCGTGCCCCCGGTACTCGGGCAGCACGCGCGCGACCACCGTCGCCACCGCGTCCCGGCCCTCCGGCGGCCGCACGGTCGAACAACCGACGAGCACATCACCCACGTACGCGTTCCGCAGCCGGTACCGCCTGCTGCGCCTGCGCACCTCACTCAGATCCATGGCCGCGGGAGGGACGATCACGTTGTGGACGTGGCGCCACTCCACCAGCATGGCCTCGCCGTCCACCGGAACAATCCGAAGATCAGACACACGTGCCATTTCCCCTGCGCGCGTACACCTCAATCTCGATCTTCATACGAGGATCCGCGAGCCCGCACACCATCATCGTCGCCGCCGGCCGGACCTGACCGAAGTACCGCCGCAGCACCGGCCAGCACGGCTCGAAGTCCGCCCGCTCCGGCAGCAGATACCGCACCCGCACCACCTCGGCGAACGAACTGCCCGCCTCCGCCAGCGCGGCCCCCACATTCCGCAGGCACTGCTCCGCCTGCTCCACCACGTCCTCGGAGATCGTCATCGACGCGTAGTCGAACCCGGTCGTCCCCGACACATGCACCCAGTCCCCGTCGACCACGGCACGCGCGTACCCGATCTCCTCCTCGAAGGTCGACCCGCTGAGCACCGCCCGCCGCACCACCTGCCGCTCCGTCATGCCCGGAACGCTAGGTCGCGCGCACGCATACGTCTAATACCTCTCCGACGGCCCCGTGATACCCCTGGAGATATGGCCGCCGAAGACCCGGAGCGCCCCGAACTCCCCCTCCCCCAACTGCACGCCTTCACCGTCCTCGCCGAAGAACTCCACTTCGGCCGCGCCGCGGCCCGCCTCGGCATCGCCCAGCCGCCCCTCAGCCAGCAGATCCGCCGCCTGGAGGCCAAGGTCGGCCACCCCCTGTTCACCCGCACCCCCGGCCGCATCGCCCTCACCCCCGCCGGTCAGGCCCTGCTCCCGGCCGCCCGCCACGCCCTCACCGCCCTCACGGACGGCCTCACCGCCGCCCGCGCCGTCGCCACCGGCCGCACCGGCACCCTCCGCATCGGCTTCGCGGCCTCCCTCGCCCTCACCGTCCTGCCGGGCCTGCTGCGCACCCACCGCGAGCACTACCCCGAGGTCCACCTGGACATCAGGGAGATGACCACGGCACCGCAACTGGCCGCCCTGCGCGCCGAGACGATCGACATCGGCCTCC